>SLKC01000013.1 GCA_007134775.1 Ectothiorhodospiraceae bacterium | reverse complement strand
CCTTGCGACGGGAGGCGGCCGGGAGGGTCGCTAAGGGTTTGAACAGGACGCGCCCGCGAGGTCGCCAATGTACGTGTCATGCCGGCAGTGGCCGGCACGAGGAGCTGAAACATGAGTCATTTTCTCGACAATCTGTTGTTCTTCCGTCGTCAGCAAGAGCCGTTCGCCGGCGATCACGGCGTGACAACGGATCAGGATCGCCGGTGGGAGGACGGCTACCGCCAGCGTTGGCAGCATGACCGCATTGTGCGCTCCACCCACGGGGTCAACTGTACGGGATCCTGTTCCTGGAAAATCTACGTCAAGAACGGCCTGATTACCTGGGAAACCCAGCAGACCGACTATCCGCGTACGCGACCTGGACTGCCGAACCACGAACCGCGCGGTTGTGCGCGCGGTGCCAGTTATTCCTGGTACGTCTATAGCGCGAACCGGGTCAAACATCCGTTGATCCGCCGCCGGCTGCTCGAGCTGTGGCGCGAGGCGAAAGCCGAATACGGCGATCCGGTCGATGCCTGGCAGTCGATCGTCGAGACGCCCCAGCGGGCAAAGGCCTATAAATCGCGGCGCGGACTCGGCGGCATGGTGCGCGGCGATTGGCGGGAAGTGAACGAGATCATCGCTGCGGCGAATATCTACACGGCCAAACAGTACGGTCCCGATCGCGTCATTGGTTTTTCGCCCATTCCGGCGATGTCGATGGTCTCCTATGCCGCAGGCACGCGGTACCTATCGCTGATCGGCGGCGTCTGCATGAGCTTCTATGACTGGTACTGCGACCTGCCCCCGGCATCACCGCAGACCTGGGGGGAGCAGACCGACGTGCCGGAGTCGGCGGACTGGTACAACTCGAAGTTCCTGATGATGTGGGGCTCAAATGTGCCGCAGACCCGAACGCCCGATGCGCACTACATGACCGAGGCGCGCTACAACGGCACCAAGACCGTGACCGTGACGCCCGACTACTCGGAGGCGTCCAAGTTCGGTGATATCTGGCTCCATCCGAAGCAGGGCACCGACTCGGCGCTGGCGATGGCATTGGGCCATGTCATTCTCAAGGAATGGCATGTGCAGAACTCCAGCGACTATTTCGACGACTACATCCGCCGTTACACGGACATGCCCTGCCTGGTCATGCTCGATCAGCGCGGCGATTACAGCGTGCCGGGGCGCTTCCTGCGCGCTAGTGATCTCGATGGCAGACTCGACGAGACCAACAACCCCGAGTGGAAGACGCTGGCCTTCGATGCGAACAGTGGCGAAATCGTTGCGCCGCGCGGATCGATCGGCTTCCGCTGGGGTGAGGAAGGCGGGCGGTGGAATCTTGAGCAAAAAGCCGCTGACGGTCGCGAAGTGCAACTCGAGGTGTCGCAATCGGGTCAGCATGACGAAGCGATCGCTGTCGCCTTCCCCTACTTCGGCGGGGGCGGCAATCCCCACTGGTCGGCGACCGATCACGATGAGGTTCAGGCCCGACGCGTACCCGTGCGCCACATTCAGCTCGCCGATGGCTCGACCGCGCGGGTCGCCAGCGTATTCGATCTGACTGTGGCCAACTACGGCATCGATCGGGGCCTCGGTGGTAACAATGTCGCATCGAGCCTTGATGATGACGTGCCCTACACCCCGGCATGGCAGGAGCGGATCACGGGCGTGCCACGCGACAAGGTCATCACCGTCGCGCGCCAGTTCGCCGAGACGGCGCACAAGACCCACGGCAAGTCGATGATCATCATCGGCGCGGCGATGAACCATTGGTATCACATGGACATGAATTACCGGGGTGTCATCAACATGCTGATGATGTGTGGCTGCATCGGTCAGAGCGGGGGCGGCTGGGCCCACTACGTCGGGCAGGAGAAGCTGCGCCCGCAGACGGGCTGGGCGCCACTGGCTTTTTCGCTCGACTGGCACCGACCGCCGCGGCACATGAACTCGACCTCGTTCTGGTACAACCATACCAGCCAGTGGCGCCACGAGAAGCTCAAGGTCGACGAGATCCTGTCACCACTGGCGCATCACGAGCAGTGGGATGGCAGCCTGATTGACTACAACGTCCGTGCCGAGCGCATGGGCTGGTTGCCCTCCGCCCCGCAGCTTGGTCGCAATCCGCTCCAGGTCTCTCGGGAAGCCGCAGAAGCGGGTAAGGATGTCAAGGAGTATATCGTCGAACAGCTCAAAAGCGGCGAACTCGGCTTCGCCTGTGAGGATCCGGACAACCCGGCCAACTTCCCGCGCAACCTCTTCGTCTGGCGCTCCAACCTACTCGGCTCCTCGGGCAAGGGCCACGAGTATTTCCTCAAATACCTGCTCGGCACGGAGACCGGCTTGCAGGACGAAGAACTCGCCGCCGACGCGGAACGCCCGGTGGAACTGACCTGGCGCGAGGCCGCCGAAGGCAAGCTGGACCTGTTGACCACACTCGACTTTCGCATGTCGACGACCTGCATGTACTCCGACATCGTGCTGCCGACCGCGACCTGGTACGAGAAGAACGATCTCAACACCTCGGATATGCACCCGTTCATCCACCCGCTGACAGCGGCCGTGGATCCAGCGTGGGAGTCGCGCTCCGACTGGGATATTTATAAGGGTATCGCTAAGCGCTTCGCCGAGCTCGTTCCCGGTCATCTGGGCGAAGAAACGGACGTGGTTACGCTGCCGCACAATCACGACACGCCGGCCGAGTTGGCCGAGCCGTTCAACCCGCGCGACTGGAAGAAGGGCGAGTGCGATCCCGTGCCCGGCAAGACGATGCCGAACCTCGTGCCGATCCAGCGCAACTACCCCGATACCTATCGCAAGTTCACGGCGCTGGGGCCGTTGATGACCGACATTGGCAATGGCGGCAAGGGCATTGCCTGGAACACCGAGGACGAGGTCCGGCAGCTCGGTGATCTCAACGGCCGCGTACGCGAGGAGGGGGTGAGCCACGATCGACCGAAGATCGACTCGGCGATCGACGCCTGCGAGACGATCCTGATGCTTGCGCCGGAGACCAACGGCGAGGTTTCGGTCAAGTCGTGGACCAGTTTGGGCAAGATCACGGGCCTCGATCACAGCCATCTCGGCATCCATCGCGAGGAGGAAAAGCTGCGTTTCCGCGACTTGGTCATGCAGCCGCGCAAGATTATTTCGTCGCCGACCTGGTCGGGTGTGGATTCCGAGCACGTCTGCTACAACGCCGGCTACACGAATGTCCACGAGTTGATCCCGTGGCGCACGCTTACAGGGCGGCAGCAGTTCTACCAGGATCACTTGTGGATGCGCGAATTCGGTGAGTGTCTGTGCGTCTACAAGCCACCGGTCGATCTGAAGACGATCGAGCCGATGCTGGGTACGCATAGCAACGGCAATGAGGAGGTCGTACTCAACTTCATCACCCCGCACCAGAAGTGGGGCATCCACAGTACTTACACCGACAACCTGCTCATGCTGACGCTGTCGCGCGGTGGGCCGATCGTCTGGATCAGCGAAGTGGACGCGCAAAAGGCGGGCATCGAGGACAACGACTGGATCGAGGCCTTCAACATCAACGGCGCACTGACCGCGCGCGCCGTAGTCAGCCAGCGCGTGCCCGAAGGCATGTCGATGATGTACCACGCCCAGGAGAAGATCTCGAATACGCCCGGCTCCGAGATCACCGGAAACCGGGGCGGTATCCACAACTCCGTCACACGCGCGGTACTGAAGCCGACACACATGATCGGGGGTTACGCTCAGCAGAGCTACTTCTTCAATTACCACGGCACCGTGGGCTGCAATCGGGACGAATTCATCATCGTCCGCAAGATGCGGGACGTCGACTGGATGGATGAGTCATCGGAGCCAGCCGCGACGACGGAGGGCGCCTGAAATGAGAATCCGCGCACAGATCGGCAAGGTGCTGAACCTGGATAAGTGCATTGGCTGTCATACCTGTTCAGTGACCTGCAAGAACGTGTGGACCTCGCGCGAGGGCATGGAGTACGCCTGGTTCAACAACGTGGAAACGAAGCCCGGCGTCGGGTACCCGAAGGACTGGGAGAATCAGGAGCGTTGGCGCGGGGGCTGGCAGCGACTGAGCAATGGCGAGCTGCAGCCGCGCATCGGTGGCCGCTGGCGGGTACTGGCGAACATCTTCGCCAATCCCGACATGCCCGCGATCGAGGACTACTACGAGCCCTGGGACTACGAGCACACCCACCTGCAGGCGGCTGGTGACAGCAAGACGATGCCGACGGCGCGCCCCGTTTCGGCGATCACCGGCGAGCGTATGGAGAAGATCGAGTGGGGCCCCAACTGGGAGGAGATCCTCGGCGGCGAGTTCTCCAAGCGTAGCAAGGACTACAATTTCGAGCAGGTGCAGAAGGAGATCTACGGCCAGTTCGAGAACACCTTCATCATGTACTTGCCGCGGCTGTGCGAGCACTGCCTCAACCCGACCTGCGTGGCGTCATGCCCATCCGGCGCGATCTACAAGCGCGAGGAAGACGGCATCGTCCTCATCGACCAGGAGATGTGCCGGGGCTGGCGCATGTGCGTCTCGGGCTGCCCGTACAAGAAGATCTACTACAACTGGAAGAGCGGCAAGTCGGAGAAGTGCACCTTCT
>SLKC01000047.1 GCA_007134775.1 Ectothiorhodospiraceae bacterium | reverse complement strand
GGCGAGACGAACTACATCATGGCGACGATCACGCTCTACATCGCGCTGTACAATCTGTTCACCTCCCTGCTCCATCTACTGATGGCGTTCGCCGGGGAGCGCTGAACCGCGCGCCATGCAGCGCAAATCCTGCAGAAGCCCCGCCACCGGCGGGGCTTCTGCATTGCGGGCTGGAAACACGGAAACGGAGAGACGACATGGACCTCTGGATGCAGATCGCGCTGGGCGCGCTGGCCCTGACCGCCATCCTGCTCTTTGGGCCGCGCCTGGGTTCGGCCCTGCGCGACAGCCCCAAGGGAAGCGCACAGGACTGGCTGAGCCTCCTGATCCCGATTGGCGGCGTGGTGCTGTTCGTCGCCCTGCTGATCATGCTGGCGCAGGCCTCCTGACGCCCCGCCGCAGATCCACAGGAACAGCCCCCAGGTAGGAGCGGCCTCGGCCGCGAATCGTGCGGGGTAGCGCCTTCGCGAGCCCGATCCGCTGGCAAGCCCGCCGCTCCCACAGTCCGTACCGGGCTCCGCCGGTGCGGCGCTCTCACTCCTCCAGGAATTCGGCCCCGCCCATGTAGGGCTGTAGCGCCTCGGGGATCGCGATCGCGCCATCTGCCTGCTGGTAGTTTTCCACGATCGCGAGGAGCGCGCGGCCCACGGCGACGCCCGAGCCGTTCAGGGTGTGCAGATACTCCGGCTTGCGCGTCTGCGGATTGCGCCAGCGCGCCCCCATGCGCCGGGCCTGGAAGTCGAGGAAGTTACTGCAGGAGGAGATCTCGCGGTAGCGCTGCTGGCCCGGCAGCCAGACCTCGATGTCATAGGTCTTCGCCGCCGAAAAGCCGAGGTCGCCCGTGCAGAGCGTGACCACGCGGTAGGGCAGCCCGAGGCGCTGCATCACCACCTCGGCGTGGCCGGTCAGCTCCTCGAGTGCGTCCCAGGAGCGCTCCGGCGCGACCAACTGGACCAACTCCACCTTTTCGAACTGGTGCTGGCGCAGCATGCCGCGGGTGTCCTTGCCGTAGGAGCCCGCCTCGGAACGGAAACAGGGGGTGTGTGCGGTCATCCGCATGGGCAACTGACCGGCCTCGATGATGCGATCGCGCGCCAGATTCGTGACCGGCACCTCCGCGGTCGGGATCAGGTAGTAGGCCGGATCGCCCGCGGTCACGAACAGATCCTCCTCGAACTTGGGTAGCTGGCCCGTACCGCGCGCGCTGGCCGCGTTCACCAGGAACGGCACATACATCTCGCGGTAGCCGTGCTCGCGCGTGTGGATATCCAGCATGAACTGGATAAGGGCCCGGTGGAGCCGGGCCATCGCACCGCTCATGACCACAAAGCGCGCCCCGGCCACCCGCACCGCCGCCTCGAAATCCATCCAGTCGTGGCGCGCGCCGAGGTCGACGTGGTCGCGGGGCTCGAAGTCGAATGCGGGCGGCTCGCCCCAGCGCCGCACCTCTTCGTTGTCCTCCTCATCGTCGCCGGTCGGGACATCGTCATGCGGCGGATTCGGGATCCCCATCAGGAACTCCTCGATCTCCGCCTGCAGGGTATCGAGTTCGGCCTCCGCCTCCTTGAGGCGCCCCGCGATCTCGGTCACCTCCGACTTCAGGGGCTCGATGTCCTCGCCGCGCGCCTTGGCCTCGCCGATGCGCTTCGAGCGCTCGTTGCGCTCATGCTGGAGTCGCTGGGTCTCCGTCTGCAGATCGCGGCGGCGCTCCTCCAGTCGCCGGAACTGTTCCACATCCAGTTCAAAGCCCCGGCGGCCGACCGCGGCGGCGATCGTCTCGATGTCGTTACGCAGTCGTTTCGGATCGAGCATGGTGTTCCCGTGTTTGCGAATGGCAAAAAAAGCGAAAGCGCGCGCCTCAGTCCGTTCCCAGGGCGCGCTGTGCGGCCGCCCAGCGGCCGAACTCCGTGATGAAGCGCTGCGCGCGATCCCGCATGGCGGGATCGGCGAAGGCACCGTCGGCGTCGAATGCCTCACCGGCTGAGCCAACCAGGAGCGACCCGCCGGCCCACTGCAGCATGCCGAGCCCTCGCAGCGTCGGCAGCCACGCATACTGCGCCGTGCGGGTACCCGCCGTCGACGGTGTCGCCCCGCAGAGGGCGACCGGGCGGCCCCGGAGCACGCGAGCGGCATCACCGGGCGGGCGCGAGATCCAGTCGATGGTGTTCTTGAGCACGCCAGGCACGCCCTGATTGTACTCCGGCGTGACCAGCACGAGGCCATCGGCCGCCGCAATGCGCTCCTTGAGCTTGCTCACGGCGGCGGGAATTCCCTCGGACTGCTCCAGATCACCATCATAGAGCGGTATCGCCGCCGGCGTTGCCACCTCGCAGCGGTAGTCGTCCGGGGCGAGCGCAGCAAGGGCGCGAGCGAGGGCCGTGTTGCGCGAATCACGGCGCAGACTGCCCGAAAGCAGGACCAGTGATGGCATGATGTACGCTCAGAGATTGGTTTGGCGGGCGCAAAGTATAACCGAGCGTCCGGGCGCTTGCCGCGTCCGTGTTGCGGCTACCCCCACCGGGCAACGCACAACGATACGTCGACGGTTCGGACTGAACCCCCCGCCGCCCGCGCGGTCGGAAGGACGAGGAGCCCTGATGATGACAGCGATGTCCTGCGCCCGACGTTACGCCATCGGCATCCTCTTCGCGACCCTGCTCGCGGGCTGCGCGACCACGCCCGAGAGCCTGCGCGGGGAGTTCGCCGACATCGATGCCGCAGACGCCTCCACCGAGGACATCGGCGCCTCCGTGCGCTGGGGTGGGCGCCTGCTCGACGTCCTGCCCGAGCGCGAGCGCACCTGCTTCGAGATCCTGGCGTTGCCGCTCGACGCCAACGCGCGCCCGATCGTTGGTGGCGGGGCCAGCCACCGCTTCCTCGCCTGCCGCGATGGTTTCCTCGACCCGGCCGCCTTCCCCAGGGATCGGCTGATCACAGTCACCGGTGAGCTTGCCGAGTTCAGCGAGCGGCCGATCGGCGACTACGACTACCGCTACCCCGTGCTCGCCGCCGACCCGATCTATCTGTGGGCGGCCCTACCGGATCCGATCTACCGCTACCACGATCCGTACTGGCGCCACGACCCAATCCACGGCGCGGTACCGCGCTACCGCCGCATTCCCGCCTACTGAACCGCGCGCTCGGCCACGCCACCGGGATCGGGCTGACAGCCGAACTGATCTTTTATACAGTCACTCCCATGAGTGAGGACCCGCCACAGCGCACCGCGCGCAAGGGCCGCGGCGCCCTGAACGACCCCGACGTGCGTTTCGAGGCCTGGACCCGCGTGGCAATCGACGACGGCTGGGGCAGTCTCGACGAGCCACCCCCGCCGCTGACGACCACGGTCGGCATCGACCGCCCGCGCCGCGTCATCGCCTGGAACCAGTCACCCGACCTCCCCTTCGACCGCTCGCTGAACCCCTACCGCGGCTGCGAGCACGGCTGTATCTACTGCTACGCCCGGCCTGACCACGCCCGTATCGGGCTCTCCCCGGGGCAGGACTTCGAGAGCCGGCTGCTGTACAAGGCCGATGCCGCCAGTCGCCTGGAAGAGGAACTGCGCCGGCCCGGCTATGAGCCCGCCTCGATCAACCTGGGCGCGAATACCGACCCCTATCAGCCCATCGAGCGCGACTATCGCGTCACGCGCTCGCTGCTGGCCGTGCTCGCCGAGTTCCGCCACCCGGTGACGATCGTCACGAAGGGCGCGCTGATCGAACGCGACCTCGATCTGCTCCAGGAGCTGGCGCGCTACGATGCGGTGGCGGTAATGGTCAGCCTGACCAGCCTCGACCGCGGCCTCAAGCGCCGGCTCGAACCGCGCGCCGCCGCGCCGAGACGGCGGCTGCAGGTCATCGAACGCCTCTCCGCGGCCGGCATCCCCTGTGGGACGCTGATCGCACCGGTGATCCCGGCGCTCACCGACCACGAGCTGGAGCAGCTCGTCAGCGCCGCCGGCGACGCCGGTGCGCGCAGCGCCGGCTACGTCCTGCTGCGCCTGCCGCGCGAGGTCCGTCCGCTATTCGAGGACTGGCTGCACCACCACTACCCCGATCGCGCCGAACGCGTCCTGTCGCGCCTGCGCGCTTGCCACGCCGGCGCGGCCTACGACCCGCAGTTCGGCCGGCGCATGCAAGGTACCGGGCCATGGGCCGCACTCCTGGCGCAGCGCTTCCGGCAAGCCTGCCACCGCGCCGGTATCGCCCCCGCCCGGCGGATCACGCCGAGCAGCGCACACTTCCAGGCCCCGCCCCGTGCCGGCGACCAGGGCGAGCTGTTCCCCGAGTCGCCAGCCCCTCACCGATAGGCTGACAAGTGCGCGCACAACGCCTCTCGGCACCGGACCGTCCGGGGCCGTCGCCCTTCCAGAGGCGCCAGGCGAGGCTCGCGACCCAGCCGGCCACCCCCAATATTGGCCTCCCCCGGCCCATCGCGGCACACTGCGGCCCTGATGTGACCGCCAATAACCCATAAGAGAGCCGGATGAACCAGGACAACCTCGCGACGTTCCTCTGGGGCGTTGCAGACCTCCTCCGGGGCACCCTCAAGCAATCCCAGTACGGGAGGGTGATCCTGCCCTTCACCGTCCTGCG
>SLKC01000044.1 GCA_007134775.1 Ectothiorhodospiraceae bacterium | reverse complement strand
GTCCACTGGCCGATCTGGTCGGGGTGCCAGGCCTCGTCGGCGACCCAGCGCGCGGCGTAGGGGGAGAAGCGCAGGACCGCCCAGGCCGCGGCGGTACCGGTGAAGATGCCAAAGCTGGCGCGCAGGTGGCGGTCGTGGGCTGTGGCATCCTCGTCGCGGGCGTGCTCGTCAAGGACGCGCGGGTGGTCGATACGCTCGACGGCGAACAGGCGCAGGGCGCCCTGCTCGGTGCAGTGGGCGGAGAGGTACCAGTTGCCGCGATAGTGGATGAGTTGCTGCGGCTCGACCCGGCGCTCGCTGCGCTCGTCGCGGCTGCGGCCGTGGTAGGCGAAGGTGAGCTGCTTGCGGCTGAGGGTCGCGCCGACGACGGTGCCGAAGGCCTCGCCGGGCGCGGCGCGCGAGCCAACGCGGTCGATGCGCACGCGGCGGCGCACCTCGTCGGCGTCGCTGCCGCCCGAGCCGAGCAGCTTGCGGATCCGGGAGCGCAGGGGCCCGACCTTCGCCCCGAGGAGCCCGGGCTGGACGTCTTCGAGCAACTGTTCGGCGGCAAGCAGGGCGTACAGCTCGCTGTGGTTGAGCCACAGGCCGGGGAGTTCGAAGCGCCCGTCGCTGTCGTCATAGTAGTAGCCGTTGCCACGCGCGCTGTACTTGAGCGGGGCGCCGAGGTAGTCCCGCATCGTCTCGATGTCGCGCTTGACGGTGGCGCGCGAGACTTCGAGTTCTTCGAGCAGGCGCTGCAGCGCCACGGGGTGGCGGCTGGCGCGCAGCCGCTCGTGGATGCGATAGATGCGCGCCGCGCGATCCATCAACGGCCCCGGCGAGCGCGCTGCGCAATGAAGCATTGGCTGGTGGGGTACTCCCTGGCCATTCCCTCGCTCGCCGCTGGCCTGAGGCCCGATGTTAGCTGACGATGACCGTGGAGGGGATGGCAAAGCATTGTGACCGGGGGTGGTGACCTCGTATCGATGGCATCGCTCTCCGGCGGCAAGACTGCACCGCGGCCGCGCGCCGGGGTTCAATGGAGGTCTGCACCGCCTTACAATGAGGCTACGTTGTCGCCACCGGGACGCGCCCCGATGGTGTCGGCCGCCCGCCCGCCCCGGTGTGTCGGGGGCGTGAGGGTCCCTTCGGCGCAGTGCCCACGCACATGGACTCCCCAGTAATGATTGTCGCTCCAAGCCACAGCGGGCACGCCGATGCCGGGGGCGGCCCCGCGATCATGGCCTCATCACCCTGCGCTCCGCGTGCTGCGCCGGCCGGTCGTGCCGCTGGTTTGCCGGGCCGGTGACGGCGAACCGGCATGTCGTGCTGGTCGGTGGTGGCCATGCCCATCTCCATGTGGTGCGGGCGGCGGCTTCGCTGCATGGGGCCGGGGCGCAGGTCACGCTCGTCGCGCCGCGCTACTTCTGGTATTCGGGACTCGCCACGGCGGTCGTCGGCGGCAGTCGCGAGCCGGCCGAAGACCGCATCGATCTCGCCGAGCTGACCCAGCGCTGCGGCGTGCACTGGCACGACGGCTCGGTGACTTCGGTACGCGCCAATGAGCGCAAGCTGGTGCTCGACGACGGCCGCGTGCTGGACTACGACGTGGCTTCGTTCAACATCGGCAGCGAGGTCGACCTGCCCGAACCGCTACCGAGCGATCCCCGGCTGTGGCCAGTAAAGCCGATCGCCGGGCTGGCGCGGCTGCGCGCCGAGCTCTGTTCCCAACGCCGTGATTCCCCCTTGCGCGTGACGGTCGTCGGCGGTGGGCCGACGGGTTGCGAGGTGATGGGCAATCTCGCGGGGCTGGCCCGGCGCGAAGGCCTCGACGTCCGCCTCACGCTCTGCCATGCGGGCGATCGGCTTCTGCCCGATGCGCCCGCCGGGGCGGCCCGTCGGGTCGCGGCCAACCTGCAAGGGCGCGGTGTCACGCTGCGCGCGGGCTGCCGGCTCGGGTTCACCGACACCGGGGAGGCGCGCCTCGACGAGGCGCCGGCGGAGGCCGACTATCTGGTCGCGGCCACAGGGCTGCGGGCGGTGGGCCTCGCCCGCACGCTTGGCGCGACGAGCGACGGCATCCCGGTGACGGCCACGCTGCAGCATCCGCAGTACCCGACGCTGTTCGCGGTGGGCGACTGTGCCCACTTCCTGCCGCGCCCCCTGCCGCGGGTCGGCGTCTTCGGGGTGCGCCAGGCTCCGATCCTGCAGGTGAATCTCGCCGCCGCCCTGAACGAAGGGGTACTACGCGCCTACCACCCACAGCGGCGCTATCTGACCATCCTCAATCTGGGCGACGGTACCGGGCTCGCCCTACGCGGGCGCTGGTGGTGGCATGGGCGGTTGATGCTTGCGTGGAAGCATCGCCTGGACCGGGATTTCCTGCAGCGCCAGCGCTGCTGAGCGCGCGCGCCTGGTGCGTGGTGGCCCCGATGGAGCAGAATGGACCGTTTGGCAACCGGAGCCCCCTTGTGAGTGAGCTGCTGACGCGAAGTCCCTGCATCGGGGTCTGCCGGCTGGGTGTCGATGGCTACTGCGAGGGCTGCCGACGCTCCAGCGATGAGATCGCGAACTGGAGCGAGTTCGCCCCGGAGCAGATCGACCGCATCAACCGCCGTCTGCTCGCAGAACCCCACCATCCGGCCGTGCGCGTGCGCCTGCTCGGCGAGGCGCCGGGCGGGGGCCAGCGCCGCGGCGGACGGCGCCGCCGCAAGGCCTGAAGCACGCCACGGCGACGTCTCGCTCCCACCACGCCGCCGCCCTCCGGCGCTGCCGTACACGCACTCCGCGGTACCACGATGGCTCCCCGTAGAGGGGCGGCAATCCCGTTCAGCCGGACAGGCGATCGCCATGTTGCTCGCGGCGTGTGCGGCGCTCGCGACCCGGCCCGTGGCCGTAGTGGCGCGCGTAGGCACCGCGGCGCTCAGTTCCAGCCGGAGGTCTCGGCGGCGGGGGCGGGTGCGGCCCGTGCCTCCCGCCAGATGGTGTAGAGACCCGCCCCGACGATCAGCGCGGCGCCAGTGAGCATCAGCGCATCGGGGCGCTCGCCGAAGACGACCATGCCGAGGATCAGCGCGAAGATCAGCCGCGTGTAGCGAAACGGCACCACCACGGAGACCTCCCCGGTACGCGTCGCCGCCACGATAGCGTAATAGCCGCTCACGCCGACGACGACCGCACCCCCGAGACGGGCCATATCGGCCGGAGTCGGCCATTCGGGGCCGGCCCCCATCGCCAGCATCATCAGCAGACCGGTGGGGATGACCGTGGCGAAGCCCCAGGTCGAGAGCTGGCCACTGGTGACACTGGCGGGCACGGCGCGCACCGAAAGATCGCGCAGGGCGAGCCCGGCGACGGCGAGCACGGCGAACAGCGAGGCCGGGGTGAAGCCCTCCAGTCCGGGGCGGATGATCAGCAGCACGCCGGCGAAGCCGACCCCGATGGCGGTCCAGCGCCGCCAGCCGACGCTCTCGCCGAGGAAGATCGCCGCCCCCAGGGTAACGGCGAGCGGTGTCGCCTGCAGGATGGCTGAGGCGCTCGCCAGCTCGGTGAGCACGATCGCGGAGACGAACGAGGCCGTGGCGATCATCTCGCCGAGGTTGCGCAGGAGGACCGCGCGCGAGAGCAGGGCCGGCGCCAACACGCGATGGCCGCGCGCCCACGTGAGCGTGCCGAAGAAGAGCGCGCCAAAGCAGCCGAGCATGGCGACGACCTGGCCCATCGGCAGGCCCGCGGACATCAGCTTGATCAGTGTGTCCTCGAGAGCGAACGCCGCCATCGCGGCCACCATCAGGAGGCTACCGCGCAAGTTGTCCATTGCCCTGTCCTTTCGCTTTGCGCCACGGCGGGCGAGGCCGGGCGAGTGGGGAGTCGGATCGGCGCGCCGATCCGGGCGCTGCACGCGGTGGCGGAGCGACGCCGTGCGGGTGCGTTCGACCCACGCGCCGGCGGCCGCCGCGGCGGGGCCGCCTAGTCGGGCCCCGGCGGGGTGTCGTCGAGGCGGGCCCGAATGCTGTCGATCTTGTCGTCGAGCGACTGCTCGCGATCGGTGCGCGTGCCCAGCTTCATGCTGGTGAAGATACGCGGGGCGCCGTTGGCGTGGACGACCTCGTGGCAGCGGCGTACAGCGGCCATGACGGCGTCCCATTCGCCTTCGAAGTTGGTGCCGTAGGCGTGCATCTGGACCTCGAAGCCCTCTTCAGCGAGCACGCGCTGGCAGGTAGCGACATGGTCGCCGACGGAGACGCCGACGCCCAGCGGGACGACACACAGCTCGACGCTCACCTTCATTGCGGCATCCTCCACCCGGTGTCCGTAAAGCACTCGCAGCCCGGCCCGCTCAGTGCGTGGCACACACCCGCCGCCGCGGCAGGCGCGCGAGGAGCGACCGCACGAGCAGATGACCAGGCCAATAGACGCACACCGCCGTCACCAGCGCCAACAGCACCAGGTACAGACCGGTGGGCAGCCACGCCAGTTCGACCACCAGCGGCTCGAAGGCGAAGTTGATGTTGCGCTCGGCCTCGCTGGCGAAGCGGGCACCGAATATCACCACCGTGCCAATGATACACTGCAACCAGACCCCGCGGGCATCATAGCCGCTGTGCCAGCACAACCAGAGCACGAACGGGGGCAGCCAGACGTGGTAGAAGGAAGTGATGCGCGCGATCAG
>SLKC01000077.1 GCA_007134775.1 Ectothiorhodospiraceae bacterium | reverse complement strand
TTTAAAGTGGTACGCGAGCTGGGTTTAGAACGTCGTGAGACAGTTCGGTCCCTATCTGCCGTGGGCGTTGGAGATTTGAGGGAAGCTGCTCCTAGTACGAGAGGACCGGAGTGGACGTACCTCTGGTGTTCCGGTTGTCACGCCAGTGGCACTGCCGGGTAGCTACGTACGGTCGGGATAACCGCTGAAAGCATCTAAGCGGGAAGCCCCTCCCAAGATGAGATCTCCCTGGGCCCTTGAGGCCCCTGAAGGTCCGTCGAAGACTACGACGTTGATAGGCCGGGTGTGGAAGTGCAGCAATGCATGAAGCTAACCGGTACTAATTGACCGTGAGGCTTGACCATATAACACCCAAGCAGTTGGAGTGTGCATCGAACCGCACCTCCTGTTGCGTCCTGACTTCCCGAATCGGCTTCGACACCTAGGGTGTCGAGGCGACCAGTTTGTCTGGCGGCCATAGCGAGCGGGAACCACCCGACTCCATTCCGAACTCGGAAGTGAAACCGCTCAGCGCCGATGGTAGTGTGGTGTTTCGCCATGCGAGAGTAGGTCACCGCCAGGCTCAATGCGCGACCCCGGTCAGGAGTTATTCTGGCCGGGGTTTTTTGTGTGTGTGGCCTTTATCGAATTGCCAAGGGAGGGCGCGGGCGTTGCCTAGTGGGCCATGCGCGCGGGTGGTGGGGTGCGTGTTGCCGTGTGCGCGGTTTCGCGGGGGAACCGAGCTGTGGCGCTTGCTCAGTGATTCTGGCGCCGAAACTCCCCCCAGTAATCGAGGACGCGGTCGACATAGGTTTCGGTCTCCTCGAAAGGAGGGACCCCGCCGTAACGGTCGACGGCGCCCGGACCCGCGTTGTAGGCGGCAAGGGCAAGCATGACGTCACCATTATAGCGTTCGCGAAGGTGGTCGAAGTACTCGATACCTGCACGGAGGTTTTCGTGGATGTTGAAGGCGTCCTCGACGCCGAGTTCATCTGCGGTGCTCGGCATCAGTTGCATCAACCCCTGAGCGCCTACGACAGAGACTGCTTCGGGATCGAAGCAGGATTCAGCGGCCACTATGGCGCGCGCGAGTTCATACTCGACGCCGATTCGGCGGGCGTGCTCGCGCAAGGGCTGTGAGATGGCGTCGGCCCTTTGATCCAGCTCGTCGTGTGAGAGACGGGCGCAATCCAATCGGGCAGGAGGGCGACCGTGGTAGCCCACGAATTCGAGGTCATGGAGTTGGGCGCCACTCGCCGGCCGATCCGTCAACCAGAGGGTGCCATCGGAGTCGCGATACTTGTACGTGGTACCGTCGGCCGGCGAGACTGCGGGGTAGAGTAGCAGGACGAGCACCCATGGACAGGCTATCCGACGCATTGTTTCCCCCCGTTGCACGGGCTATTGGGCCAGCCGTGGTAGGGCAACACCGGCTGTATTGTAGCAGTGGATCCGCAACGTTTCTGGCCCCCGCGTTCCACATACCACGAACGTCAACCGATTGCCCGACGCACGGGCTTGGCAAGTCCTGGAGCGGAGATGGGTGTGACCCGACGCTGGATTCTGGAAATGTTGGCGGATGGCCGGCGCCACGCCGGTGCTGCGCTTGCGCGTGAACTCGGCGTGACTCGTGCGGCGCTCGGTCAACACATTGAACGCCTTCGGGACGACGGTTGGGTGATCGAAGGGCGCGCGGGTGGCGGGTACTGTCTCTGCGGCCCTGGGACGCCCCTGCGCCGTCGGCTGATCGAGCAGGAATTGACACCACTCGGTGAGCGACTCGCGTCGCTCGAAATCCTCGATACCGTTGCGTCGACTAGCGACCATTTGCGGGGGCAAACGCCTCCGGCGCCGGGATGCGTGCATGTTTGCGTGGCGGAATTGCAGACCGCGGGCCGGGGGCGCCGCGGGCGAGGTTGGCGCGCACACCCGGGGCAGAGCATCACGCAGTCATTGGATCAGGTCCTGGGGGTCGCACCGGCCGCGTTGACGTCGCTGGGTCTGGTGGTCGCGCTTGCAACCGCCGAGACGCTGGAACGGGCGGGCATCACCGGGATTCAACTCAAGTGGCCCAACGATCTGGAGTGTAATGGGGCGAAACTGGGGGGAATCCTGCTGGATGTTACGGGAGAGGCGGTTGGCTCCGCACGCGTGGTCACCGGAATCGGGATCAATCATGACCTCCCCCATCGAATCAGGGACATTGGGGGACGAGCCGTGACCGCGATCAGGGAGCACTGGCCGCACGCGCCAGCACGTGACATTATCGCCGGACGCGTCGCGTGCGCAGTTGCGGCCGCTTGCGAAGGGTTTGCAGCCGACGGGGCCGTCGATTTGAAGGCGCGTTGGGCGCAACGGGACAGTCTTGCAGGGCGGCCGGTTACACTGGATTTTGGCAACGGTCACACGGAGGTCGGCCGGGCGGTGGGCATCGATGATGATGGTGCCCTCTTGCTGGAGACAAAGGCGAAGTTGCAGCGCTGCCTCGCGGGCGAGGTCAGCGTGCGAGCCGTTTGATGAAACTCCTGGTCGATATCGGCAATACCCGCGTGCGCTGGGCGGTCTTCCGCGAGGGCGTGATCGGCGGGGTGCGGAGTTCCCGCCATGAGGAATGCGCTAGTGCTTGGTCTGGCCTCCCCGTCGAAAACGCGCTGTATTGTAGTGTGGCGCCCGCGGCGCGCTGCGAGCTCGTATTGGCGGCATTGGCCAACATACCGTGTCGACGGGTCATGGCACGGCAGCGCTGTGGGGGCGTGATCAATGGCTACGAGCGGCCCGAGCGACTCGGCGATGATCGATGGGCGGCGCTGCTGGCGGCTCGGTCGGTGGAGCCCGAGCGGCACGTCATCATCGCTGATGCCGGTACGGCCGTTACCCTGGATTCGATGGATTGCTCCGGTCGCCATCACGGCGGCGCAATCCTTGCCGGTCCCGCGGCACAGCGCAGTGGCCTGGCCGCGCTCGCGCCCGGCCTGCCGGCGGTCGGGGGGAAGCCCGGGTTGCCCGCCCGCGGTACCAGCGATGCCCTTGCGAGCGGCGCATGGATCGGCCTTGCCGGCGGGATCGAGCATGTGGCAAACGCGCTCACCGACCCGCAGGCCGATAGTGCCTTCTTGCTTACTGGGGGCGATGCGGCGGCACTGCGTCCCTGGCTCAGCCAACGCTGGCGACACGATCCGCTTTTGACTTTGCGCGGGCTATTGATCGCGGAGGAACATGAATGCGCTGGATCGCCCTCTTCCTCCTAGCGGTCAACGCTGGGCTGATCGTATGGCAGCTTGGGGGAGCGCCCGGCGCACCGGGCGACGAGGTGGTGCCGCCGCCCGAGGTGGGGCAGCTCGCCCTGTTGCGGGAGCCAGCCGACGAGCCCGACGACGTCGAGGACGACGAGTGTTATTCGATCGGGCCTTTCTCCGATGAGACCGCCGCCAAGCAGGCCGGTGAGTATTTGACTGAGCTGGGGACCGAGCCCGAGCGTCGCCTGCTGACCGATCAGGAAACCACGGGTTACCAGGTCATTCTGCCCCCGTTTCCCTCGATCGCGGACGCCCAGGAGGCCACGCGCGAACTTGAGCGCGAGGGAATCCAGGACTATTTCATCATTACTGAAGAGGGTGAGTACGACAATGCGATCTCGCTCGGCATGTTCAGCGAGCGCGACTTCGCCCTCGACCATCAGGCCCATCTTGAGGAACAGGGCTTCGAGCCGGAGCTGCGCCTGCGCACCCGCGAGCGCGAGCGCTATTGGCAGGATTATCGTGACCCCGGTGGCCTTGTCGACGTCGCCCAGCTCGAAGCGTGGGCAGGTGAAGGGCCGCTGCAGCGGCTGCCGCGTGGGTGCGATTGAGTGACCCGGATAGGCCGGGCCCAACGTCTGCAACACGCCGCTGTTTGTCCGCCGCGCTGCGACGTCGTATCCTGCCAGCAGCCGTGGGCGCGGCTTGATCGTCACGAGGCAGGAGGTCTGCCGCCCCCCATTCGCCGGAGCCCACAACGGTCCGGCCTGCACAGAGGAGCGCCGCGATGACTCTCGTGAGCATACTGATCGCACTGGCCCTGGACCGTATCCTGCTTTGGCACCGCGATGCACCGGTCGCCCGCGCTTGGCGCTGGCTAGTCGATGCGATCGCGCGCCGCCTGCCAACCGGTTGGGAGGGAATGGGCGCAGTCATCGCGATCATACTGCCGGGCGCCCTGGTCGTGGCCCTGCTGCAATGGCTGGTTTCGGGCTGGCTCTTCGGGCTCCTCAGCCTGATTCTCGGCGTCGTGGTACTCCTTTTCGCCCTCGGGCCCCTCGATGTCGTTTCGAGCGTGGACGAGTACATCGAGGCACGCGACAAGAATGACACCGAGCGCAGCGACTTCCATTATGCAAGCCTGACCGGCGAGACGCGCACCACAACCGGTCGGGATGGGGATCGGATTGTCGGAGCGATTCTGCACCAGGTCCACGATCATTTTTTCGCAACGGTATTCTGGTTCTGCGTCCTGGGACCGTTGGGAGCGGCGCTGTATCGCCTGAGCGCGGAAGCGGCTCTCCAACCGCCGGAATCCATTGCGAGCCGCCCGGCACTGGCGCGCGCGGCCCGTGATGCCGCTGGCGTGCTGGGCTGGATACCGGCGCGGCTCCTCGCGCTCGGGTACGCGCTCACCGGTAGCTTCGAGGCGGCGATGCAACGGCTGCGCATGCACCCACAGCCCGCGGGCGACTGGCTCACGAACAATCAGGAGTTGCTGGCAGCCACGGGCAGCGCTGCACTCGCTCCCGAGGACGCTGAGCGGACAGCGGATGGTACCCAAGAATCCGGACATGCGGGCGTTACCGCCGCTAGCCAGGTAGCCGCGGCACGCGCTCTGGTGATGCGCACGGTCATCCTCTGGCTGGCCGTGCTCGCGCTGCTCACATTGGTGGGGTGGCTTACCTGATCGCGCCGAATGCGCAGCCGGAGCCGTGGTGCAGCTCACGGGGTTTACAAGGCGGAGCCAACGGCCTCCGCAAGCGTATAGAAGCGAATGCCCCGGAACTCGATCTCCAGCCGGTCGGCATCGCCGTCACCGTACTGGCCGATGACGGAGACCGACATGCCCTCACGGGTTTCGATGCAGCGCCCCGTGTCGATGTAGCGCTCGTACCGTGCGTCACCCTCTTCGGCGTACAGGATGGCCGCTTCGAGCCAGTGCGGCTGCCCGCAGGCAGGGTGTCCACCGAGTGTTTCGTAGTCGGCGCTGGCGGTGCCCCCGGCGAGCAAGAGCAGTGCCATCGCGCCTACAGCCGCGCAATCTCTCATAGTTTCTCCACGCTGGCCATTGCGATTGCCTAATCGGTGCCCTCGGCGACATCATACCCCGCAGGCTCCCCTCGCGGGCAACCAAAGACCGATGGGGAGACGCTCGTTGATCGCGGTTTGACACCGTAGGCTCCGGTACAGTAAAAGGCGCACCGCGTTGTCGAGGGCGGGCCACCGTGGACCCAACATGGACGGAGGGAAGTAAAGTGAGCGAGACCGCAACAGCACGCGAGCGCCTGGCCGCCGCACCTGAAGATGCACCGCTGCGTGCGGACGTACGGGCAGTCGGGGCGCTGGTCGGAGAGGTGATCGCACGTCAGTGCGGCGACGAGTTCTATGGCACGGTCGAATCGGTCCGGCGAGCCGCCATCGCCCGCCGCCGCGGGCAGGAGGGCGCCGCAGGCGAGCTCACCGGGCACCTGCACCGTCTGGACAGCGCAGCGGCGGGCGAACTCGTCCGGGCGTTTGCAACCTACTTTCAGGTCGTGAATCTCGCTGAGGAGGTGCACCGGATCCGGCGCCTGCGCGAGCGCCAGCGTTCGGGCGAGTCACCCGAGATGGAGGGTCTGGTCGAGGCCTTCAACCAGTTGCACAGCTCCGGATTCGGCGTAACGGAGCTTGGCGCCCTGCTGGAGGACGTGCGGATCGAACCGGTATTCACGGCACACCCCACCGAGGCCACGCGCCGCACGATTCTGGAGAAGCAGCAGCGTATCATTCGGGCCCTCACGGATCGCCTCGATACTTCGCTGACCCCGGCCGAAGAGCGGGCCGCACTCGCTGTCGTGCGCACACAGGTGGCTTCTGCGTGGCAGACCGAGGAGCACCCGAATCTGCGCCCGAGCGTGGCCGATGAACTCGAGCATGTCCTGTTCTATCTCACGGATATCGTGTATCGGATCGTCCCTGCCTTCTACGAGGAGGTGGAGACGAGCCTTGAGCACGTCTACGGCGAAGAGGCCCGCGGGATTCGGGTTCCATCATTGCTCCGGTTCGCCTCCTGGGTCGGCGGCGACATGGACGGCAATCCGAATGTGACTGCGGATACGCTGCGCCGGGCCTTGCGTGAACAGCGTCATGCGATCCTCGAACGTTATCGCAGCGAGTGCCGGGAGCTCGCGCGGGGCCTGTCTCAGTCCCTAAGCCGTGTCGGGGTCGACGAGGCGCTCCTCGGTCGCATCCAGGAGTACGAAGCGCTGTTCCCGGAGGCCGCCTCGCGGATCCCGCCGCGTCACCGCGGCATGCCCTATCGCGAGCTGTTGCCCCTGATCTCGGCGCGCCTGGCGGCGACCGCTCGCGATGAGGCCAATGGTTATGATGACCCCGAGACCTTCATCGGTGATCTGCGCCTGATGGAGACCAGTCTACTGAACAACCGCGGCGAGGATGCTGGATGGTTCAGTCTGCGCCGTTTCCTGCGGCGGGCCGAGACCTTCGGCTTCCATCTGGCGACGGTCGATGTGCGCCAGGATGCGGGGGTCCACCGCGAAGTCGTGGGGCGTTGCCTGGGCGATCCGTCCTGGCTCGACCGCGACACCGAGGAGCGTGCCCGCATCCTTGAGGCCGCAATCGCCGAGCAGCGAGTGCCGGCCAGTGTCAGCGATGCGCAGTCCGAGGCCGTGTTCGACGTCTTCCGCGCGATTCGGGAACTCCGCGCCGCGCACGGCGATCGAGCCATCGGCTGCTACATCATCAGCATGACGCGAGCTCGCGACGACATCCTGAGCGTACTGCTGCTCGCACGTTGGGCCGGACTGATCGACGAGGCGGGCCGGGTGGACCTCGATATCGCCCCGCTGTTCGAAACCGTAGGAGACCTCGAAACCGCGCCACGCATCATGGAGCAGATGCTGGGGGATGAGCGTTACCGGGCCCACCTCGCGGCGCGGGGGGATCGCCAGGTCATCATGGTGGGGTATTCCGACTCGAGCAAGGATGGCGGCCTGGTCGCTTCACGCTGGGCTTTGCAGTGCGCGCAGACGGCACTGGTCGAAGTCACCGAGCGTTACGGTATCGATGTCACCTTCTTCCACGGACGCGGGGGCACCACGAGCCGGGGCGGGGGGCGTATCCACCAGGCTGTGCTCGCGGCGCCTCGCGGCTCGGTGCGCGGTCGGTTGCGGGTGACCGAGCAGGGGGAGGTGATCCACACCAAATATGGCGTGCGCTCTACGGCGATGCGAACACTGGAGACGAGCCTGGCGCCGGTCCTGCAAGCGACGGGCGTACCCAAGCCCCAGGACACGCGCGAGGGGGAATGGGAAGCGGTCATGGCGGAGATCGCCTGTGCCAGCCGCGCGGCCTATCGGGGCTTGGTCTACGGCGATGATCGCTTTTACGACTATTTCCGTTCCGCGACCCCGATCGATGTCATCGAACGCATGGCGATCGGATCGCGGCCGTCATCACGCAAGGCCGGCCAGAGCATCGAGAACCTGCGCGCGATTCCCTGGGTCTTCGCCTGGACGCAGACGCGCCAGATCCTGCCCGGCTGGTTCGGTGTGGGATCGGGTCTTGCCGCGGCGGTCGAGCGCCACGGTGAGGATTTCGTTGCTGAAATGCTGAGCGACTGGCGGTTCCTGTCGACCGTTGTCAACGATACGGAAATGGTCCTCGCCAAGGTCGATTTCGGGATTGGCGAGCATTACGCCCACCTTGCGCCCTCAGCGGTTCGTGGCGTGTTCGACGTCATCCGTGACGAGTACGAGCGCACGGTGCACTGGGTACTGCGATTGAAGGGAAACAGCGAACTCCTCGACGACGAGCCCGTATTGAAGCGCTCAATTGCACTGCGCAACCCCTACATGGATCCGATGAGTCTGATGCAGGTCGAATTGCTCGCCCGCTGGCGGGCGGCGGATCGTGAGGACGAGTCTCTGTTCCAGGCGCTGCTGGCAACGGTGAACGGCATTGCGCACGGTATGCAACAAAGCGGTTGATCCTCGAGCGGTGGCGGCAGCCGCTGCCGGTGTTGCCAGCCCACGGTTCACTTGGCGAGGATCAGTCGCGCGAGCAGGCCGGGATCGTTGTCATCGAGGTGCAGTTGCCCCCCATGGAGTTGCGCCACCGCTGCCACTAGGCTCAGTCCGAGGCCACTGCCGGGAGATCCACGGCTCTCCTCAAGCCGATAGAAGCGCTTGAGGACCTCGCCGCGCTTATCCGCCGGGATGCCTGGCCCCGTATCGGCGACGCGAAGCTCGACATGGCTGGGGTGATCGACGACATCCAGTTTGACTTCGCCGCCGTGCGGTGCGTACTTCACCGCGTTATCGACCAGATTCGTCAGTGCCTGGAAGAGCATGTCGCGGTCACCCGTCGCCTGGACAGGGCTGTCGGGGGCCGGCGGCGACCCCGCATGCAATTCGATACCCGCCTCGGCGGCCACTGGCTCATAGAGCTCACCGACATCCTGAACGAGCGCGCTCAGGTCCACGCACTGGAAGCGGTGGCGACTCCCCGACTCGATCTCCGCGATCCGTAGTAGTGCATGGAAGGTCTGAAGGAGGGCGTCCGCCTCCTGAATCGATTGCTCCAGTAGCTCGGGATTCGGCTCCTCACGAAGCTTCTCGAGGCGCCAACGCAACCGGGTCAGCGGGGTGCGAAGGTCGTGGGCGATGTTGTCCGAGACCTGGCGCACGCCAGCCATGAGATACTCGATGCGATCGAGCATGTTGTTGAGGTTGTCGGCGAGGTGATCAAATTGGTCGTTCGCACCGCGGCGCGGAACCCGCTGGCGCAGGTCGCCGGCCATGACTTCACGGGCCGTCGAGTTGATCCGTTCAAGGCGGCGTGCGATCAGGCGTGCCGTGGCCAGGCCACCGGCGACGGCGAGCGCCAGCGTCAGTAGAAGCCCCCAACCCAGCGCGGTGACGATCAGCTGGGTGAACGATCGCTCATCCGCTACATTCCGACCAATCAACAGGAAGAGCTGGCCACCGGGCCGGTACACACGGGCCCGGATTGGATCGGGGTCGCCCGGGGGGCCGGTCAGGTTGAATTCGATCCAGCTATCATCGTCCGGTACCGCGTCTTCGGGCCAACGGTTGATATTCCCCGCCATCGGGTTCTGGTCGCCATCGGCGAGCAGATAGATCGATCGTCGGCCGACATTCGCGGCAGCCTTGTTGCTGACTTCCCGCGCCAACGCACCAATTCCGCCCTGGCGGTAGTGCGTGGCGAGGTCCGCTGCCTCGGCACTGATCTCCGCGTCCGCTTGGCGCTGGAGATAGCCCGCCGTGGAATAGTGGAGGAAGCCGAGCAGCATGGCCATGGAGCCGGCAAACAGCACCATGTAGAGCAGGGCAATTCGTAGCGTGGTACTTTCAGGAAGGGTCCGGATCCGGCTCACGCAGTGTATACCCCGCCCCGCGGACCGTTTGCAGCATCTCCCCGTCGAACCCGCGGTCGATCTTTTGCCGTAGCCGGCTGACGTGGACGTCGATCACGTTGGTTTGCGGATCGAAGTTGTAGTCCCATACATTCTCCAAGAGCATCGTACGGGTGACCACCTGCCCGGCATGGCGCATCAGGAATTCGAGCAGCGCGAACTCGCGGGGCTGCAGATCGATGGTGCGGCCGTCGCGGCGGACCGTGCGACTGAGCAGGTCCATCTCGAGGCCGCCCACGACGAGCCGGGTGACCTCGTGTCCGGATTCGGGCGCCTGACGACGCATCAGCGCGTCAAGCCGTGCAATGAGTTCGGAAAACGCAAATGGCTTGACGAGATAGTCGTCACCGCCCTCGCGCAATCCCGTGACACGATCGTCCACCTGACCAAGCGCAGACAGTATGAGCACCGGCGTCTTGATATCGGCCTGGCGGACCGAGCGCACAATCGTCATGCCGTCAACGCCCGGAAGCATGCGATCGATGATCATTGCATCAAAGCGCTCGGACAGCGCGAGGAACAGCCCGTCCTTGCCATGACGGGCCTCATCGACCACATGGTTGTGCTCTTTGAGTCCCTTGGTGAGATAGGAAGCGACCTCCTTGTCGTCTTCGACTACCAGAATACGCATAACGTGCTCCCCGTCGGCGTCGACCCCTCATCCACGGGAGGCGACCGCGGCCAGCCCCGGATCACTCCCCCTCGGGCGGCAGTGTGAGGGAGACAAAGAGGGTGCCGTCGCCACGTCGAAGCTGAACAGCGACGGGCTCGCCGCGCGGGATAGCCTCAATCGCGGCTTTGAGATCTTCGATCTCCTCGAGCTGCTGTGGGCCGAGTCGAAGCAGGATGTCGCCAGGCCGGACGCCGGCCCGAGCAGCTGCACCCGCAGCGACGCGCTCGACGAGCAACCCGCGAGAGCCGAGTCCGAGATCGGAGCGCTCCGATTGGGTCAGCTCGCGAACGGCGATATCAAGCGCAGCCCCTGCCGCCTCGTCGGGCTCGGCCTCCTCTTCCGGTGCCCGCGGGGAGGGCTGTTCTTCACGCTCGAGCGTTGCGAGTTCGACGGTCAGGGTCAGTGGTTCGCCCTCACGGATGAAGCGGATTTCCGCCTCGGTGCCCGGTCGGGTCTGGCCCACCATCGGGGGCAAGCTCCCCGCATCGGGCACCTCACGGCCATCGAACGACAGGATCACGTCACCCGATTCTAGCCCCGCCTGTGCCGCCGGGCTGTCGGGCTGGACGTCGGCGACGAGAGCGCCGCGCGGCCTGTCAAGGCCGAATGATTGCGCCAGGTCGCGGTCCACGGTCTGGATGGTCACTCCGAGGAAGCCGCGCTGGACGGCCCCGGTTTCACGCAACTGTTGGGCGATATCGCGCGCCACGTTGATCGGGACAGCGAAGGAGAGCCCCATGAAACCGCCCGTGCGACTGAAGATCTGGGCATTGATCCCGACAACCTCGCCGGCCGTATTGAACAGTGGTCCCCCGGAATTGCCCGGGTTCACGGCTACATCGGTCTGAATAAAGGGTGTATAGGTGTCGGCGGGCAGTTGCCGATTGAGTGCACTCACGATGCCCTGGGTCGCCGTGTGCTCAAGACCGAAGGGGGACCCAATAGCCAGCACCCACTGGCCGACTTTGAGTTCGTCGGAATCGCCGAAGGTGACCGTCGGCAGCGCCTCCGCTTCTACCTTGAGCAGGGCGACATCGCTCGGTTCATCCATGCCGACGACACGCGCTTCGAACTCGCGGTTGTCGTCGAGCTTGACGAGAATCTCGTCGGCATCGGCAACGACGTGGGTATTCGTAAGGATGTAGCCGTCAGGGTCGATGACGAAACCGGACCCGAGCGAGCTGCGCTCACGCGGGACCTGTTCGGGCCCACCCCGCTCGAAGCGGCGGAAGAACTCGTGGAAAGGGCTGTCTTCTGGAAGTCGATCGAGGAAATCGTCGGGCACACCGCGATGGCCCGGGGCCTCGACCTGCTGAGTGGTCGCGATATTCACCACAGCCGAACGGTTTTCCTCGACGATCGTGGTGAAATCCGCTAGAGGTTGCTGGCCTGCGCCTGCGGCGCCGGCAGCAGCGTAGACGGCCATACTCAGGATGAACAGCAGGAGTTGCGAAGTTCTTTGCATCATGGCTACTCGTACGACATTCGTTGGCGACAGGCTACCAGTCACTCTCACATTTGCGCGCCATTTTGCGCCTGCGGGTGTTACCAGCCACTGTCGCATCCATTACTGTTTGGTAAGATCACCGATCAGAAGGCCCTCACGGGCGCCAGCGAGCCGGTCCCTCTCCATTACGGTGCGCTCAGCCGGAGCGCGTTCCTCCGTCGGGATAAGGCGCCGTAGCCGGCTCGACCCCACCGCTGCCTCTCCGCTCGACCAGCTCACGGATATCCTCGGCAACCGATGCGGTGGTCCGTTCGACCACGCGCTGGACCAGCGAGCGGAAGGGCCGTACCGCTCCAGGCAGAGACGTCAGTTCGAAGCAGAACGTAAGATGGGTGCCGTAGTCGACCGGTTCAAGGGCGTAGCGGATGCGGTAGGGGTAGTCTTCCCCTTCGAAACAGATCTGCTCGCGAGGAACGAACGAACTGACCACGAAATAGCTTTCGGTGCGCCGACCGTGATCGATGCGCTCCTGGTGGCCCCTGGTTCCAATGGCGATGGGTCCGTCCGTGAGCTTGCGGACCGACCGGACCTGTGGTGACCAGCGAGGATAATTGTCAAAGAAATTCACCACGACGAACTGCCAAACGACATCGATGGGCTGGGCAATGTCAGCCGTTGAGTCACATCGGATCTCCACTGACGCCATGAGCCCTCCTGCGGTCAGGCGTCCGACTTCCGAGCCGAAGTGAGGCGGAAAAACAGTCCGTGCGGATGTTCCTCCTCGAGTTCGAGCGTGCCTTCAAGCAAAACCGCGTCCCAGGTGAACTCAATCGGCTCAGTGGCGTGCGTTTCGATGATATAGCCGGGCCCGGCGGGAAGACAGTACGGGCAGCTCGGCGGCAGCGCAGTGAAAAGGAACTCGCGCTGTCGGGCCTCCTGTTCAAGCGGGTACATGAATCCGCGAATTCTGACCGTCTTACCGTCCAGCGCCTCGACCTCGTCGGAAAAGACCGGTCGAACGTGACTGAAGCCATCGATGACCTCGACGCGCTCCTCGGTCGCGCCCAGCTTGTCCCACGATACCCCGCCTTCCGGGGTCTCCGGGACAAGATGGTGATAATCCTCGAAGCTCGCGTCCTCGGGCGGTGGCTCCTCGGCCATATTGCCAGGCTCAAATTCGTCGGCACCGGCTGGCTCTGCGGGTGCCACAGAGGGCAGGACCGAGAGTGTGAGTGCCAGCACCAGTACGACAGGAGTGTGCGGGTGTCTCCACATGGCCGAAAGGACCTCCAGAATGGCGGTACATGAGCGGAGCAACAAGAGCCCCCGACCCTGCGAGCATACGCATTCCTGGCCACCTCATCGAGCGCCGGGCGGTCGCTCCCGGTCGGTTGCGGCGCGCTTGGCCCCTACGACACTCCGGCCCGATTGCGGGTTCCCATCCCCTATTGCAGCGAACGCAACCGCTGATTCGGCGTCGTCAATAACCGCGGCGGAGCGTGGGCCCGGGCTCGGTCCGGGACGCAAGCCATGCTGGGACGAGGGCGATCAGCACACCGGCTGCAAGGACGCCGACGACCAGCGCACCCTGCTCAGTTACCCACGTCAGGCCGTTCAAGCCGAGTGCCCGACCCGCGGCGGTGAACTCACCCAGTAGCGCGATGCTGGCGTGCCCGAGCAGCAGCCCGAGGCCGAGTCCCAGCACAACCATCAGCATCCCCTCGGCAAGGGTGAGCCGGAATACGTGGGCGGGCCCCGCGCCGATGGCGCGCATTATCGCGAAATCGTAACGGCGCTCGCGCAGATTCTGGTACAGCACCGCAAAGACACTCAGCAGTGAGGCCACGATGAGCAACCCACCGATGACCTGGACTCCGGCACGCGCCGGTGCCAACAGGGTCATCAGCCGGGCCGTCTGATAGGCGGGTTCGGCCGATTGCCAGGGCGTGTTCTCGTCGATCTCGCGCGGCAGCCGGGCGGCCGCGATCGGCGATTCGTAACTCACCAGGAGCGCAGTGATCTGCTCTTCCGCCGCATATTCCGGCTCGTCGTGCCCGTGCTCACCGTATTCACCGTGATCTCCGTGATCTCCGTGATCTCCGTGATCTCCGTGATCTCCGTGATCCTGCTCGTGCTCGTGCTCGTGCTCGTGCTCGTGCTCGTGCTCGTGGTCGTGGTCGTGGTCGTGCTCGTGCTCGTGGTCGTGGTCGTGGTCGTGGTCGTGGTCGTGGTCGTGGTCGTGGTCGTGGTCGTGGTCGTGGTCGTGGTCGTGAACGTCCCAGACACTCTGCACTGGCGTAAGAATCAGCCGATCGAGGACGCTGCCAGAAAAATCGAGCACGCCGACAACATCGTAAGGGGCGTAGTCGTGGACGTGCCCCCCCGAACCCAGCCCATGAGCGCCGGCGAAGGAGTCATCTACGCCGAGCCCGGTCTCGCGTGCCACCTCGGCCCCGACGACGGCCTCCATGCTCTGTTCCCACATGCGCCCACGGGCCAGCTCCGCGCCGTAGTGCTGTGCATAGGATGGCCGCGTGCCCACGATGCGGTAGCCTTCGAAATTGTCTCCAAGGGCAACGGGCATGATCCGTTCCACCGCCGGCTCGCGCTCGATCACCTCGCGTGCGGGTCCCAACGGGATATTCCCGGTCGGGATATCGACATGGTATACACTGGAGAGAATCAGCTGCATCGGACTGCCAGGCGCACCTACCACGAGGTCGATGCCGCGGCCATCCTGCTGCATGCGTTCCTGGAACTGACTGTGACCCAGCAGCAGCACCGTGATCATCGCGATACCCAGGCTCATCACCACGGCGTTGAGCGCCGTCTGCAGCGGGCGCCTCGCGAGTTGGCTCACGGCAAGGGAGAAGGTGTTCATGACGGAGCTTCCAGCGCGAGATGGTACTCGAAGTGGCTCTTGAGCCGGCTGTCGTGCGACGCGGTGACAAGGCTCGCTCCCGAGGCTCGGGCCTCGGCGCGAAGCAGGTCCAGCACGCCTTCGGCATTGCGATCATCCAGGGCCGAGGTGGGCTCATCTGCGAGGATGAGCCGTGGGCGGTGGACCACCGCGCGGGCGATGGCGACGCGCTGCTTCTCACCCTGACTGAGTTGATGGGGGTGGCGCCGTAGCAGGCCGTCGATTCCGAGTCGATCGAGTAGATTGCCGATCTCATCCGCTCCGATCGAGCAACCGGAAAACCAGAGTGGCAGCCGGAGGTTCTCCTCGACAGTGAGCCCCGTGAGCAGATGGAAATCTTGGAAAACCAGGCCGATGTTGCGCGCGCGGAAACGGTCGCGAGCGCGATGGTCGAGTTCGGATACGGGCGTACCGAGTACCCGGATGGTGCCGGTGCCGACGGGCTCCAGCCCCGCAACGAGATGGAGTAGTGTGGTCTTGCCACTGCCCGAGGCGCCGCGAATCAGTACGTGCTCCCCTTGAGGCAGGAACCAGGCGGGGACTTCGAGCACAGCGCTCCCGCCACGCTCAAGCGAAACCCCCTGGGCATCGATGGCGGCAGTTGCGCTAGCAGCGGCGGCAGCGGTGGTCATGGTCGCGTCTCCTGAGTGCCGACGGCAGTGTTATACCATATCATTCATCTTGTCGGCGTACGCCTCAATCGTGAGCAATCGAACGCGCGCGTTGGCTGGGAACTCGGGGCAAGCACAGAGAGGCTGCCGACCTCGCGGGGGGAGGGCGAAGCCGGCAGCCCAGTCACACGAAGGGGGGAACACTTCCCATGACTGCCGACGCGGGTAGGGGGGCACCCAACGTCGACAAAGGAATGATAGGGAAGAACGGGTGGATCTGTCCTGTCCGCCCCATTACGCTTTATCCATTCGGAAGCGAGGCAGCGTGGCCGCGGCGGTTCCGGCGCGCCATCGGCCCGTGCGGAGGCGGGCCTGCGAGGACGGTCCATCGTAGGGTAGGCGTCGCCAGCAACGATACCAGTGGCGCAAGGATGCGGTAGGTCGCCCCCCAGATTATGGAATCGTCCAGCTGGAAGCAGGGAACATCGGCTTCGGCAGGCTTGGCTGGAATCGGAGCGCGGTGGTGAGGCAGGCGCACCGCACAATCAGTGAGCGCGCTGGCGGCGACAGGGACCACGGCATCGATCTCGCGCGCATCGGGTGCCCAGCGCGTAGGGGGAGTGATCCGTGCGAGGTAGGGGTGGATGCTGAAGCCCGATTGGCGAGTCTGTACGATCGGTAGCGACGTGAGGAGTTCTACGCCACTCGGGCGAACGCCCGTTTCCTCCGCGGCCTCCCGTACCGCCGTCGCAGCGAGGTCCGGATCCGAGCGTTCCGGCTTCCCGCCCGGGAAAGCGATCTCGCCGGCATGCGCGCCGCGGGGACCTCGACGCACGAGTACGAAGCGCCAGCCCTCCGACCCGCTCCAGTAGATCGGCACGAGGACCGCAGCCGGGCGGCTGGCGGCCCCCGGCCGCGTGCGGGCTTCGCGCATGGGGTCCACGGGGCGCGCGCTCGGCTGAGGTGGATCGCTCCGCCCTCAGGGCAGAGCGATCTCGAGTAGCAGCAGGCCGGCGGCGACGCCAATGTTCAGCGCCCAGATCACGGTCAGGAAGCGCGCGACGTAGGACCAGAGAACATTGGTGACGTTGTCGGCGCACAGCCAGACGGAGACCAGGATCCAGGCGCTATAGGGAACCATCACGATGGTGGCTAATAGGAACAGGCCCCAGTTGAGCCCGATCAGGTTGGCCAGGCCGGCGAATGCCCCGAACAGGATCCAGCTGAGTACCACGCCCCATAACCAGAACGCCTTCCACAGTGGCGCGTGCCCTTCGGCATAATAGCCGAGAAAGTCGAGCAGGCCGCTGCGGCCAGTGGGCCGGTGCCCGCTGGCCTGCGATGGCTCGGGATGTGCTGTTGTCGCCATCTCTATCCCCCTTGTGTTCCAACGTTCGGACGCAGGGGGATTATGGGCCACCTGTTGCCCGCGCGCGAGTCCGGGGTGCTACGCTGCGCGCGGTGGACGCACGAAAGCGCTACAATGGCCGGTCGTCGAGGGCTCGGGAGGGAAGGCCATGTTGTTCGAGAATCTGCGCCATCGCGCGGTGTTGCGCTGGCTCGCCCTACCGCCGGTGGCGGTTGTGGCCGCCGTCATCGCCTTCAACTTCGTTGCACCGTTTCGCCTCATGCAGGAGGGGCTCTGGCCCGCCGACGGCGGTACGGTGTCGCAGATCGGCGTGCTGACAGTGGATGCGCTGCTGGTGCTCGCACCGCTGCTCGTCGTCGTGGTGCTCGCGGCCTGGCTGACCGCTCCCTATGCGAAAATCCGGACGGTCCAAGTGACGGCGGGGCTGATCATCGCAATCTGCGCCGTTGTCGCCGTGCTGCAACTCGGTGTCGGCCAATGGTACGGGGCCATGGTGTTCGTCTTCGGTATTCTGGCAACCGGCGTGACCGCCCTGCTGATCCTGCGCTTCGAGCGCCAGCAGGCAGCAGAGGCCGACGCTGATGCCGAAACAGCCGCAGGGTCTGAGCCGGGCGAAACCGCTGCCTCGCGGGCAGGCGCTCGGGCCGTTGCCTACGACAGCGCCAAACGCCGCGACCCCCACGCCTAGCGCCGGGGTCGGTGGCCACCGTTACCACATCATGTCATCGGGTACAGGTGGGCCGTACTCGATGTCGCGGTCGCCCTCCCCCTGCTCGATGAAGACGAGCACGGCATTGGGGTCAACCGCGCGGATGGCCGCGATACTGGCCGCGGGGACCAGTGCATACCGCCGATCGGCGGCGACGAGGGCGGCCTCGCCCCGGGCCAGCGCGCGCTGCTCGGCCGCGCTGACCCAGGTTTCCTTGATGTGGCGGCCGCGCGTAAAGCGATAGGGCACTTCGCCCTTCTGTCGCGGCTGCTCGTGCTCCTTGACGACGCGAGCGAGGCGTTCGCGATGCTCACGCTTCTGCTGGCGTTTGCTCTTGGCCGCCTCGGGCGGACGCCCATCACTCGGCTGCGTTGCTTGTTGCGGCGCGGAGTCGGCACCACCGTCCTTGCGCTTCCCCCTACCGGATGATCGCTGGGGCTTACGGGGCTTCTTGCCCCGCCCGCCGCCCTTGTGGGTCTGATCCTTCGTGGCGAGACCGGCTTGTACCAGCTGATCTTGAAGCGAGCGGCTCATCGTTGAATCCAGGCCGACATCGGGTGCAACATGCAGCTGCGGTTCGTTTACCAGCCGGTGGCATCGGCCACGCCCTGACCGATATCCGCCGGTGATCGTACGGTGTGCACGCCCGCCTTCTCCAGTGCGGTATACTTTTCCGCGGCCGTGCCTTTACCTCCCGCGATGATCGCACCGGCGTGCCCCATCCGCTTGCCGGGCGGGGCGGAGACCCCCGCGATGTAGCCCACGACCGGTTTGGTGACGTTCGCAGCGATGAACTCTGCGGCCTCTTCCTCGGCCGTGCCGCCGATCTCGCCGACCATCACGATTGCCTCGGTGGCCGGGTCCGCCTCGAATAGCTCGAGGGCGTCGAGGAAACTGGTGCCCGGGATCGGATCACCGCCAATGCCAATACAGGTCGTCTGGCCGAATCCGCGGTCCGTCGTCTGCTTTACCGCTTCGTAGGTGAGCGTGCCCGAGCGCGACACGATCCCGACGCGGCCGGCCTTGTGGATGGCCCCCGGCATGATCCCGATCTTGCAGGCCTCGGGGGTGATGATGCCGGGGCAGTTCGGTCCGATCAGACGCGACTCCGTCTGGTCCACATAGGCCTTCGCCTGGAGCATGTCCAGCGTCGGGATGCCCTCGGTGATACAGACGATCAGCGGCACACCGGCATCGGCGGCCTCCACGATCGAGTCCTTGCAGAAGGGCGCAGGCACATAGATAACACTGGCGTCGGCACCGGTGGCGGCCACTGCGTCCTCGACGGTGTTGAAGACGGGCAGTCCGAGATGCTCGCTCCCGCCCTTGCCCGGGGTGACACCCCCCACCATCTTCGTGCCGTACGCAATCGCCTGCTCGCAGTGGAAGGTGCCCTGCTTGCCGGTGAAGCCCTGGCAGATCACGCGGGTGCTGCTGTCGACGAGTACACTCATTTACTTGTCCTCCACTTCGGCGATGATCCGCTGGGCTGCATCGTTGAGGTCGCTGGCCGCGATCAGGTTCAGCGAGCTCTCGTCGAGTAGCTGCGCGCCGCGGTCGGCGTTGTTGCCCTCGAGTCGGACCACGACGGGGATCGTGATGCCGACCTCTTCGACGGCGGCGATGATGCCCTCTGCGATCAAGTCGCAGCGGACGATGCCGCCAAAGATGTTCACCAGGATTCCCTTGACGTGTTCATCGGAGAGGATGATCTTGAGCGCTTCCGCCACCCGCTCCTTCGTGGCACCGCCGCCGACGTCGAGGAAGTTCGCCGGCTGGCCGCCGTGCAGGGTGATCACGTCCATCGTCGCCATGGCCAGGCCGGCACCGTTGACCATGCACCCGATCTTGCCGTCCAGAGCGATGTAGTTCAGGTCCCACTCCTTCGCCCGGTTCTCCCGCTCGTCCTCTTGTGATTGATCGCGCAGCTCGGCGATGTCGCTATGGCGATAGACGGCGTTGTCATCGACGTTGATCTTGCCATCGAGACAGACCAGGTCGCCCTTGGCCGTGATGACCAGCGGATTCACCTCGACCAGGCTGAGATCCTTTTCGACGAACAGGCGGCCGAGGCCGGTGAGCAGCTTGGCAAACTGCTTGACTTGGTCCGGATTGAGTTCCAGGGCAAAGGCGAGCTTGCGCGCCTGATACGGCATGACGCCGAGCATCGGGTTGACGGTGATCCGGTGAATCTTCTCCGGGGTCTCCTCAGCCACTTTCTCGATCTCGACGCCGCCTTCGGTCGAGGCCATGAACGTGACCCGCTGGCTGCCACGGTCGACCACCGCGCCGAGGTAGAGCTCGCTGGAGATGTCACTGGTTTCCTCGATCAGAATGCGCCGGACGGGTTGGCCGCGCTCGTCCGTCTGGAAGGTGACGAGATTCTTGCCGAGTAGGCGGGCAGCGAACTGCGTCGCCTCGTCGGCGGTATCGACCAGTTCCACACCTCCCGCCTTGCCACGGCCGCCGGCATGGACCTGGGCCTTGGCGACCCAGCGATTGCCCGCGAGTTCGCGCGTTGCGTTGGCGGCCTCCGACTTGTCCTGGATGACGATGCCGTTCGGTACGGGCAGCCCGTAGCGCCGGAACAGCTCCTTTGCCTGGTATTCATGCAGATTCATGGTTGTTCGCCTCTTGGTTGCTCGTGAACGCCAGCGCGGCCCTTGCGCCCGGCACCGCGGTGCGGCTTGCCTCCGTTGTCCGATACGGCGTGCATCGCGCCCGCGCCCCGATCGCAGAGCGCCACTGTCGCGTGCCGCCTGTGCGCTGCCGCTACTTCTTCTTGCGCGGTGGCGGAATATGCAGCGGACGGCCGTCAACGGCCAGGGCGGCCTCGTGCAGCGCCTCCGACAGCGTCGGATGGGCGAAGACCGTACGCATGATGTCCTCCGCAGAGCCCTCGAACTCCATCGCCATCACCGCCTGCCCGATCAGCTCCGAGGTCAGCGGGCCGACCATGTGTACGCCGAGCACACGATCGGTCTCGGCGTGCGCGAGGACTTTCACGAGACCGTCGGTATCATTCATCGCCTTGGCCCGGCCACTGGCCATGAACGGGAACGTGCCGCTGCGGTAGGGCTCCCCGGCGTGCTTGAGTTCTTCTTCGGTTTGCCCTACCCAAGCGATCTCCGGATGGGTGTAGATGACCCAGGGGATCGCCTCGTAATGGATGTGGCTCGCCTGTCCCGCCAGGCGCTCGGCGACCATCACGCCTTCCTCCGAGCCCTTGTGCGCGAGCATGGGCCCGCGCACGCAGTCGCCGATTGCGTACACGCCCGGCAGGCTCGTCTCGCAATGGTCGCCGACGTGGATAAAGCCGCGCTCGTCGAAGGTAAGCTCGACATCGTCGGCGGCGATGGCATCGGTGTTGGGGCGGCGTCCGACCGAGACGATGAGCCGGTCCACGGTGATGCTGTGTTTGCCGTCGCTGTCCTCGTACTCGATCTCGACTCGGGATTGCTGCTTGTCGTCCTTGACCCGGGTGGCCGTCACCCGCGCGCCAAGCTGAATCTGAAGTCCCTGGCGCTGGAACGACTTGAGCGCCGATTGCGCGATCTCCTGATCGACGGTGTGCAGGAAATCGTCCATCGCCTCGAGGATGGTGACCTCGGCACCCAGCCGGCGCCACACACTGCTCATTTCCACGCCGATCACGCCCGCGCCGATCACGCCGAGATGTTCAGGACAGGTCTCCCAGTTCAGAGCGCCCGCGTTATCCACGATGATATCACCCTGCAATGGGGCCGCGCCGATCTCGATCGGCACCGAGCCCGGGGCGAGCACAACATGGTCGCCCTGGATGTGGTAGGCGTCACCCTGGTGCGGCGTAACCAGTACCTGGCGGTCGGCTTGGAGCTGGCCGCGACCGGTGAGCCATTCCACCTTGTTGGCGCGGAACAGCCCCTCGATGCCCTGTGTGAGCTCGGCCACCGTCTCGTCCTTGCTTCGAATCAGGCCGGGGATGTCCATTTCCAGGCTTCGGCTGCTGATCCCATAGTGCTCGCCATGATCGCGGATGTTGGCGAAGTGGTGTGAACTCTCCAGCAATTCCTTCGAGGGGATGCAGCCCACGTTGAGACAGGTCCCACCGAGCGCCGGTTTGCCCTGTTTGTTGATCCAGTCGTCGACACAGGCCGTCGAAAAGCCGAGCTGGGCACAACGGATCGCGCAGACGTAGCCAGCCGGCCCGGCACCCACTACGACGACATCATATGATTTGGCCATTGCCGCCTCTCCTTATTCAGGACCGTTGGCGGAGCCGTAACGACCCGGGATCGTGTTACCCACTCGGTCCAGCCCCGCAGGGTGGTTGTCGCTCAAAGGTCCAGCAGTAGCCGTGCTGGATCCTCGAGCAGGTTCTTGATCGCGACCAGGAACTGCACCGAATCCTTGCCGTCGACGATGCGGTGGTCGTAGGAGAGGGCCAGGTACATCATGGGACGGATGACCACTTCCCCGTTCTCCGCAACCGGGCGTTCCTGGATCTTGTGCATGCCCAGGATCGCGCTCTGCGGCATGTTGAGGATCGGTGTGGAAACCAGTGATCCGAACACGCCGCCGTTGGTGATGGTGAACGTGCCGCCGGTCATCTCCTCCATGCCGATCTTGCCTTCCTGAGCGCGCCCGCCGAAATCGCGGATCCGGCGTTCGATCTCGGCCATCGAGAGCGTTTCGGCGTCGCGCAGGATCGGGACGACGAGCCCGCGCTCCGATGACACCGCGATGCCGATGTCGCAGTAGCCGTGATAAACGATGTCCTGTCCGTCGATCGAGGCATTGATGTCGGGGAAGCGTTTCAGCGCCTCCGCGGCCGCCGTCACGAAGAACGACATGAAGCCCAGCTTGGTGCCATGGCTCTTCTCGAATGGGTCCTTGTAACGCTCCCTCAGCTCCATGATGGGCTGCATGTTGACCTCGTTGAATGTGGTCAACATGGCCGTCTGCTGCGTGGCCTGCAGTAGCCGCTCGGCGATGCGCGCCCGCAGGCGCGTCATGGGAACCCGTTTCTCCGGACGCTCACCCGGGGCGAAACCGACGCCGGCGGCGCTCGCCGTCTCCTCGGGGCGGGGTGCCTCGGCAGCGGGCGAGGGCGTCGCCGCCGCTTCGGCGGGCTTCGAAGCGGGCTGTTCGGCCGGCTTCTTCTCTTGCGCGGCCCCGCTGTCCAGGTGGCGCTGAACGTCTTCCTTGAGGATCCGGCCGTCCTTGCCCGTGCCCTTGATCCCGGCAGGATCGAGACCGTGCTCCTCGATGAGCTTGCGCGCTGCCGGACCCATGCGGGACTCGCCGTGGTCGGCGGAATCCTCGGTCTCCGCGGGTGCGCTCGCCGACGCCTTGGACTTCTCGGCCTCGGTCGCCGCGGGCGCCGGAGATTCGGCCGCTGCCTCGGCGCCTTCGCTGACCCTGCCGAGCACCGTGTCGGCGGTTACGGTCGCCCCCTCGTCATGGAGGATCTCCGTGAGGACACCATCGGCTGGCGCGGGCACCTCCAGCACCACCTTGTCCGTTTCCAGTTCCACGAGCACTTCGTCACGCTTGACGGGGTCGCCGGGCTTCTTGGTCCAGCTTGCGATGGTCGCGTCGGAAACGGACTCCGGCAGCTGAGGGACGGTGATATCGGTGCTCATCGCTGGCTTCCTTATGGGTAATGTTGGTTCGTGTGACCGCCTTCACCTCTCGCCTTGCAACGCAAGGTAGGCCCATCAGTCGCTACTGCTCGATCTTCAGGGCGCTGGCCACGAGCTGATTCTGTTCCTTGACGTGTCGGCTGTGATAGCCCGGCGCCGGTGAAGGCGAAGCCTGGCGCCCGACATAGCGCAGATCCGCGTCCTCACCGATTACGCGCTCCAGGCGATGCTTGATATTGAACCAGGCACCCTGATTGCGCGGTTCCTCCTGGCACCAGACATATTCCTCGGCATTGGGGAACGCGGCCAGCGCCTCGCCGAGATGCGGATACGGGAAGGGATAGAGCTGTTCGATGCGAATCAGGGCAACATCACGAATATCCGCCTCCTGCCGGCGCGCCAGAAGGTCGTAATAGACCTTGCCGCTGCAGATGACCACGCGGCGCACGTCGGCGGGATCGATGTCGCCGATCTCACCGATGACCGGCAGGAAGCGGCCCTCGGTCAGGTCCTCCAGCGCCGAGGTCGCCAGCTTGTGTCGCAGGAGGCTCTTCGGACTCATGACCACGAGCGGCTTGCGATAGGGCCGCAGCATCTGTCGCCGGAACATGTGAAAGGCCTGGGCTGGTGTCGTCGGCACACAGACCTGCATGTTGAATTCGCCCTTGCGCTGCTCGGCGCAGAGTTGGAGGAAGCGCTCCAGGCGCGCAGAGGAGTGCTCCGGTCCCTGGCCCTCCTGTCCGTGGGGCAGCAGCATGGTGAGTCCGCACAGGCGCCCCCATTTCGCCTCGCCCGAACTGATGAACTGGTCGATGACCACCTGTGCGCCGTTGACGAAGTCGCCGAACTGCGCCTCCCAGATTACCAATGAATAGGGATCCGCCGTCGAATAACCGTATTCGAACGCCAGCACCGCCTCTTCCGACAGCAGCGAATCGATGACCAGGAAATTCGCCTGATCATCAGCGACCTGGCGCAGGGGCACGTAGCTTGTGCCGTCCTTCTGATTATGCAGCACGGCGTGGCGGTGGAAGAAGGTACCGCGGCCCGAATCCTGGCCACAAAGGCGCACGGCGTGGCCCTCCGTGACCAGGGTCGCGTAGGCCATGGTCTCGGCGAAGCCCCAGTCCATGGGCAGGGCGCCGCCCGCCATCTTGCGACGGTCATCCATGATCTTCGCCACCCGCCGGTGCAGCTCGAAGCCCTCCGGTACCTGCTCCACGCGGCTCCATAGCTCGCGCAGGCGATCGGCGGAGACCGCCGTCTCAACCGGATCGTCCCACGTCTCCTGGCCGATGAAGGGGGTCCAGTCGACACTGCCTTCGTTGACGAAATCCTCATCCGTGATGATTTGGGGCGTGACGGTCTCCCCGGCATCGAGATGTTCGCGATAGGTCGCGGCCATCTCATCCACGTTGTCCTGACCCACAGTGCCCTGTTCGATCAGGCGCGTGGCGTACACCTCACGCGTGGTGACCAAGCTCTTGACCTTGTCGTACATCATCGGCTGCGTGGCGGCGGGCTCGTCCGCCTCGTTGTGTCCGTGTCGCCGATAGCAGACCAGATCGATGACGATGTCCTTGCGGAACTGGTTGCGGTAGTCGAGGGCGAGCTGTGTGACGAAGAGCACGGCCTCGGGATCGTCGGCATTGACGTGGAAGATGGGCGCGTTGACCATCTTCGCGACATCGGTGCAGTACAGCGACGAGCGGGTGTCGAGCTTATTGCTCGTGGTGAAGCCGATCTGGTTGTTGACAACGATGTGTACGGTGCCCTTCGTTGAGAATCCACGGGCATGAGCCAGGGCGAACGTCTCCATGACCACGCCCTGGCCAGCGAACGCCGCGTCACCATGGATGCTGATCGGTAGCACGCGATTGCCGTCCTTGTCCTGGTGACGGTCCTGACGCGAGCGCGCCGAGCCGGCCACGACCGGCGCCACGATCTCCAGATGTGAAGGATTGAAGCCAAGTGCGAGGTGGACCGGCCCTTCACGCGTCATGTAGTCCGACGAGAAACCCTGGTGGTATTTGACATCGCCGGCGGCCAGTGAGTCGTCCTCAGCCCCTTCGAACTCCTCGAACAGATCGGCAGGCTTCTTGCCCAGGATGTTCACCAGCACGTTCAGACGACCGCGATGGGCCATGCCGATGACGATCTCGCGTGCGCCCTGCGTGCCGGCACGCTCGATGAGCTCCTCGATCATCGGGATCAGCGACTCGCCGCCCTCGAGCGAGAAGCGCTTCTGACCGACGTACCGCGAGTGCATGTAGCGTTCGATGCCTTCGGCCGCGGTGAGTCGTTCGAGCAGCCAGCGCCGCCGCTCCGGCGGATAATCGGGCTGGCCGCGGGGCGTCTCCAGGCGCTTCTGCACCCAGCGCTTCTCCGCGGTGTCCGCGATGTGCATGTACTCGGCGCCAACCGAGCCGCAGTAGACGCGCTGCAGCACCTCGACGATCTCGCGCAGCGTGGCATCCTCCATGCCCTGCAGCGAGCCGGTGTGGAACACCGTGTCGAGATCGGCCGAGGACAGTTCGTGCGACTCAAGCTTTAGCTCATCGATCTCCGGCTTCTCCCAGCGACCCAACGGGTCGACCTGGGCATGCCGATGCCCCCGAAAGCGGTAGGCATTGATCAGCTGCAGTACACGGATCTGCTTGCGCTCGTGCTCGGCACTGTCCGAGCCCGCTGTTGCGGTGCGGCCCACCCCCCCGTGCGACCGGAATCGGTAGAACTGGCGCCGGATCTCGTCGAGGGAGACATCCGCGGCTCCGCCATTGACTCGCGGGAGTCCGTCGAAGTAGCGCCGCCACTCGTCGTCGACCGATGAGGGGTCCTGCAGATAGGCTTCGAAGAGATCCTCGAGATAGCCCAGATTCCCCCCGTCGAGCAGCGAGGTGCTCCAGAGGGCGCGCATCGTCGATTGTTCAGTCATGGCCGGTCACCAGGCGGATCAGGGAGCTGCATTGATCGGGATCGCGCGGGGTTAGAGGCATCGCCCCCGGCGCCGCTGGGCGGCGGGTCCGCCAGCACGCCAGATCAACCAGCATTCGTCGCGCACGGATCCCCGAAGGGTCGTCTGCCACCCCATCCGTCGGCAGAGCCCACCCTTTCGGAACATTGAATCGTGTCAGGGCTCCGATTGCAAGGTGGGATCGGGCCAGGCGACCTCGATCCGCAGCATGATGTTCTGGTGATCTGCGACGTTAACGGGGATCATACCATTCCTCAAGGGGCGCGGTGGTTCAAATGCCCCTGGAGGTCCGCGACTCAGGGGAGGTGGTCGGCAAGTCTTGCGATCACGTGCTCCGTGAAAGCGCTCGTCGAGAGATTCCCGCCCAGGTCGCCGGTGGTCTCCCCGGCCTCGATCGCGGCCAGCAGGGCGAGGCGCAAGGCGTGTCCCAGGTCGTAGCGATCGATGTGGTCAAGGAGCATGCCGAACGCGAGCAGCATCGCACTGGGGTTGCACACATTCTGCCCCGCAATGTCGGGGGCCGTGCCACCAGCGGGGTCGAACATTGCGATGTCGACCTCGTGGTCGTCGTTGAACGAGAAGTTCCCGCTGGCTCCTGTGCCGAGACTGCCGACGAGACCTGACGCCATGTCGGAGAGGAAGTCGCCATACTCGTTGAGGACCAGTACCACCTCGAAATCCTGGGGCTGCAGGATGACCTTGGCAAGCAAGGCGTCGAACAGTTCGCGGTGGTGCGGCACGTCCTCGTAACCTTGGTCATGCACCTCGGAAACCACCGATTCGAAGAGTCCGTCGGTGACGCGCTGGATCGTGTGCTTCGACGAGGAGGTCATCGTGAAGCCCTTCTTGCGCGCGAGTTCGAAGGCAAACTTGGCCGCCTGGGCACAGGGCTCGCGCTCGACCATGCGCAGCGATACCGCGGCGTTGCGACCGACGAACTGACCCGGGTCGTCGTAGGTGCCGCCCGTGGCGACGCGCACGATGTGGAGGTTGACGTCCGACTTGAAATTCGACGAGATGCCGCGGATCGAGATCGCCGGCCGGTAGATCACGGAAAAGCCGATGCGCCGCCGGATCAATGCATTCGGGCTGACCGAGCCGGTGACCGTGGGATATTTGAGGGCGAGGCGCGTGCTTCGCATCGCCCGTTCGGCCTCGTCGACCGCCGCTTCGCCATCCCGTTCCCGCCGTTCGAGGGACCAGTCGACGGGGCGGAACCGCAGCTCGATGGGCAGGGCCTCGGCCACACGGTGCACGGCCGTCGCAAGCTCGGGGCCGATGCCGTCGCCCTCCAGCTCCACGATCTCGATCGGCTGAGCCTCCCGGCCCGACGGCTTGGGTGTGTTCATGTCGTTTCTCCCGTGCGCGGTGTCTGGTACCGAGCCTTCCACTCGTCGTAGGGCATGCCGTAGATCGCCTCGCGAGCGGTCTCATAGTCGATGTCGACACCGTGCTCCACTGCGGCTGCGCTGTACCATTTGGCGAGGCAGTTGCGGCAGAAGCCCGCGAGTTCCATCAGGTCGATGTTCTGGACCTCGGTGTGCGTCTGGAGGTGTTCAACCAGGCGCCGAAAGGCCGCGGCTTCGATCGCGGCGCGGGTCGTTTCATCCATCACGTATCTAGCCCCTGCTGTATTGCAAGCTGCGTCGGTGGCACGCCGGCCCCGTGACAGGGCCGTGCCGGCTGGTCATTATAGGGGAGGAGACAGCGATTCTCGACGCGGGGGGGCATGAGCCAACTGCTGCCGTTCTTGGTGCTTGGACTCGCCTTGCTCTGGTGGTGGGACTCGATGCGCGCTCGGGAGGCCGCGGTCGGGGCGTGTCGGCGGGCATGCCGTGCCTTCGGCGCGCAATTCCTCGACGACAGCGTGGTCTTGCGGCGATTGCGCGTCCAGCGTGATAGCGGGGGCGGCTTGTGCCTCGCCCGGCTCTACCACTTCGAGTTCAGTCAGACCGGAGACGGGAGGCAGGCTGGTTACGCGCGCCTTCTAGGGCGCCGTGTGGTGGATGTGCATCTCGATGCCGCGGAGCACCCGCCTGCCTCGCCCGTACCGGGTCTCGGTGACTCGCGTGACCCGTAGTGAAGCTGGGGTGCGCTGAGATTGGTCCTGCTGCTTGATCTGCGTCAACATCCGGGCGATAGTCGTGCGGTAGCATAATGACGGGCTGATTGTGTTGATCCGGGGGCAGGTGAGGAGCACCATCTCGCAGATGCCGACCGGCCGGCAAGAACGAGGGGGCTAGGGATGTTCAATCGCATATTGGTTCCGGTGGACGGCTCGCAACATGCCGAGCGCGCGCTGCACAGCGCGATCGAACTCGCGCTAGTCCACGATGCTGACCTCCACGTCCTGCATATTGTGGGCGCGGGGGAAGTGCCACCGGAGCTGCGCTATTTGTCGGATCGGCCGTCGCTGCCGGCGTCGGCTTCACCCAATGCGGCGCCCGTCTATGAGCGGGAAATTGCCAAGGATGTCGCCGAGGCCCTGGTGGCCGATGCCCGACGCAAGGCCGAGCGGGCCGGTATCGAGCGCGTCTACGGCTCCTGGGAGATCGGCCCGGCGGCGCATCAGATCCTCGGATATGCCAAGCGCAACGGCATCGATTGCATCGTGATGGGTGCTCGGGGCTTGGGTACACTGGCCGGCCTACTCGTCGGCAGCGTTTCGCACAAGGTGCAGACGATGGCGAATTGCACCGTGATTACCGTGCGCTGAATCGGGGAGGGCGGCCGGAGACCACGACACGTGGTTGACGGCTACGGGGACGGTCCGCATATCTTGTGGTCCGGCTCTCCCATTTCACACACAAGAGCAGGAGAATAACTGATGGAAGTCAAGAATATCCTGGTACCGATTGACGGCTCGAAGCATTCGGACAAGGCGGTCAAGCTCGCAGCCGACCTTGCGGCAAAGTATGGCGCGAAGCTGCATCTGCTGCAGGTGCTCCTCCATGGGCGTCTGCCCGACGATATCCGCAAGCTCTCGGACAAGCCGAGCAAGCCGGAGCCGGGGATGGCTGTTGGCGCCGGTTACGTCGAGCCCTCCGAGCCGCCGGAAGTGCTTGAGGACATCGCCGATAAGCTGCTCGAGAAGGCCGAAGAATCGGCCAAGGCCGAGGGGGCCACAGAGATCGAGAAGGCCAAGACCGGTGGCATTGCGGCCGAGGAAATCCTCGAGAACGCGGACAAGGCGAATGCCGACCTGATCGTCATGGGCTCGCGGGGCCTTGGTGGGCTCAAGGGGCTGCTTGCCGGCAGCGTCTCCTACAAGGTGCAGAATCTCGCGAAGTGCTCCGTTATCACGGTCAAGTGAGCGTTTGGCGGGTATCCCGCTAGATAGCCGTGCACCTGCATCAGTGATCGGCCCCGGGGGACCCTCTACCTCCGGGGCCGACGCGTTTGCGTCCCCCCCTGGGGTCTGTCGTCTGGATTCGCCGATCCGCCCCCTGCGTCGCCTTCGGCGTGACCCGCATACACGTCGAACCGCGTGGAGCGGCCGCTGACGGTGTGAAAAGGGGCGGGGCCGGGCAATGGCTCTGCGCGGGCGGGGCGCTTGACGACAACACGATGGCGCGCCGCCCCCAGCGCTGCCGCCAGGAGCGCGGTGCTGTCGGGGTCTGCGCCCACGAGCTGCTGGAGCAGCCGCATCTCCTTTTTGACGGCCGCTGACTTGCGCCGTGGCGGGTGCATCGGATCGACCAGGATCACATCGCTCGCCCGCTCTGCCAGGACCGCCAGCGCATCACAGTGCCGCAGATGGATGCGACGAGCGATGTCCCGTGTGGCGGCGGCCGACTTCGCCCGGGCCAGGCCATCGGCCAGTAGAGCGGCGACGACCGGGTTGCGTTCGCAGGCCGTGACCGAGCATCCCATGCTTGCCAGCAGGAAACTGTCTCTGCCCAATCCCGCCGTGGCGTCGATCACTTCGGGGCGCCAGCCGCGGCCGATCCCGGCCGCTCGCGCCAGCGCTTCATCGCGGATGCTTGCCCGTCGCCCGCGGTGATACTGCCGTCCTGCGGTGAAGTCGACTGCCAGTGGGCCAGGCGCAGCGCGGCCAGCGGCCCGCAGTTCGAGGCGGTTGGCCGTTAGCACGAGTGCGAGTCGATCGCCGTGTGTCGGTGGATGATCCTCCCGCCGCAGGCCGAACCCATCTGCGAGGGCGGCCGCTTCCGGCTCGCGTTCGGGCGCGGTACAGACCAGCGCAATCGATGATTCCATGGCGTTAGCATAACCCCTGGTTACAATGAGACGCAGCGCTCGCGAAGGCCGATTCCGATGCAGCCGATCCCAGAGACGCCCGCCCGATTTCGCCTGCGCGTGCTGCTGAAGTTGACCACACTCCTGGCGGCCGGCGTGGTGCTGTCCGTCGTTGTGCAGTACGTCGGCTCTGACAATGAGCGAGGGGGCGGTGGTGCGGTTGTCACGCAGGTGGAAGTGGACGGCCTCGCCCCCGATCACGCCCGCCGCGCCGAGTTCGACGGGACAGGGGTGTGGATCCTGCGCCGGAGCGAGGCCACGCGCTCAGCCCTGGCCGCAGGGGCCGCGTCGGCCGATGCGGAGTGGCTGGTCGTGCATGATCGCGGTCCGCGCAACGGCTGTCCGCTGGTCTGGCGTCGAGACGCGAGTGACTTCCGCGAGACCTGCAGTGGGGCACGCTACGACGCGGCCGGCGCCCCGACCGGCGAGACGCCCGGTCCGCCCCTGCAGCGGGTGCCGTACCAGGTCGATGACGGGGCGCGCGCGTTGATCCTCGGTGAATGACGCCCCGCGGGTGCCGTCAATTCGTGCCTGCCCCCGTGACAACGCGGCATGGCGTGCCGGCCCGGTAGGCCCGGACGTTGGCCGCTACCTGATCGACCAAGCGCTGTCGCGCGTCCCGGCTTGCCCAGGCGACGTGCGGTGTGACGACGAGATTGGGGATGTCGGGGGCGAGCAGGGGGTTGCCGCTCCGCGGGGGCTCGCGGGTGAGTACGTCGACCCCCGCGCCCGCGATCGCGCCGCTGCGCAGCGCCTGCGCAAGCGCCGCCTCGTCGACGATGCCACCACGGGCCGTGTTGATGAGAAAGGCCTGCGATCGCATTCGCTCGAGCGCATCCGCATCGATCAGCCCCCGCGTTGTCGGCGTCAACGGGCAGTGGAGCGTGACTGCATCGGCCTGTTCGAGGAGTTCGGGCAGCGGGATTCGATCGCCCGCTGCACGGTTCACGCCCGGGCGCGCAGCAAGCAGTATTTCCATGCCGAACGCTGTCGCCACACGGGCGACGGCGCTGCCGAGTTCACCGTGTCCTACGATGCCGAGCGTGCGCCCGGCGAGTTCGGTGATGGGGTAGTCAAGGAGACAGAAATGGGGTGCGGTCTGCCAGCGGCCGTCGCGCACGGCTTCGCTGTATTGCGGCAGGCGCGTGGCGAGGGCGAGCAGCAGGGCGAAGACATGCTGGATCACCGCCGGCGTGGCATAGCCGACCGCATTCACCACGGTGATACCGAGTCTGCGGGCCGCCTCCAGATCGACATTGTTGACCCCGGTGGCGGCCACGCAGATCAACTTCAGTTGGGGATTGGCGGCCAGGGTCGCGGCATCGATTACGACCTTGTTGGTGACGGCGATCTCGGCGTCGGCGAGTCGCGCGGCCACATCCCCCGGTCGCGTCGACTCGTGCCAGCACCAGTCATCGGCGGCCGCCGTCAGGGCAGCGAAATCGAGGTCGGTGCCCACGGAGCCGGCGTCAAGGAAGCAGGCAGTCGCCATGGCCAGCCCTCAGGAGACGTTATAGCGCCTTCGCAGGTCGCGCAGGATGACGAAGACGAGCGGCCAGAAGATCACCGCCACCAGCGGGGAGGCGAAATAGAGCCACAAATCCTCGGGGGCGCGTGCAATCATGCCGCTGATCCAGAGTACCAGGGCCTGTTTGATCAGTAGCAGCGACATCACGAATAGCGCCTGCTGGACAATGGGGGCGAGCCGAACCCGCTGATGCATGTGCAGCGCGATGGCGGTGATCAGGGCCAGGCCGAGTGCGTGCTGCCCCATCAGCGTGCCCTGGCTGACATCGAGTAGCAGGCCTGCCATCCAGGCGAGCACCAGGCCGAATCGCTGCGGCAGGGCAAATGCCCAGTAGAGTGCGACCATCGCTACCCAGTCCGGGCGGAAGGGCTCGGCAGCGCTCGGTAGCGGCAACATCACCAGCAGCAGGCCGGCAAGCAGTGTCAGCGGCGGCAGCAGCCAGCGACTCACGGCTCGAACTCCTCGGCCGCCGGGGGGGCTTCGTCGTCTGGGATCGCCGTGGCCGGGTCCTCGGCCGGGGCAGGCGCGGTCGTGCCGGGGGACGCATCCGGCGCTGCGCCGGGGACGTCCGTCGTGGGGGCACCCTCGAGTTCGATTCCAGCCTCGTCGCCCAACGCTCGGCGTGCGGCTTCCTCGTCCTCATCGGGCCAGACGAGCAGGACCTCGCGCGAACGGTCCAGGTTGGCCAGTGGCTGCGCAATGACTTCGGCAAAGGCCTCCCCGGGGCGCGGATTGAATGCCGCGACGCGGGCGACGGGATAGTTCGCGGGGAATCGGCCGCCCAGTCCGGAGGTGACGACCAGATCCCCCTCTTCGACATCGGCGCTGTTCGGGATGTAAAGCAGGGAAATACGGTCCGCCTCTCCCAGCCCGGAAGCGACGGTCCGCAGACCGGTGCGGTTGAGCTGTACGGGCAGTGCGTGATCCGGATCGGATATCAGCAGCACGGTTGCCGTGAAGGGGCCGGCATGGACGACCTGCCCCATGACCCCGTCGGCGTCGATCACGGGCTGGCCGGCATAGACGCCGGCACGGCTACCCTGGTTGACTATGGCCTGCTGGCGAAAGGGGTCGAGATCGACCGCCAGCAACTCGGCGACCAGCACCCGCTCGTCCCGCTTCGATGCTGCATCGAGCAGATTTCGCAAGCGGTCATTCTCGGCGCGCAGTGTCTCGAATTGCTGCTGGCGCGCACTGAGCCGCAGGTTCTCGCGTTCGAGTTCGGTGACACGCTGCTGCAGTGCCTGGTGCGTCGTGACCTGGTCGGCCACCCATTCGCCGCCGCGTACAGGCAGGTCGGCGGCATACTGCAATGGCGCGATGGCCGCGAAGAGCGCACTGCGCACGGCCTCGACGTACTGGTCACGGTGGTCCGCCACCATGAGTGCGATGGACAGCGCCGCCAGCAGGAGGAAGCGCAGGGTGGTCGCGCCCGCGTTTTGGAACAGCGGCTGCATCAGCGCGCTCCCGGCGAGGGCCGGTCCGCGGCCCGCAGCGCGGAATTATTCGACAGAGACGAAGCCGGTACCGTGCTCATCGATCAGCTCGAGGATGCGACCGCCACCCCGGCACACGCAGGTCAGCGGATCCTCGGCGACCAGCACAGGCAGGCCGGTTTCTTCCATGAGCAAGCGGTCCAGATCGCGCAGCAGGGCGCCGCCGCCGGTCAGCACGATGCCGCGATCGGCGACATCGGAGCCGAGTTCGGGTGGAGTCTGCTCCAGGGCGGTCTTGACGGCGCTGACGATGCCATAGAGCGATTCCTGTAGCGCTTCCAGGATTTCGTTGCTGTTGAGCGTGAGCGATCGGGGGACGCCCTCTGACAGGTTGCGTCCACGGACCTCGATTTCCAGCAGTTCCTTGCCGGGATAGGCGGAGCCGATCTCGTGCTTGACTCGTTCCGCGGTCGCCTCACCGATGAGGGCGCCGTAGTTGCGGCGCACGTAATTGGAGATGGCCTCGTCGAAGGTATCGCCGCCGACGCGGACCGAGGCCGAGTAGACGATGCCGTTGAGCGACATGACCGCGACTTCCGAAGTGCCGCCGCCGATGTCCAACACCATCGAGCCGCGCGGCTCGGAGACCGGCATGCCCGCCCCGATCGCCGCGGCCATCGGTTCCTCGACCAAGTAGACGGTCCGTGCCCCGGCCCCCGCAGCGGACTCGCGGATCGCGCGGCGCTCGACCTGGGTCGCGCCACAGGGGACGCACACGAGCACGCGTGGGCTGGGCCGGAAGAAGCGCGAATCGTGCACCTTCTTGATGAAGTGCTGCAGCATCTTCTCGGTGATATTGAAGTCGGCGATCACACCGTCGCGCATCGGCCGGATGGCGGTGATCGATTGCGGCGTACGGCCGACCATGGCCTTCGCCTCCTCGCCGTAGGCCTCGATGGCCTTCGGGCCGCCGGGGCCCCGGTCCTGGCGAATCGCCACTACCGAGGGCTCGTTCAGCACGATGCCCTTGCCACGCACGTATATCAGAGTGTTGGCAGTGCCGAGGTCGATGGAAAGGTCGGTCGAGAAGAGTCCTCGCAGGGCGCTGAACATGGTTGGTTGGGTACTCGCGCGCGGGTGTGTGTGGATGGAGCGGGCAGAAGACGCGTACTGTAGCAACGCCGGGCATCCCCGGCAAGGCGCGTGGGGCTGCGAAATTGCCCCCCGGCGGCCCGATTGTGCTACATTTTCGCGCTTGGTCCAGTTGGGTGGTGCCGCGATGTCTCTCAGCACCGACGAAGTCCGCAAGATCGCCCGTCTCGCCCGCCTCGCGGTCGACGAGGAGGAAGTCACGACCTATGCGCGCGAGCTGTCGAGCATCCTCGATCTCGTCGACCGGATGAATGCCGTCGACACCGCCGGTGTGACGCCGATGGCGCACCCGCAGCACGCGACCCAGCGGCTGCGTCCGGACGCGGTGACCGAGCCCGATGACCGCGACCGTTACCAGCGCAACGCACCGGCGGTCGAACGCGGCCTCTACCTCGTGCCGCGCGTTGTCGAATGAGCAGTCGCGCCGTTGGCCAGGGCGCGGCGCGCGCAGGTTCCACGATCACGGATGGCATCACGCATGCATGAGCAAACCATTGCCGAAATGAGCCGCGCGCTCGCCGCCGGCGAAGTCTCCAGTGTCGAGCTCACGCGCGGGTTGCTCGCACGGATCGAACGCCCCGAACTCGCGGGCAACAGCTTCATCACCGTTACCGCCGAGCAGGCGCTCGCCGAGGCGGAGGCCGCCGATCGGGCACGGGCGGCAGGCCAGGCCGGGCCGCTGACCGGGGTGCCCATCGCGCACAAGGACATCTTCTGCACCAACGACGTCCGTACCTCATGCGGCTCGCACATGCTCGACCGCTTCGTCGCGCCCTACGACGCGACCGTGGTCGAGCGTCTGCGCGCCGCCGGCTGTGTCATGCTGGGCAAGACCAACATGGACGAGTTCGCCATGGGGTCGTCGAACGAGACCAGCTGGTATGGCCCCGTAGAGAATCCCTGGGACCGCTCGCGGGTCCCGGGCGGCTCCTCCGGGGGCTCCGCGGCGGCTGTCGCCGCGCGACTGGCCCCCGGCGCGACGGGCACGGACACGGGCGGTTCGATCCGCCAGCCGGCGGCGCTGTGCGGCATCACCGGGCTGAAGCCGACCTACGGGCGGGTATCGCGCTACGGCATGGTGGCCTTCGCCTCCAGCCTCGATCAGGGCGGACCGATGGCGCGCACGGCCGAGGATTGCGCCCTGCTGCTCGACGGCATGGCCGGCTTCGATCCGCGCGACTCCACCAGTATCGAGCGTGATGTTGACGATTGCGCCGGTGCGCTCGACAGCTATCCACTCGCGGGCATGCGCGTCGGCCGGCCGGCGGAGTATTTCGGTGACGGCATGGCCGCTGAGGTCCGCGAAGCGGTTGACGCCGCTACCCAGCAGCTCGCCGAACTCGGCGCGGAGATCGTCGATATCTCGCTGCCGCATACGGAACTCTCCATTCCGGCCTACTACGTCGTCGCACCTGCCGAGGCGTCGTCGAACCTGTCGCGCTACGACGGGGTACGCTTCGGCCATCGCTGCGCTGAGCCCAGCGATGTCCTCGATCTCTACGAGCGCTCGCGCGCCGAGGGCTTCGGCGACGAGGTCAAGCGCCGCATCATGGTGGGCACCTACGCGCTGTCGGCGGGCTACTACGACGCCTACTATCTCAAGGCGCAGCAGATCCGCCAGCTCATCAGCGACGACTTCCGCAAGGCCTTCAGTGATGTCGACCTGATCCTCGGGCCGACGTCGCCGACCACGGCCTTCCCGCTCGGTGAGCGGGCCGACGATCCGGTCGCGATGTACCTGTCGGATGTCTACACGATTGCGGCCAATCTGGCCGGACTGCCCGCGCTGTCGATGCCGGCCGGCTTTGCGGATGGACTCCCCGTCGGGGTTCAGCTCATCGGCGACCATTTCTCCGAGGGCCGCTTGCTTGCCGCGGCCCACGGCTATCAACAGGCGACGGACTGGCATCGCCAGGCACCGCCGGGCATCGACTGACCGGCGCTTCGGCGTGAGGGTGGCCGCAACGCCAGCGTCGTGGCCGCCGCTGATTCCGGGAACGCGTTGCGCATCGGCGTACAGAGGGTGAGGACTCGCATGCAGTGGGAAACCGTCATCGGGCTGGAGGTCCACGCCCAGCTCGCAACGAATTCGAAGATCTTTTCGGGCGCCTCGACGGCCTTCGGCTCCGAGCCGAATACCCAGGCCTGCCCGATCGACCTCGGCATGCCGGGCGTACTGCCCGTGCTCAACCAGGGCGCCGTCGAGATGGCCGTGCGTTTCGGCCTCGCCATCGACGCGGACATCGCTGGGCAATCGGTCTTCGCCCGCAAGAATTACTTCTATCCCGATCTGCCCAAGGGCTATCAGATCTCGCAATATGAACTGCCCGTGATCGGCCAGGGCCAGCTCGTGATCGAACTCGACGACGGGGCGACGAAGACCGTGGGCATTACCCGCGCGCACCTCGAGGAGGACGCGGGCAAGTCGCTGCACGAGGATTTTCACGGCATGACCGGCGTTGATCTCAATCGCGCCGGCACCCCGCTGCTCGAGATCGTCTCGGAGCCCGACATGCGCTCGCCGCGCGAGGCGGTCGCCTACGCGAAGAAGCTGCGCACGGTGGTGCGTTATCTCGGTATCTGCGACGGCAACATGCAGGAGGGCTCGCTGCGCGTCGATGTCAACGTCTCGGTGCGCCCGGCTGGCCAGGCCGCTTTCGGCACGCGCGCCGAGATCAAGAACGTCAATTCCTTCCGTTTCCTTGAGAAGGCGATCGAGTTCGAGGTCGAGCGCCAGCGCGAGATCATCGAGGATGGCGGCACGGTCGAGCAGGAGACGCGCCTCTACGACCCCGATCGCGGCGAAACCCGCTCGATGCGCACCAAGGAGGAGGCGAACGACTACCGCTACTTCCCCGATCCGGATCTGCTGCCGCTCGAAGTCGACACATCCTTCATCGAGCGCGTGCGCGCCGGGCTGCCCGAGCTGCCCGATGACAAGAAGGCGCGCTTTGTCAGCGACTATGGGCTGCCCGCCTACGACGCGGGCGTCCTCACCGCCGCACGCGAACTGGCCGACTACTATGAGGCCGTGGTGACCGCGGCCGGCGGTGAAGCGAAGCTCGCCGCGAATTGGGTCATGTCGGAACTCGGCGGCGTGCTCAACGAACGTGGGCTGGATATCACGGAGAGCCCCGTCGCGGCCGAGGATCTCGGGGGGCTGATCCGGCGCATCGAGGACCAGACCATCTCAGGCAAGATCGCCAAGGAGGTCTTCGCGGCGATGGTGGCCGGCGAGGGCAGCGCCGACGCCATCATCGAGGCGCGCGGGCTCAAGCAGATCACCGACACCAGCGCCATCGAGGCGATGATCGACGAGGTGCTGGCGAACAACCCGGGACAGGTCGAGCAGTACCGTAACGGCAAGACCAAGGTCCTTGGCTGGTTCGTCGGCCAGGTCATGAAGGCCTCGCGCGGTAAGGCCAATCCCGACCAGGTGAATCAGCTCCTGCGCGACCGCCTCGATGGCTGACGCCTCGGCCCCGATCGATCGGCAACAGCGACGGCGGTTCAATGAGCGCTTGGGCGCCCGCGTGGCGAGGTCTCCCCGATGAGCATCAACATGACCCAACAGGAGTACCGGCTGCTGCTGGATCTCCTCCTGGTCGCGGACTGGGTGATCCACAGCAACCGCGCGGGCGATGCGCCCGAGGCGGAATCCTACCGCATGCTCACCCAGAAGCTCTTCTCGCTGGCGCCGCAGTTCGGGATGGATGATCTCGTCGAGGTCGACCCCGAGTACAACCAGTACCGGCCGAGCGCGAAGCTGGAGAAGTCGACCACGGCCTGGCAGGTGCTCGACGAGTACGATGATGCGACCTTCTGGGAGGAGCTGATCGTGCGGCTCGCCGAGCGCGACGTCGTCAACATGCCGGGCAAGGCCGAGGTCGAGCGCATGTCCCCTGAGGAGTACGACCGCTACGCCGTACCGCTCGAGGAGAAGTACGCCAACGAGTTCCTTGAGAACGGCCTGGAGCGCCTGGTGATCCGCAACAGCTGAGCCCGGCCCCGCGGGGCAGCGCACTCAACGCCAGGCGCGTGCGCCGGATCCGGGCCAGCCCGCGGGCCGTTGCGCGGGTGCACGCCCGCGGGTGACGCGGGGGTGGCCGGCGAAGTCGGTCAGCGTCTCCACATCCGCGAGCCCCTCCGTCGTGAACAGCTCGCGCACCCTTGCGCCCTGGTCGTGGCCGTGTTCGACGGCGACGACGCCCTCGGGTGCGAGATGCGGGAGCACACCGGTTGCGATCTCGCGCAGGGCGTCGAGGCCGTCGCCACCGCCGACCAGCGCGGCCCGCGGCTCGAAGCGCAGATCGCCGCGCTGCAGGTGTGGGTCGTGCGCCGCGACATAGGGCGGGTTGGCCACGATGATGTCGAAGTGGCGGCCGCCGAGGCCCTGCAGCCAGTCGCCCGAGATGATCTCGACGCGCTCCAGGCCCAGGCGCTCGGCATTCGCGCGCGCGATCGCGAGCGCCTCGGGTGAGCGTTCGATGGCGGACACCCGGGCGTCGGGACAGGCGCGGGCAATGGCGAGTGCGACACAGCCGCTGCCCGTGCCGAGATCGAGTACGCGTGTCTCCGGATCCCGGCCGCGCAGGGCGCCCAGTGCGGTCTCGACCAGCAGCTCGGTCTCGGGGCGCGGGATCAGCACCGCGGGCGTGACCATCACGTCGATGTCGTGGAAGGCACGGTGGCCGACCAAGTAGGCCACCGGCTCGCCGCCCGCGCGCCGTGCGATTAACTCGTCGAAGCGGGCGCCGCGTCCCGCGTCGATCGCCCGTTCGGGCCAGGCCCGCAGCCAGGTACGCTCGCGCCCGAGGACATGCGCGAGCAGGATCTCGGCATCGGCCGCGGCCGATGGCGAATCGACCAGGCGTTCACGCGCCGCAGCGAGGGTCTCCGCGATGGTGGTCATGGCTCGTCCGTCACCCGCGCCAGTTCGCGCGCCTGGTGCTCAGCGATCAGTGGGTCGATCACCGGGTCGAGCTGGCCGGCCACGATCTCCTCGAGGCGGTAGAGCGTGAGATTGATCCGGTGGTCGGTCAGGCGCCCCTGGGGAAAATTGTAGGTCCGAATGCGCTCGGAGCGATCGCCGGAGCCGACCTGCAGTCGCCGTGCCTCGTCCTGCTCCGCGTCCTGTTCCGCTTGGCGTGCCGCGGTCAGGCGCGCCTCGAGGAAGGCCATCGCCTTGGCCCGGTTCTTGTGCTGGGAGCGCTCGTCCTGGCACTCGACAACGATGCCCGAGGGCAGGTGGGTGATGCGCACCGCCGAATCGGTCGTGTTGACGTGCTGGCCCCCCGCCCCCGCGGAGCGGAAGGTGTCGACGCGCAGATCGGCCGGATTGACCTCGATGGCTTCGACCGCATCAGGCACCGGCAGCACCGCGACGGTCGCCGCAGATGTATGGATCCGCCCCTGGGATTCGGTCGCCGGCACCCGCTGCACGCGGTGCGTGCCCGATTCGAACTTCAACCGGGCGAAGACGCCGCGGCCGCTGAAGCGCACCACGACCTCGCGATAACCGCCCTGTTCTCCCGGATGCTCGGTGAGGATCTCCGCGTTCCAGCCCTGCTGCTCCGCGTAGCGCAGGTACATGCGCAGGAGATCGCCGGCGAACAGCGCTGCCTCGTCGCCTCCCGTGCCGGCGCGGATCTCCAGGTAGATGTCGGCGTCGTCGCGGGGGTCCTCGGGTACGAGCAGGCGCTGCAGGTCGGCCTCGATGGTCTCCAGCTCCGCGCTCAGGCGCGCGATCTCGTCTTCGGCGAGGGCATGGAGCTCGGGATCGCGATCCTCGAGCATGGTGTGCGCCTCGGCGAGCGCCTTCTGGTGTTCGCGCCAGGTCCCAAAGCGCTCGACCAGGCGTTCATGGTGCGCGTACTCCTGCGACAGCTCGCGGAAGCGCGCCTGGTCCTGAATGGTCTCGGGATCCGCGAGCAGCCGCTCCACCTCGGCGTGGCGCTCGACGACGCGTTCCAGCTCGCGGCGGATCGAATCTCTCATGGATCGCTCTCGTCCAGATCAAGGAGTTCGCGGGCGTCGGCGAGGAATGTCTGGCGCCCCTCGCGCCCCGCCCGGCGCAGCGCGACGGTGGGCTTGTGGGTCAGGCGGCGGGTCAGGCGGCGGGCGAGGAACGCAAGGGCGGCATCGGGGTCGCCGCTGCGCTCGAGTTCGCGACGCGCCTCGGCGAGCGTCTGCGCGCTCAACGCCTCGGCCCGGCTGCGGTAGTTGCGGATCGCGTCGACGGCGTCCAGGGAGCGCTGCCAGGCTGTGTAGGTGGCGACTTCGCGCTCGATGATCGACTCGGCCTCTGCGGCTGCCTCGCGACGAGCCGCCATGCCTTCCTCGATCACATTGTGGAGATCATCCACCGTATAGAGGAAGATCTCGTCGAGTCGGCCGATCTCGGGCTCGATATCACGGGGTACGGCGATATCGACCATGAACATCGGCTGATAGCGCCGACGGCGCAATGCCTGTTCCACGGCCCCCTTGCCCAGGATGGGCAGACTGCTCGCGGTCGACGACACGACGATGTCGGCCTCGTGGAGCCGTTCCGGAAGGCTGCTCAGGGCGATGCCCTCGCCGTCGTGCTGTCCCGCCAGGCGCGCGGCGCGATGGGCATCGCGATTGGCCACGATGAGCTGTTCCAGGCCGGCGCCGCGCAGATGGCGGGCCGCGAGTTCCACGGTCTCGCCCGCGCCGATCATCAGCGCCTTGCGCGGGCCCAGGTCACCGAAGATCTGCCGGGCGAGCGTGACTGCGGCGAAGGCGACGGAGACGGGGCTGGTCCCGATGCCGGTATCGGTGCGCACTGCCTTGCTCACGGCGAAGGCGTGCTGGAAGAGCCGACCGAGCTCGACCCCGAGCATTCCCGCATCCGTAGCCGCCCGCCAGGCCGACTTCAGCTGCCCCGTGATCTGGGGCTCACCCAGGACCAGCGAATCGAGGCCGCAGGCGACCCGCATGAGATGGCGTACCGCTGCATCGTGCGCGTAGTGGTAGAGACAGGCCTCGACCTGCTCCGGTGTATCGCCATGCCAGCGATGGAACCAGGCGACGATCTGCGAGTGGCGTTCCGTGGGACTGTCCACCGCACAGTAGATTTCTGTACGATTGCAGGTCGAGACGATGGCCGCTTCGTGGACACCGGGCATCTGCCCGAGTTCGGCCAGCGCCGTCCCCAGGCTGGCTGCTTCGAATACGACGCGCTCGCGCACGTGGACCGGCGCGGTCGTATGGTTCAGGCCAAGGGAGTACAGCGACATAAATTGGGATGCGCGGGGAGCATTCGCAAACGCGCAATTGTCTGTTACTACCCATGCCGTGACAAGCAGGTAGCAATCGCCCCGCATTCTCACCGGGGCACGGAATCCGATTATGGTGCAATCCCGGCCCGCCCGCCTCGCCCTGCCACTGTTGCTCGCCCTCCTGCTCGGGGGGTGTGCGGCCATCGAGCCTGACCCCGCCGATGAGCCGACCGCCCTGCCGGACGAGGCCGTCGAGCGCCCGACGGTCAAGCGCAGTTTCACCGCGGACAGCCTCTACGGCCTGCTGGTCGCGGAACTCGCGGGGGGGCGCGGCGATCTCGACACCGCGCTCGAGCAGTTGTTGGCCGTCGCGCGCGAGAGCCGGGATCCGCGCGTTGCCGAACGGGCCGCGCGGACCGCTCGCTACCTCGGCCGCAACGACGAGGCGCGTGAGGCCGCCGAGCGCTGGGTGGCCCTGCAGCCGCGCAGTCGCTCGGCCCGGGCGATGATTGCCCGTGTCCATCTCGAACGCGGGGATGAGCAGGCCGCGGCCGAGCACATGCACGTGCTCATCGCGGTCAGCGAGGACAGGGAACTGGGGCTGCGCGAGGTCGCCGCGCTGACCAGCCGTGTCGAACAGCCGGAGACGGCCCGCGCCGCGCTCCAGCGTCTACTCGAATCCCATCCCGAGAGCCCAGTCCTGCACTACGCAATCGCCCATCAAGCGGCCGAGGCCGGCGACGCGGACGGCGCCCTTGATGCCGTGGCCGAAGCGCTCGCCCTCGATCCCGACTACAGCCGCGCGCACCTGCTGCGTGCCGAAGTGCTTGCCGATGGCGGCGACGGTGAGGCCGCGCTCGAGGGGCTGGCGGAGGCCCGCGAGCGCCTACCCGACGACCGTGACCTGGCCCTGGGCGAGGTGCGGCTGCTGGTGGCCGAACGCGCGCACGAGCGTGCGATCGGCGTGATGCAAGAGGTTTTTGAGGCCTTCGGTGACGATCGCCAGTTGGTCAATGAACTGGCGCGGACGGCGCTGCACATCGGGGTGCTCGACGACGCCCGGATCTATTTCCAGCGCCAACTGGCGATGAACGGTCGCGGTGACGAAGCCCGGTACTACCTTGGGCGCATCGCCGAACGGCAGGGGGATTGTGACGAGGCGATGTCGCATTACATCCGCGTCAGCGGCCGCCAGCACGGTTTCGAGGCGCAGCAGCGGTTCGCGGTCTGCCTGGCCGACGTCGGTCGCAGCGACGAGGCGCGGCTCCATTTCGAGCGCCTGCGACATGCCTACGACAGCGATGAGGCCCAACGGGCACTGGTTCGTACCCAGGCGGAGATCGAGCGCAATGCGGGCGAACCCGAACAGGCGCTCGGCGTGGTCTCGGCGGCT
>SLKC01000041.1 GCA_007134775.1 Ectothiorhodospiraceae bacterium | reverse complement strand
CTGCGGTGAGGTCGAGCAGGTTGAGCAGCAGCCGTGAGAGCGTCGACTTGCCGCAGCCCGACTCGCCGACGAGCCCGAGCGTCTCGTTCTCGTGCAGCTGCAGCGAGACATCGCAGACGGCGTGGATCTCACCGACCTGCCGCCGCAGCAGCCCGCTCGAGCGCACCGGGAAGTGCTTGACGATGTTGCTGGCCTCCAGCAGCGGTGCGGTGGAGGTCCGTGGGGCCTGGGTCTGGGTGCCGCTCACGCCTGGCCTCCGTGCTCCGCCACGATCTCGTCGGCCACGTCGGCGTCGAGGATGGACTCGGTGAAGAGGTCGGTCGCCTCCTTGCCCACCAGCTCGTCGCTGAAGTGGCAGGCGGCGAGATGGCGGCTGGCCACGTCCACCGCCTCCAGCGGTGGCTCCTCCTCCCGGCAGCGGTCCCGCGCCAGGGGGCACCGGGGTGCGAACGGGCAGCCCGGCGGGAGGTTGACCAGCGACGGCGGCGTGCCGGTGATGGGCGTGAGCCGCTCGTCCCGGGAGCCGTCGAGCCGTGGCAGGCTGCCCAGCAGGCCCAGGGTGTAGGGCATGCGGGGGGCGTAGAAGACGTCGTCGACGGTCCCCGACTCGACGATGCGGCCCGCGTACATGACGCAGACGCGATCGACGTGTCCGGCGATCACCCCCAGGTCGTGGGTGATCATCACCAGCGCCGCTCCGGTCTGCGTGCGGGCGGACTCCAGCGCCTCGAGCACCTGGGCCTGCACGGTGACGTCAAGCGCGGTCGTGGGCTCGTCGGCGATGATGACGTCGGGGTCGTTGGCCATCGCGATCGCGATCACCACGCGCTGGCGCATCCCGCCCGAGAGCTCGTGCGGATAGGCGTCCACGCGCTCCTGCGGGTTGGGGATGCCCACGAGCTCCAACAGCTCGATCGCGCGCTCGCGCGCCGCTTGCTTGCTCACGTTGCGGTGCGCGAGCACCGCCTCCGCGAGCTGACGGCCGATGGTGTAGACCGGCGTGAGCGACGTGAGCGGATCCTGGAAGATCATGGCCACCTGATCGCCGCGGATCCGGCTGATCTTGGCGTCCTTGAGACCCAGCATCTCCTGGCCGAGCACCTTCGCCGATCCCTCGATCTGGGCGTTCTTGGGCAGCAGGCCCATGACGGCCATCGAGGAGACGGACTTGCCCGCCCCCGACTCCCCCACGATGCCCAGCGCCTCGCCGGCGCGCACCTCGTAGCTCACGCCGCGGACGGCTTGCACGAGCCCGTCCTCGGAGGGGAAGGCGACGTGCAGGTCCTCGATCTCGAGCACCGCCTCTCCCGCCCGGCGCGGGGCGGCGGGATCGGTCACGCTCATGGTGCGGGCTCCTTGGCGATGGGCACGGTGGATCGGGCGGTCACCGCCGCATCGTGGTCTGGCGGGGGTCGAGCGCGTCGCGCAGCCCGTCGCCGATGAAGTTGATGGTCAGGGCGATCAGCACGATCATGAAGCCGGGTGGGTAGAACAGCCACGGCCGCGTGCGCGCCGCGGTGCGCGCGCGTTCGACGAGCAGGCCCAACGACGTGTCGGGGGGCTGGATCCCGAAGCCGAGGAAGGACAGGCCGGCCTCGGCCAGGGTGGCCAGCGCGATGGCCAGGGTGCCCGCGACGATGATCGGTCCCGCAGCGTTGGGCAGCAGGTGGGTGAAGATGATGCGGGCGTCCGAGGCGCCCATGGCCTTGCTCGCCTCGACGAACTCCTGCTCGCGCAGCGAGAGCACCACGCCGCGGACCACGCGGGCCGCGGTGGTCCAGCCGAAGAGGCCGATGATCAGCGCGACCGCCCACCACGTCGTGCCCCCGCGTGCGCTTCCCGCGATCGCGACGACCAGCACCAGCAGCGGGATGATCAGCAGCACGTCCACGATGCGCATCATCACCGCGTCGACCTTGCCGCGGTAGTAGCCGGCGATGGTGCCCCACAGGGCCCCGATGATCACCGTCAGGGCGCCCACCGTGAACGCCACCTGCAGCGACTTCTGGGTGCCCCGCATGACCTGGGCGAAGACGTCGTTGCCGGCGCTGGTGGTGCCGAAGGGGTGCTCCCAGGAGGGCGGCTGGCTGCTGGGGATGTCGCGCGAGACCGTGTGGTCCCACTCCCACAGGTGCGGGCCGATGAAGGCGAAGGCGACGATGAGCACGAAGACGAAGAGGCTGACCATCGCGGCCCGGTGACGCACGAAGCGCAGGGCGACCAGCTGCAGCTGCGAGCGCTGCCGGGTGGTGATCGCCTCGGCGTCGCGGGACGGATCCTCGTCGCCGTCCGGGGGGGCCGTGGCGACGGGGTCGACGTGCTGGCGAGGTGGACGCGAGTCAGTCATAGCGGATCCTCGGGTCCAGGACGCCGTAGAGCAGGTCGGCGATGAGGTTGGCGATGATCACGACGAAGCCCGACAGCATCAGCCAGCCCATGACGGCGTAGGTGTCGTTGTTGCGCACCGACTCGACGAAGAAGGTGCCCAGGCCACGCCACTGGTAGACCACCTCGATCAGCACCACCCCGTCGATCGCGCCGGCGATCAGCAGCATCGACAGGGTGGTGACGGGGATCAGCGCCGTGCGCAGGGCATGGCGCCGGACCACGACCCGGTTGGGCAGGCCCTTGGCCCGGGCGAGGCGCACGTAGTCGCTGTTGAGCACCTCGAGCATGGAGGCCCGCTGGTAGCGCGACAGCTGCGCGAAGCCGGTCAGCATCAGGGCGATGGTGGGCAGCACGAGGTGGGCACCGGCGTCGAGGAACGCCTGCCACGCGGTCATGCCACGGGTGTCGGCGGACGTCGCGCCCACGGTGTAGACCAGGGTCTGGCCGAAGAAGTCGTTCATGGTGACGCCGGCCTGCTGGATCAGCAGCCCGATCCAGAACGTGGGCATCGCCAAGGCCACGAAGGCGATGAAGGTCAGCGTGTAGTCCATGACCGAGTACTGGCGCAGCGCGCTGATGACCCCGAAGAGGATCGCCAGCCCGATCGCCAGCGACAGCGCGGCGATCACCAGCCGCATCGTGATCCAGGTGCGGTCGTTGATCTGCGTGCCGATGTCGAAGGCGGTGCCGCGCGTGGAAGGCCCGAACTCGCCCTGCAGCAGGCCGATGTCGCCTCGTCCCCCGATCCCCGTGGTCCAGAGCACGAATCGCTCCGGCATCGACCGGTCGAGGTAGAGGCGCTCCTCCTCGGCGGCGATGGTCTCGTCGGGGACCGGAGGCGTCGCCATGCGCATCTCGGCCAGCGGGTCGCCGGTGAGGTCGACGGCCAGGAACACGAAGATGGCGGCCGCCAGCATCACCGGCGGGAGGATCAGCAGCCGGCGCACGCTGTACATGAGCATGAGGGAGCCTCGGGCCGTCCGGCAGGGTCCGTGAGGTGGGCGGCAGCGTAGGGCCCCAGGCCGGAGCCCGGGGCCCTACGTGCGGTGCGCGGGTGTCACCGAAGGGGGGCGCTACTCGGCGAGCTCACCCCACTCCTCGAAGTTGTAGACACCTCGCATGCTCGAGTTCGGGTTGTCCCGAACGTTCACGTAGTCGTCGGCGACGAACATGAAGATCGGCGACTCGTGCAGCGGCAGGACGTAGGCCTCGTCGGCCGCGATCGCGGCCGCCTCGTTGGCGTGCTCGGCCGCCTCCTCGAGGCTCGGCACCTGCAGCACCTGCGCGACCAGATCGTCGACCTCGTCGTTGGCGTAGCCACCGAAGTTGCTGCCGCTCTCGCTCTGGAAGATCTGGGCGGGCACGCTGGTGAAGAACGGGCTGCCGCTCCAGCCGAACTGGATGATGTCGTAGTCGCCCTCCATCAGCACCGGCCCGAGGTCGGCGGCACCGATGGTCTCGATCTCCGCGGTGATGCCGATCTCGCCCAGCATCGACTGGATCAGCTCCAGCGAGGTGTCACGGACCGGGTTCGAGGTCGCGCGCAGCCGGAACGGACCGACCTCCTCACCGTCGAGGGTGAGCTGGTCGCCGTCGAGCTCGTAGCCCGCGTCCTCGAGGATCTCGATCGCCCCGTCCACGTCGCCGTCACCCTGGCCCGTGGGCCCGATGACGTCCTCGTGGAACTCGTTGTCCTGGTCGAAGAAGTGGTTCGTCTTGCGCTCGATGTCGGGGAAGATCTCCCCGAAGATGCGCTGGTTGATCTCCTCGACGTCGATCGCCGTGAAGATGGCGCGACGCAGCTCGACGTCCTCGAGCTCCGGGTTGGCCAGGTTCAGGTCGATGTGCTCCCAGGACGGGCCCGACGTGATGTGGCTGTGCACGTCCGGCAGGTCCTCGATGTTGCGGATCACGTCCTCCGGGAAGGAGGCCGGGGAGCCACCGTGGATCTCGCGGTTCTGCATCGCGGCGGCCCAGGCGCCCTCGTCGTCGAGGAAGCGCAGGATGACCGTGTCGAGCGTCGGCTGCTCCTCGCCGTACCAGTTGGGGTTGGGCTCCTTGATGATCTGCTCGTTGAGGTCACCCTCGACGATCATGTAGGGGCCACCGGACCACTCGGGCATGTTGTCGTTGAGGAACTCGAAGTACTCGCCGACGTCGGCGGGGGTGTCGATGTCCCAGCCCTCGTTCTCCATGACGTGCGCGGGGACGAGGCCACCGGTGATGCCGTGGGCGCTGCCCCAGCCGAACCACTCGGGGTCGGACTCGCCGTCCTTCAGGGTGATGGT
>SLKC01000016.1 GCA_007134775.1 Ectothiorhodospiraceae bacterium | reverse complement strand
TCCCGCGGCACAGGGATGTGCCGGCAGATCAACGACTGCAAGTCGTTGATCTGAAGGGCCATGAAAATCGCATTTTCATGGCCCGTATCTGAACAAGGCCAGGATGGCCTTTGTTCAGAGGTTCCCTAGGGGGCGGAGTCGATCTTGATACGCTACACGCGCTACCGCCGGCGACGGCGGACTGGTACGCGCGGTATGGGGCCGCCCCGCTCGGAATCCCGGGGCCCCATGTGCCAACATGATCGAGCAGCCATCCGGCCTGCGCCGGGTGGCAACGATGTGGGTCCCTGGCTGAAGGGAGAACCGGAATGCATGTCGACCTAAGCGGCAAGACCGCCGTGGTAACCGCCTCGACCGGCGGCATCGGTCTCGCGAGCGCCAAGGGGCTCGCTGGCGCGGGTGCAACCGTCATCGTCAATGGCCGCAGGCCCGAAGGGGTCGAGCGTGCACGCGACCATCTGCGCGCCGCCGTGCCGGGTGCCGACCTGCACGGTGTCGCGGCCGACGCCGGTACGGCCGATGGCTGCGCGGCCCTGATTGATCAACTGTCCGCCCCGGACATCCTGGTCAACAACCTCGGCATCTACGAACCGCGCGAATTCTTTGCCACCACCGACGCGGACTGGCAGCGCGGCTGGGACATCAACGTGATGTCCGGTGTCCGCCTGGCGCGCGCCTGGCTGCCGGCAATGGCCGAGCGTGGTTGGGGGCGCACGATCTTCCTGTCATCCGAGTCCGCACTCAACATCCCCGTGGACATGATCGATTATGGCGTCAGCAAGACCGCCTATCTCGCCCTGTCACGGGGTCTGGCCAAGCGTATGGCGGGTACCGGCGTGACAGTCAACGCCGTTCTGCCGGGACCGACGCTGACCGAGAGCGTGCGCGCCGAGCTTGAACCGGAAGCGCAACGAACAGGCAGGGCGATCGAGGAACTGGCCGACGACATGGCCGTGAGCGAGCGCCCGACATCGATCATCCGCCGCTGCGCCAGTGCCGAGGAGGTCGCCAATCTCATTGTCTATGTGGCCTCACCGCAGTCCTCGGCGACAACGGGCGCGGCCCTCCGCGTCGATGGTGGCATCGTCGACAGTATCGCGTAAGTCGATTCGTCAATTCGAGATCAAAGGCAGCAAAGGCGTGGACTGGATCAGGAGCAACGCGAAAGGACGATTACGACTCTGCCCCTGATTCCCTTCAGGCGCGAGTGACCAGTGCGTTGAGTTCCTCAAGTGCGACCTGAAGGTGTCCCTCGTCGATGGGCTCCTCGGGATAGGCGACGTAGGTGGCGCGGCTGAAGACAGGGGCTTCTTCGATCCGCCGAAGTGAACCTTCGTCGAGATAGGGACGCGCGATACTCTCCAGCAGGTAGGCACACGCGCCGTGGCGGAGCACGAACTGCAGGGCCATGGTGGCGTCGTCGAGCTGGAGCGCCGGTGTCCGCGCATCCGGGAACGCCAGGGCGTGCTGGTGGCGAAAATCGTCGCCCCAGTCGACGAAGATGTAGTCGCTGCCCGGCAGCGGAGTGGCGTCCTGCTCGGAGTTCCCCGACACGAGAACCAGATCCTCCTCCATGAGCCACTCGACCTTCAGGTTGGGCCGTTGCTGGGGAACGTAGAGGACTGCAACGTCGAGGAAGCCATCGCAGAGCAGGCGGGTCAACGGTTCCGAATAGTCCAGTGCGGTGCGCACGCCGAGCTGGGGGGTGCGTTCCCGGATGCGCTCGATCCAACCGCAGCCGATTCGGTCCCAGAGGGGCGGCTGGAGTCCGAGGCCGATCACGCCGCTCAGCTCTTCCGGAAGCGCGATGTCGTGGCGGGCCTGCTCCCATGCGCGCACGGCCGTCAGCGCGTAGCGGTGGAAGTGGCGTCCTGCCGCGGTGAGTGCGGCACCCGAGCGTCGGCGTTGGAACAGCATCGAGCCCAGCCGCTGTTCGAGCACCTTGATGCGTGCCGAGACCGTGGACTGAGTCACGTTCAGTCGTTCCGAGGCGAGCTGGAAGCTCCCCGTTGCCGCGACATCGAGGAAAGCGCGCATGTGCTCGATATTCATGTCAGGGCCCGCGATCGAATTTCTTGATCCTAGACCCTAACAAATTTCGCTTCCGCGATTGGGTGTGGCTCGATGACACTAGGGCATACCCACACGTAACGGAGGCGAAAAGCGATGGCTGATGCAGCGCTGACCGACATCTTTGATGCGGACCGCTACCCGATCCATGAACCGGGCACGCGGGCCTACGACGATCTCGTCGCCCGGTGCCGGGAATCCCTCGCCGATGATGGCTGCTGCACCCTGTCCGGGTTCCTGCGCCCCGACACCATCGGCCGCATCGCGGAGGAAGCCGAGTGCTTGGCCCCCCGGGCCCATCGTCACCGGACCGCTCATAATCCCTACTTCCGTGAGGCGAACGAAGAGCTTGGTGACGAGCATCCCGTGAACCGATTTCAGGAACGCACCAACGGTTTCGTCTGCGCCGACCTCATCGATCCCTCCTCGGATCTCTGGACGCTCTACAACAGCGAGGTGCTCACGACGTTCGTTGCGGATGTGTTCGGGATCGATCCGCTGTACCAGTATGCGGACCCCCTTGCGTGCATGCCATTCAACGTCATGCAGCCGGGCGACAGCTTCCCGTGGCACTTCGACACCAACGAGTTCACCGTCACCTGGATGATCCAGCGCCCCGAGCAGGGCGGGATCTTCGAGTACGCCCCCGGCATCAGGGACCCGGAGGACGAACACTACGACGATGTCGCGGCGGTCATGTCAGGTGATCGCAGCCGGATCCGGACACTCGACCTCGGCGCCGGTGACATGCAGCTCTTCCTCGGGCGCTACACGCTTCACCGGGTCACCGAGATTGCAGGCAGCCGTGCCCGCCACGTCGCCATTCCGTCCTGGGCGCGCGATCCCGAGATGGTGGGACAGCCGCACCGAATGAAGCAGCTCTACGGCCGCGTGCTCCCGGTCCACCTCGAACGCGCTGGCATGCGCCAGGATGCCCTGGTGGACTGAAGTACAGCTTGTTTCGGCCCGCAACACCGTGTGCGCGTTGTCCCGCTGGCGCGGGCCAAAGCGCACCTACGGGATCGGCGCACGGCGCACGCCGTAGGTGCGCCTCGCGCCGAAGGCGCGACGCACACGTGAACACGGACGCCTGAACGCGATGTACGTGGCGATCGCGGCAACCGCGTGTGCGCATTGTCCCGGTTATTGACTCTGCCCCCTGTTTCCCGGCCAAGGCCCGGGACAATCGCTGCCTGGTTGCCTATTTCATGGGGGAGAGGTAACAACTCGACGCCGAGGCCGGCGATGGCGGTGTACAATGACCAGAGGTACTGACGTGAAGCGAACCATGGAATCGGCCAAGACCCCGAAGGCGCAGGCACATGAGTTGATCGACCAGTTGCCCGATGATGCGAGCTGGCACGATGTGGTTTATCGCATGGTCGTGCGCTGGGAGATCGAGCGAGGCCTGGCCGACAGCGATGCCGGGCGGGTGACCCCCGTCGAAGAGGTCATGCGCGAGTTCGGCATTGATCGGCCCGAATGAGGGTCTACTGGAGCGCGCGGGCCAAGGCCCGGCTGCGCCGAATTGCCGAGCATATCCGCGAGCAGCGGCCGATGGCCGTTGAACCCACGATTACGCGGATCGTCGAACGCTCTTGGCGCCTGCAAGAGCTCCCGCGCATCGGCCGTGCCGTGCCCGAATATGCACAACCCGATCTGCGCGAAGTGCTCGAACGCCCCTACCGGATCATCTACCGCGTCGGAGCCGAGCGCATCGACGTGATCACGGTGATGCACTACCGCGAACTGCTCCCTGACGATCTCGATAGTCTGTAGCGCGTTTGGACCGCCTGTCCTGCACCTTGCTGCGTCTTCGCCGGCTTCCCTCAGGCTCCGGCGCCTGTCTCTCGTATCACCTGAAATCGGTCGAGCTGGAGAGCCGATGAAGGCCCGAGACGCTACACCACCTGGATCATTCAGACATGAGCCGGTTACGGGCCTTTGGCACCGCGCGGCCCAGTTCTTCCGCAGTCTCGATCCATTCCTGGATGACGTGCTGAGCGTTCGCGACGGCAGCCTCGTAGGTCTCGCCGTCGGTCATGCAGCCAGGCAGCTCCGGGACCTCGACGATGAAGGCCGCGTCCTCCTCGCTCCAATAGATGACCATCTCGTACTCAATCGACATCGGCATCTCCGAGCCGGTACTTCACCAGAACTTGCCGGACCTGTTTGACCTGATAGGGCCTTGCCTTCCCGCTTTGGGGTTGCAGACTCAGGATTTCCTCCATGTCCTTATGGCTGAAGATAGGGTGGCTGCCCCGAACCCTTTCGGCAAATCCCAGCCGCTTGAGGAGCTTGCGTAGGGTCGGGAAGTCGATATTCGTATCCGACGTCCCGGCAAGGATCGTCGCCCGTAGTTTCTCCAACTGGCTCACCGTAGTATCCCGGCGTGCCGTCCCTGGCGTCAGCGGCTCGTCAGAGCCGAGGGATGGGTCAGCCACACCCCCCCATCGCCCCACAAGCGGTGCAGAAATCGCACCCGTCCTTCTTGATCATGGCGTAGTTGCCGCACTCGTCGCAGCGGCGGCCCGGGGTGACTTCGTTGGCGCCGACGGCGCGGGCCGGGGCTTCCTCGGGTTGCTGCATAGGGATCACGTTGTCACCCAGGCGGCGGCTGGCGCTGGTGTCGTGGAACATCACCTCCATCGGGTTCACCGGGAAGCCTTCACTGTCGAGGATGCCGAGCATCTGATAGCGGTGGACCATGAGCCGGGCGATGTACGCGACGGTGGAGGGTTGCACGGCCTGGCGGTCCTGGCCCGGGACCCAGGCGAGGAAGTCGCCCTGGGTCTCGGGGAAGTCGACCAGGGTGCGCAGCTTGGCGCCGATCCACGCCGGGTCGATGACGCGCATGTCGAAGCTCAGGACCTTGCACAGGCCATCCAGCGCGCGCGGGTACTCGCCCGCGAGCCACATGCTGTAGGGGCGGCGCTCGCCGTCGGGCAGGACCAGTTCCTTGATGCCGAGGACGAAGTCGTCGCCCGTGCTCGGATTGCGCACGTCGACGGTCCAGGACATGGTGCCGTTGGGGCCGGTCTTCGGCTCCTTGGGCGACATCAGCGCGTCGAGCACCGGCGTGTCGGTTTTGCGCTCGAAGGTGCCGAGCTGTTCGCAGCAGTGGCGCACCAGGATGGCGATGGCGGCGACGGCCGACGGCACGTGGCGCAGCTCGCCGTCGGGCGGCATCGGCATCTCGAAGGACTGGTCATGCACCTTGGCCAGGCTGTCGAGCTTGGTCTTGAGCCAGGCGGTGTCCTGCGTGCGCATGTCCATGGACAGGGCCTTGGCGATCGCGCCGGCACCGCGCGGCTGTTCGGCGCCGTTGAGCCAGACCTCGAACGGGTGCTTCTCGCCGTTCTCGACGTAGCCGACGAACACGGCGAACTTGCCGCCCGGATGCTTGACCATGTAGGTGCGCGCCGGGTTGCCGTCGTTGAAGTCGGGCCGGTGTTGCCAGCGCAGGCTGGCCAGCGCCGGGGAGGGCGTCTTGTCCAGGCGCAGGCGGCGGTCGGCGTCGGAGACGTCGAACTCGGCCGGCTGCTGCTGGTCGTGGTTGGTCTCGAGCACGGCGCCGGTGATGTCGTTGGGCCGGAACGTGGTCAGGCCCTTCGCGCCCGCGCGCCACGCCTTCGAGTAGAGCTCGCGGAAGTCGCCGTAGTCGTAGTCGGCCGGCACGTTGCAGGTCTTCGAGATCGCCGAGTCGATGTAGGGCTGGACCGCGGCGATCATCTGCATGTGGTCCTCGACACCCATCTCCAGCGCGGAAACGAAGGAGTCGGGCAGGTTGGCGTAGCGGCCGTTGACGATCTCGCCCGGCTCGTTGCCGAGCTGGCGCCACACGCGGAAGGCGTGGTCCTCGACGTCGAAGGACTGCGTGGTGTTGTCCGGCATGCGCTTGTTGCGCCGGTAGGTCCAGGAGAAGGGCGGCTCGATGCCGTTGGAGGCGTTGTCGGCAAAGGCCAGCGTGATCGTGCCGGTGGGCGCGATCGACATCAGGTGGCTGTTGCGGATGCCGTGCTCGCGGATGTCGTTGCGGATGTCCTCGGGCAGGCGCGCGACGAACTGACCCTGGAGGTACTGCTCCGCATCGAACAGCGGGAATGCACCCTTCTCCTTCGCAAGCTCGACCGAGGCGCGGTAGCTCTCGTCGCGCATGACGCGGGTCATCGCCGCGGCCATCTCGCGGCCTTCCTCGCTGTCGTAGCGCACGCCGAGCATGATCAGGGCATCGCCGAGGCCGAGGTAGCCGAGGCCGACGCGGCGCTTGGCTTCGGCTTCCCGATCCTGCTCGGGCAGCGGCCATGCGGTGGCGTCGAGCACGTTGTCGAGCATGCGGATGGAGTCGCGCACGACGCGGCCGTAGCGCTCGTAGTCGAAGCGCACATCGGCGCTGAACGGGTTTTCCACAAAGTTCGTCAGGTTGACCGAGCCGAGGCAGCAGCAGCCGTAGCTGGGCAACATCTGCTCACCGCAGTTGTGCACATACAAGCCATTGGCGTCGAAGGCGTGGACGCCGGGGACCTGGACGTCGTAGACGGTCTCGTTGCCGTCGGCCTCGATCGCCGTCACGGCAGTGTGCCATTGTGCCCGGTTGAGCCGGCGCCGATAGCTGCCCAACGCCAGACGCAGGCGCTCCGCCTTGGCGGTGTCGGTAAAGCCGATACGCTCGGCGAAGCGGGCGAGGTGGCCGCCGCTGATGACCAGCTCGTGCTGTGCCTGGATGGCATAGCTTGCGGTCCCGCCGCGGCCGTCGGGCAGCTCGGCCTCGCCCTTGGGCCGGCGCTCGCGATAGATCGTGCTGCCGATGCCGAGGCGGCCGAGCATGCGCTGAGTCGCTTCGAGCGCGGGCAGGTCGGACTGGGCGAGGCGCACGCTCACACCCTTGGTCTGCGTGCCCTGGACGTTGCCGTCGGCGTCGAAGAGGCCGCGCAGGAAGCCCTCGTAGAAGTCGCTGGAGGCGCGCTCGATGGCCGGGGTGATGGTCTTGTTCCCCGGCGCCATGCCGAAGCGGCCGGCAAGGTCGCGCAGGCTCGCGGAGTTCAGGCGGAACTCGTTGCGCCCCGCGATGGCGCTCCAGCCGCCGTGGTCGGCGCGGTGGGGCAGGCTGCGCACGGCGGATTCGGCCGCGCGCATCACCGGATTACCGGGCACGGAGCCGTCAGCGGCCGGTTCAACGCTGGCATCCCAAACCGACAGGGTGGCGGTCTGCTCCTTGAGCGTGCCGTCGCCGAGCAGCAGGCCCAGCGCGTAGCCCTCGTCGCTGTTGGAGGGGCCGGCCCAGGTGACGGTCGCACCGTGATCGTGGAGGACGATCGCGTCGCCGACCTGCAGATCGCCGGCCTTGACCCACTCGGTGGGCGCCGGGCCCTTCGGTGTCTCCGGTGCCTGGCGGCGCAGCACGGGGTGGTCGGCAGTCAGGCGCAGGCTCTGGCCGCGATCCGTGCTCAGGCGCAGCACGGGCTTTTCGCCGGTGGCGAAGAAGCCGGCTTCGGTCGACGGGTAGGCCTCGCCGTTGACGAGCAGATCCGTGGGCTCACCGACGAGTTCGTGGACCTGGCGCGGGCCGGCGGCAGTGTGGACCCAGGTATCGCCGGTAACGCAGGGGTTCGAGGCCTCGATGCGCTCGGCGTACCAGAGGTTGTTCTCGTTGTTGACGCGATCGAGGAAGAGCACGCCCGGGTCGGCGTGGTCGTAGGTCGCCTCCATGACGTAGTCCCAGATCTCGCGGGCACGGACGCGCTCGTAGACCCACTTCTCCTTGGCCTCGTCGTAGCGGATGGCATCGCCCTGTTCGCGGAAGATGCGTTCGCACGGTTCGGCCTCGTGGACGAGTTCGAAGTAGTCGTCGTCCTCGACCGCCTGCATGAACTCGTCGGTGACGCCGACGGAGACGTTGAAGTTGGACAGCTGGCCGCGCTCGTACTTGGCTTCGATGAATTCGCGGATGTCGGGGTGGTCGACGCGCAGTACACCCATCTGGGCACCGCGGCGATAGCCGGCGGACTCGATGGTCTCGCAGGCGCGATCGAACACGCGCATGAACGAGATCGGCCCGGAGGCCTCGGCCATGACGGCCTTGACCAGCGCGCCCTTGGGGCGGATGCGGCTGAAGTCGTAGCCGACGCCGCCGCCCGCCTTGAGCGTGAGCATGGACTGGCGCAGGGCCTCGGCGATGCCCTCCATGCTGTCGGTCACGGGCTGGACGAAGCAGTTGATCAGCGTGACCTGCAGCCCCGTGCCCGCGCCCGACTGGATGCGCCCGCCCGGGACGAAGCCGTCGTGCAGCGTCTGGGCGAAGCGCTGCTCCCACTTTTCGCGGTCGTGGCGTTCGACGCTCGCGAGTGCCTTCGCCACGCGCGCACGCTGCTGTTCGCGCGTCTCGCCGTTCTTGGCGTACTTCTCCTGGAACGCGTCGTTCGAGATCGGCTGGAAATCCATGTTGCTCCTACCCCGGTTCGCGGTATCCGCCATGGCGGTTCAATCGCCATGACGATACTGTATTTTTAGACAGTTATGCCACCACGGAGTGCCCGGTGGTGGCGGCTTGTTGTGCCCGTGTGCTGGTGCCTCTTCCCTGCGGTGGTGGGCGTGTGGTCGGTGGCCACCCGTTTCCGTCGGTGACCATGACAATAGAATCGCAGTTGCAGCGACCGTCGTCAATGCCTGACCACAACAAATGGGTGTTCAGCCTTTGTTCATGCACAAGATGATGTGGTGATATCCTGTGGATAAGCTGGTGGCAGGTGCCGTGAACCGCGGTGTGCGGGGCACGACGAGGTGCGCCCGTGTGGGCCATCCGCGCTGCTGGGGAAGGGTGCCGGGCGGGAGGGAGCCGCGCGGGAGCTCCTGCTCGCGGGCGCGCGCGCCCACGAAAAAGCCCGGTGACCGCAACGGTCACCGGGCTGGTGTGGCCGTAGGCGCGAGCGCAGCGGGGCTGCGGTCGCGCTGGTTGGGCCGATCGATTACTCGGCGGCTTCGACGCCCTCGAGCACGATGTTCATCAGCTGTTCACCGCGCTCGCCGGTCATGTCGACATAGACCGTGTCACGCAGCGGCTCCTGGAGCTCGCGGAAGGCGTTCTGCTCCTCCGGGGTCAGCTCGACGTACTCGATGTCGTAGAGCATGTCGTCGAGGCGGCCCTCGTTGAACTCCTGCTGTACCTGATGCACCTCGTCGACGAGCTCGAGTCGCGCCTCTTCGATGATCCCGATCTCGGCGTCGCTGAGGCCGTCATACCAATCGGCATTGGACATGACGCCGGCCAGGAAGGGCAGGTGGAAGGCGTTGATCAGGTACTCCTGCACCTCGTAGAAGCCCATCTCCTGGTGGGCGAAGACCGGCTGTACAGCGGCATCGACAATGCCGAGCTGCAGGGCGGAGTAGAGTTCGCCGTATTCGATTGCGGTGGGATCCGCACCGTAGGCCTCCCACTGCGCGTTGAGCAGGCGGTTGTCCATGACGCGGATGCGTACGTCTTCCCAGTCGGCCGGTGTGCGCTTCTCCTCGTTGGCACTGAGCACCTGCCAGCCTTCCGGTACCATCGCGATCGGGTGCAGATTGCGATCCCGGTAGGAGTCGATCAGCGCATCGCTCTTGAGGAACGCATCGGAGTTCAGGACTTCGTTGTTGACCTCCTCGCTGTCCGACCAGATGAAGTGCAGGCTCATGATCTGGCTTTCGGGCACGGTGCCGCCGAGGAAGCCGGAGCCGAAGCCGAGCTGGATGTCGCCATCCTGTACCTGCTCGTAGATGTCGGTCAGTCCACCAAGCTGGCCATAGGGGAAGACCTGGACGGTAATGGCGCCGTCACTGAGATCCTCGATCTTGTCCCCGAAACGGGTTGCCCACTCGTACTGGACGCTGCCCTCGATCTCCTCGAGGCCGAAACGCCAGGTCTGTGAATCGAAATCCTGCGCAAGCACGTTGCCCTGCACACCGAGCGCGAGCGCGACCGCGGCGCTCACCTGCGACGTCTTCTTCCAGTCCATTCTATCCCCCTAAACTGCTTTGCAGTTTGTTGGTTGCGAAGGTGACCCAAAACCGTTGGCGTACGGGGAGGGTCACTTGCCGATTGACGCTACAGGAGCAGATTACGCTCGTTCAAGCAGGAAAATGCGCCTGTTACGGAACTTGGAAAAAGATTTTGTCTCGGTTGAGATGAAGAAAAAAATCACGGCGGAGCGGCAACCTTTCCGAGATTCTATCTGCACTCGCAGCGGGAAGCCCTTCCCCTGGGCTCCCGGAGTCGAGCCGTCCGCGCGACGGCGGGCTCAGATGACCAGGCGGTCGACGAAATCGTGCACGGGCAGCCGCACGAGCGTAGCCGCATCGCGGCAGAGGTTGGCGATCTCCTCGCTGCGGCCCGCCGGGAAGCGCGTGGCGAGCGCGTTGTGGAACTTCGCCTCGAGCACGGGGATGCCCTCCTCGCGCCGCCGCCGATGCCCGATCGGGTACTCGATCTCGATCCGGTCGGTGGCGGAGCCGTCGCGGAAGAAGACCTGCACGGCGTTGGCGATGGAACGCTTGCCGGGGTCGAGGTAGTCGCGGCTGTAGCGTTCGTCCTCGACCACTTCCATCTTCTCGCGCAGCGTGTCGATCTCGGGATGGGCGGTGTGGAAGTCGTCCTCGTAGTGCTCGGCGGTGAGCTCGCCGAACAGCAGCGGTACCGCGGTCATGTACTGCAGGCAGTGGTCGCGATCGGCCGGGTTCGCCAGCGCCCCCGACTTCGAGATGATGCGAATGGCCGACTCGTGTGTGGTGATCACGATGCGCTCGATCTCGTCGATGCGGCCGCGCACCTCCGGGTGCAGGCGTACTGCGGCCTCGCATGCGGTCTGGGAGTGGAACTCGGCCGGGAAGGAGATCTTGAACAGCACGTTCTCCATGACGTAGGTGCCGAACGGCTGTGGCAGCGAGAACCGGCGCTGTTCCTCGGGCTTGAGCTGCTGATCCCGGTTGGTCTTGCTGAACAGTACGTCGTAGAAACCCCACTGCGGCGCCGAGAGCGCACCGGGGATGCCCGCCTCGCCGCGCAGGGCGATGTCGGCGAGGCGCACACCGCGCGCGGTGGCGTCGCCCGCGGCCCAGGACTTGCGCGGGCCGGCGTTGGGCGCATGGCGGTAGGTGCGCAGCGCCTGGCCGTCGACCCAGGCGTGGGAGATCGCGGCGAGCATCTGCTCCCGGGTGGCGCCCTGCAGTGCGGCGACGACGGCGGTCGTGGCGACCTTGACCAGCACGACGTGATCGAGCCCGACGCGGTTGAAGCTGTTCTCCAGCGCCAGCACGCCCTGGATCTCGTGCGCCTTGATCATGGCCACGAGCACGTCGTGGATCGTCAGTGGCGCCTCGCCGCGCGCCAGACGCCGCTGGCTGAGGAAATCGGCGACGGCGAGGATGCCGCCGAGGTTGTCCGATGGGTGGCCCCACTCGGCGGCGAGCCAGGTGTCGTTGAAGTCGAGCCAGCGGATGATGCAGCCGATGTCCCAGGCGGCCTTCTCGGGGTCGAGGCGGAACTGCGTGCCGGGCACGCGCGCGCCGCCCGGCACGATCGTGCCCTCGACGCGCGGGCCGAGGTGTTTGGTGCACTCCGGGAAGCGCAGCGCGAGCAGCCCGCAGCCGAGTGTGTCCATCAGGCAGTGGCGTGCCGTGTCGAGGGCGAGCTCGGAGGTTACCTCGTAGTCGAGGGCGTAATCGGCGATCTCCTGGATCACGTCGTCGTAGTCGGGGCGGATGTTGCTTTCAACCGTGTTGCTCATTCGTCTCACTCACTGTCGGTGTGCCGAGTTCGATGTGGCACGAAATGAATCTCGCCAAGAGGCCAGGCACGCCAAGGAAAAGAGGGCCTTCGGCGGCATCACTCCGCAACGAAACTGCTGCTCGCCGCGGTGCGATCATGGCCGTGCGAAGGGATCTCGCAGACGCGCAGGGCTCGCAGGGAACAGCCATTACGTTCTCTTCGCGTGCTCCGCGCCTCTGCGAGATTCTCCGCACATCGAGTCGCGGAATCGACATGCGCGAATATCCGGCGCGGCAAATGGAACCCACGCCACTCCTTGCCTTGCGGGCTTGGCGTCTTGGCGAGAGAGCCATTCCGTTTCTCGATCGGACCGCTACCGCTGGTCAATCGGGACCACGGGTCGCAGGTCGTGGCCGACGTACTCGGCCGAGGGCCGGATGATGCGGTTGTCGGCGCGCTGCTCGAAGACATGGGCGGCCCAGCCGGTCAGGCGTGAGATCACGAAAATCGGCGTGAACAGCTTCGTCGGGATGCCCATGAAGCGATAGGCTGAGGCGTGGAAGAAATCGGCATTGCAGAACAGCTTCTTCTCACGCCACATCACCTGCTCGCAGCGTTCGGATACGGGGAAGAGCACGTCATCGCCGATCTCTTCGGCGAGCTTGCGTGACCATTCGCGGATGATCGCGTTGCGCGGGTCGGACTCGCGGTAGACCGCGTGGCCGAAGCCCATGATCTTCTCCTTGCGCTCGAGCATGCCGAGGATCTCGCGCTCGGCCTCGTCGGGCGAACTCCACTGCTCGATCATCGCCATCGCGGCTTCGTTGGCACCGCCGTGCAGCGGACCGCGCAGCGAGCCGATCGCGCCCGTGATGCAGGAATGGAAGTCCGACAGCGTTGAGGCGCACACGCGTGCGGTAAATGTCGAGGCGTTGAACTCGTGCTCGGCGTAGAGGATCAGCGAGACGTGCATGACCTGCTCATGCAGCGGATTCGGCTCGCCACCATGGAGCATCTGCAGGAAGTGACCGCCGATCGAGTCGGCATCGCTGTCGGTGTCCACCCGCACACCGTCGTGGCTGTAGCGGTACCAGTAGCAGACGATCGCGGGCAGGGCTGCCAGGATCCGGTCGGCGAGATCCTGTTGCTGGGAGAAGTCGGTCTCGGTTTCGAGGTTGCCCAGCATCGACACGCCGGTACGCAGCACATCCATCGGATGAGCGTTTTCTGGGATCTGTTCGAGCACGGCGCGTAGCGGTTCGGGAAGATGGCGCAAGCCCGAGAGCCGCTCGCGATAGGCCGCGAGTTCATCGCGGGTGGGGAGTTCGCCCTTGAGCAGTAGATGGGCGATCTCCTCGAACTGGCACTTCTCCGCGAGTTCGCTGATGTCGTAGCCGCGGTAGGTCAGACCGGTGCCGGCCTGGCCGACGGTCGACAGTGCGGTCTGCCCTGCGACCTGACCGCGCAGGCCCGCTGTTGCCTGGCTGTTTTGCGTCATGATGAGGCCTCCTCCGAACCGGGATCGGTGGCGAAGAGTTCGTCGAGCTTCGCCTCCCAAGCGTGGTAGTCGAGATAATCGTAGAGTGCGTCGCGCGTCTGCATCGCGTCGACATGGGCGCGCTGGTGGCCGTCGCTCAGGATGCCGCGGTAGACGGCCTCGGCCGCGCGGTTCATGGCGCGGAAGGCGGAGAGGGGATAGAGGGCCATGTCGACGCCCCACGCCGCCAGCGTGGACTGGTCGTGGAGTTCGGTGCGTCCGAACTCGGTCTGGTTCGCGAGCAGCGGGGTGCTCCCCAGCGCTGCGCGGAAGGCGCGGTAGTCGTCTTCGGCGCTTACCGCTTCGGCGAAGATGCCGTCGGCGCCGGCCTCGATATAGGCACAGGCACGGTCGATGGCGCCCTGGCGGCCCTCGACGGCAAAGGCGTCGGTGCGTGCCATGATGAAGAAATCGGGATCCGTGCGCGCGTCGACGGCTGCCTTGATGCGGTCGACCATCTCGCCGGTGGGCACGACCATCTTGCCCGGGCGGTGACCGCAGCGCTTCTCTGCCACCTGGTCCTCCATGTGAACGGCGGCGACCTCGGCGCGGATCATGCTGCGGATCGTGCGGGCGATGCCGAAGGCCCCACCGAAGCCGGTGTCGATATCGACGAGCAGCGGCGTGTCGCACACCGCAGTGATGCGCGCGGCATCGGTGACCACGTCGGCCAGGTTGGTGATGCCGAGATCGGGCAGGCCGAACGAGGCATTGGCCACGCCGCCGCCGGAGAGATAGATCGCGCGGTGGCCGATGCGCCGCGCCATCAGGGCGGTGTAGGCGTTGATCGTGCCGACGATGGGCAGGGGACGGGGGCCGTCGAGTTCACGGCGGAAGCGGGCGCCGGGGCTGTCCTCGCGGGTGGTGCTCATGCTGCGGACTCCTTCTTGCGCGGACGGGCGCCGAGTTGCTGGTCGATGTTGGCCAGCGAGGCGCGGATGTGGCGTCGCATCAGCATCTCGGCCATTTCCGCATCGCGTTCGGCGATCGCGTCGATGATCTGCTGGTGCTCGTAGTGCGCGGGGCGTGCCCGCGGGCCGACCATGCCGAACTGGCGGCGGTAGATGCGCAGTTTGTCGTACAGCTCGCCGTCGAGCTGGCGCTCGAGCATGGTGTTGCCGCTGCCGGCCGCCAGGCGGCAGTGGAAATCGAGATCGTGCTCGCCCTGGATATAGGCGGTGCCGGCCTGCAGATCGGTACTGCGCTCGTAGTCGGCGAGCAATTGGCGCACACCGGCGATGGCGCTATCGCTCATGTGCCGGGCCGCGAGCCGGCAGGCCATGCCCTCGAGGCACTCGCGCATCTCGTAGAGTTCGCGCAGTTCACGCTGCGACGGCGTGAGCACACGTGCCCCGGCATGGGGCCGGCGCTCGGCGAGACCGCGACTGACCAGCCGCGCAATCGCATCGCGCACCGTGCTGCGCGCCACGCCATGGCGGCGGGCCAGTTCGACCTCGCCCAGGCGTTCACCGGCGGCGAGCTGGCCGTCGATAATGGCCGCGCGCAGTTCATCGAAGAGCTGGGTCGTGGCGGATGGAGAATTCGTGCGCATCGCAAGCGATTGTCCTACAGAATAGGGCGAACATTCGTCCAAACCGGGGGGATTGTCAAGTCTCTTCATTCGATTGTCGGTCAATTTGTGGCTTCTCCCCCTTGCGTTCGGCGGCTGGGACAGCTATACGGGGGAGTGTGGCGAAGCCATCGGAGGAGGGCATGGCCGACTCGAGTACGCGCGGGCGCCTGCAGGAGGTCGCATCGGGGCTCTACCGCTTCGATACCCACTATCTGCGCCCCGGACATACCGCCTGCTATATCGCCGTCGAGGCGGGCCGCGCGGCGCTGATCGATTGCGGCGTGACGGCAACGGCGCCTGCGTTGCTGGCGGCACTTGATGAACTCGGCCTGGATCGGGGGGCGGTCGAGTGGCTGGTGGCCACGCATGTCCATATCGACCACACCGGCGGTGCCGGGCGTCTGTTGCAGTCGTTGCCGAATGCGCGTGTCGCGGTGCACCCCTCGGGGGCCGCGCATCTGATCGATCCGACCCAGCTCGCGGCCGGGGTGCGTGGCCTCTACGGCGATGACTTCTTCGAACGCGAATACGATCCGGTGGAACCGGTCGAGGCGGCACGGATCGTCGAGACGCCCGATGAACAGACGCTGGAACTTGCGGGCCGGCCACTGCAGATCCTGTATACGCCGGGCCACGCCTGGCACCACTTCAGCGTGATGGACCACCGCAGCGGTACGCTCGTCGCCGGTGATGCCTTCGGGGTCGGCTATGCCGAGATGACGGATGCCGACGGGCCGTTTGTGCTGCCCGTGGTGCCGCCACCCCAGTTCAAGCCCGAGGTCTACAAGGCCTCGGTCGAGCGCATCGTCCAGCTCGCTCCCGCCCGGGTTGCCGTTACCCACTTCGACATCTTCGAGGAGCCCGAACGGGTCGGGGCCGACCTCTGCCGCCTGCTCGATGCGGCCGTCGCCCGCGCCTGGCAGGTGAACGCCGCTGAAGAACTCTACCGGGCGCTGTTCGAGCTCTTCGGCGATGAGCTTGAGCGCCGCGGTCGGGGGGATGAGCGCGAGGCGCTGCGCACCTACTACGACATGGATATCTGGCTCACGGCCGAGGGCATCTGGCTGTGGCGGAAGAAACAGGAACAGAAGATGACCGAAAACACGGGAGGGCAGGGGCAATGACGACAAACTACGCCAGCATTCACGAATACTCGCTCAGCGAGCCCGAGCAGTTCTGGGGCGAGCTCGGTGACCAGATCGAGTGGGAGCGGCGCTGGGACAAGGTACTGGACGACGCCGATGCACCCTTCTATCGCTGGTTCAGCGGGGGCAGGCTCAACATCTGCCACAACGCGCTCGACCGGCATGTCGAAGCGGGTCACGGCGACCAGACCGCCGTGATCTGGGACAGTCCGGTCACCGGGCAGCAGGCACGCTACAGCTATGCCGAGCTACGCGATGGGGTCGCGCGCGTGGCCGGGGCCCTGCGTGCGGCGGGCGTGGAGCACGGGGATCGCGTCATCATCTACATGCCGATGGTGCCCGAGGCGATCATGGGGATGCTCGCCTGCGCACGCATCGGCGCGATCCACTCCGTCGTCTTCGGCGGCTTTGCCGGGCCGGAGCTGGCCAAGCGCATCGACGACGCCGAGCCCAAGCTCGTGATGTCTGCCTCCTGCGGTATCGAACCCAGCGGTATCGTCGACTACCACGGCCTGCTCGAGCGCGGCCTGGAACTCGCCGAGCACCGCGTCGAACAGTGCATGATCCTGCAGCGCGAGACGCGGCGCTGCCAGCTCCAGGCGGGGCGCGACTTCGATTGGCAGGAGGCGGTGGCGGCGGCCGAGCCCGCCGAGTGCGTCGCCGTCGATGCCAATCACCCGCTCTATATCCTCTACACGTCGGGCACCACCGGGCGGCCGAAGGGCATCGTGCGCGACACCGCCGGCTATGCCGTCGCCCTGCAGTGGAGCATGCGCAACATCTACGGCCTGGCGCCGGGCGAGGTCTACTTCACCGCCTCCGATATCGGCTGGGTGGTGGGCCACTCCTACATCGTCTACGGGCCGCTGCTGAATCGGAATACCACCATCGTCTTCGAGGGCAAGCCGGTGGGCACGCCCGATGCCGGGGCATTCTGGCGCGTCGTCCAGGAGCACGGCGTGCGCGCCCTGTTCACCGCACCCACCGCACTGCGCGCGATCAAGAAGGAGGACCCCCACGGCGAGACCGTGGCCCAGTACGACCTGTCGACGCTGCGTGCCTTCTTTGTCGCCGGCGAGCGCTCCGATCCCGACAGCGTGCACTGGGCCGAGCGCCAGCTCAGCGTGCCCGTGCTCGACCACTGGTGGCAGACCGAGACCGGCTGGGCGATTACCGGCTATCCGATGGGCATCGAGTCGATACCGGTTGAGGTCGGCTCCGCGGGCGTGCCCATGCCCGGTTACGATGTCCGCGTGCTCGATGAATCGGGCAACGATCAGCCCCGCGGCGAACTCGGCAATGTCGCCATTCGCCTACCGCTGCCGCCGGGGACACTGCTGACGCTGTGGAACAACCGCGAGGGTCACCGCCAGCACTATCTCCAGCGCTATCCCGGGCATTATCTCACGGGCGACTCGGGAATCATCGATGAGGCGGGCTATGTCCACATCATGAGTCGTATCGATGACGTCATCAACGTCGCCGGCCACCGCCTCTCCACGGGGCAGATGGAGGAGGTATTGTCGAACCACCCCGATGTCGCCGAGGCGGCGGTCTTCGGTGTCGCCGACGCGGACAAGGGGCAGATCCCCGTCGGCCTCGTGGTGGCGAACCAGGGCGTCGAGCGTGACGAAAGCGAGCTGGCCGCCGAGCTGATCCAGCGCGTGCGCGACGAGATCGGCCCCGTCGCCGCCTTCCGCAACTGTGCCGTGGTCAAGCGTCTGCCCAAGACGCGTTCCGGCAAGACCCTGCGCGGAACCATGCGCAACATCGCCGACGGCAAGGAGTGGACCGCGCCGGCGACGATCGACGACCCGGCGATCCTCGAGGAGATCGAAGCGGAGCTGCAGCGTCTGCGCGGTTGACGGTCTCAGTACGGGCATCGGCGGGAATCTCGCCAAGGCGGCAAGCACGCCAAGAAGGGAAAATTCACTTGGTGTGGTTGTCACCCTGGCGAGAGTTCGCCGCTGTTCGCGAACGCCCCCGATGCCGCGTCGCGGTGCAGCGAAGCAGCGTGCGTCGGGGTTGGATGCGTTATGATGCGTGCCATGCGTATCGGCATCGATCTGGGCGGCACGAAGATCGAGGGCATCGCCCTCGCGGATGACGGCATCACCCTGGCACGCCGCCGTGTACCCACGCCCTGGGGCGATTACGAAGCCACCCTCGATGCCATTGCCGATCTGGTGACGGCGCTTGAGACGGAGGTCGGCGAGACCGGCAGCATCGGCATCGGCACGCCGGGCGCGATCTCGCCGGCGACGGGGCTGTTCAAGAACGCCAATTCGGTCTTCCTCAACGGACGCCCCGGCCATGTCGATCTCAGCCGCCGCCTCAAGCGCACGATCCGGGTGGCCAACGATGCCAACTGTTTCGCCCTGTCCGAGGCCGTCGACGGTGCGGGCGAGGGCTATGACGTCGTCTTCGGCGTAATCCTGGGTACCGGCTGTGGCGGCGGCATCGTCATCGACCGTCATGTGCTCATCGGGCCGAACGCGATCGCGGGCGAGTGGGGGCACAACCCGCTGCCGTGGCCGCGTGCGGACGAGTACCCTGGACCGGCCTGTTTCTGTGGGCAGAACGGTTGCCTCGAGACCTGGGTCTCCGGCACCGGGATCGCCCGGGATCACGAGGCGGTGACGGGCGCGGCCCTCAGTGCGCCCGAGATCGTCGAGCGCGCCGGGCAGGGGGACGCCGATGCCGAGGCCACGCTGCAGCGCCACGAGGATCGACTGGCCCGCGGCCTCGCCCACGTGATCAACCTGCTCGACCCCGATGTCATCGTCCTCGGTGGCGGTGTTTCGGCCATCGAGCGCCTCTACCAGGCCGTGCCGCGGCGCTGGCAGGATTACGTCTACTCCGATCGCTGCGATACGCCGTTGAAGCCACCGGTGCACGGTGATGCCAGCGGCGTTCGGGGCGCTGCCTGGTTGTGGTAACGCCGCCCGCGTGGCGCAACCCGCGGTATTCGCTGTACGGTAACGCCCCCGCACGGGAACTCCGGGACCATCATGCTCCGACTCGATCGCGTCACACTGCGCGTTGGCCGCGAGGCGCTGCTGGAAGAGGCCACGATGCAGCTCTATCCGGGCTGGCGCGTCGGTGTCATCGGGCGCAACGGCTGCGGCAAGTCGACCCTGTTCCGGCTGTTGCTGGGCGAGCTGGCGGCCGACAGTGGGCAGGTCGTGCTGCCGCCCGGCACGCGCATCGCCCACATGGCCCAGGAGGCAGCGGGCGGCCAGGATAGCGCGCGCGACTACGTCATGGCAGGCGACAGTGAGCTGCTTGCCCTACAGCACGCTCTCGCCGAGGCGGAAGCCGCGGGCGATGGCGAGCGCTTGGGGCGCATCCACGGCGAACTCGACGCCATCGATGGCTACACCGCGCCGGCGCGCGCGGAACAGCTCCTGGCGGGCCTCGGCTTCCCCGCGGACGTGATCGACCAGCCGGTGGAGCACTTCTCCGGTGGCTGGCGGGTGCGCCTCGACCTCGCCCGGGCACTGATGCGCCGCTCCGACCTGCTACTACTCGACGAGCCGACCAACCACCTCGACGTCGACGCCGTGGTCTGGCTTGAGCAGTGGCTGCAGCAGTATCCGGGTACGCTGTTGCTGATCTCGCACGATCGCGACTTCCTCGACAATGTGGTCGGCCACATCCTCCACTTCGACCGCGGCACCCTGGTGCAGTATCGCGGCAACTACTCGGCGTTCGAGCGCCAGCGCGCCGAGCGCCTGGCCCAGCAACAGGCCGCATACGAAAAGCAGCAGCAGCGTGTGCGCGAGATCGAGCAGTTCGTCGCCCGCTTCCGCGCCAAGGCCTCGAAGGCGCGGCAGGCGCAGAGTCGGCTCAAGGAGCTCGAACGCATGGAAGAGCTCGCCCCGGCCCACGTCGACTCGCCCTTCCGCTTCCAGTTCCCCGCCGCGGAGAAGACCTCGAACCCGCTATTGCACTTGCGCGCCATCGATGCGGGCTACGAGCCGGGTCGTCCCGTGCTGCGCAATGTGGGCCTGTCGCTGCTGCCCGGGGAGCGGGTCGGGCTGCTCGGGGCCAATGGCGCCGGCAAGTCGACCCTGATCCGAACCCTGACCGGCGAGCTAGCGCCGCTCGCCGGCGACCGCACCGCCGGCGAGCACCTCGCCATCGGCTACTTTGCCCAGCACCAGCTCGATGACCTCGACCCGTCACGCAGCGCCCTCGAGCACCTGCGCGACGAGAGCCGCGGTGAGCGCGACCAGGTGCTGCGCGACTTCCTCGGCGGCTTCGGCTTCTCTGGCGATCTCGCGCTGGCGCCCGTGTCGAAGTTCTCCGGCGGTGAGAAGGCCCGCCTTGCCCTCGCGCGCATCGCCTGGCGCCGGCCCAATCTGCTGCTGCTCGACGAACCGACCAACCACCTTGATCTCGACATGCGCCATGCGCTCGATCTCGCCCTGCAGTCCTTCGCCGGTGCGGTGGTGCTCGTCACGCACGACCGCCACCTGTTGCGCGATAGCGTCGACGAGCTCTGGCTCGTCGCCGATGGGCGGCTGCAGGGTTTCGACGGCGATCTGGACGACTACGCGGTCTGGCTGCGCGAGCGCCGCGGCCAGATCGGCCCGGGCCATGCCGCTGCGACCACCGGGCCCAGCGAGTCCTCCGGACCAGCCGCCCCGGCGCGTGACCGCAAGGCCGAGCGCCAGGCCGCGGCCCGGGCGCGTGCGGCGTCGAAGCCGTTACGCGACGAACTCGCGCGGATCGAGCGTGACCTCGAGCGTAGCCAGGGCGAGCTTGCAGCGATGGAAGAGACCCTGGCCGACCCCGCCCTCTACGAGTCGGGCCGCCAAGCAGAGTTGGAAGAGCGGTTGCGCACGCAGGCGAGCCTGCGTGAGCGCATCGAGACGCTCGAGGCGGCCTGGCTCGAGACCGCCGAAGCGCTCGAACAGACCGGCTAAGCCGGGATCAGGGTGCGGCGGGATAGCGCGTCGCGTTCAATCATGCCGTCCCCAGGGCCACTGCCCCGGCTCCTCCGGCCCCGCGCCCTCTCGGCGCCGGGCGAGTTTGATCAGCGTGATCAGCGCAGCGGGCACATGCACCACCCCGAAACCGCTGACGAAGACGAGCGCGGCCGAAACGAGGCCGAGTTCCTCGGTGAACACGCGCGCGGAGGCCACCATGACGGCCCCGCAGGCGATACCCGTGGCGCCGAGCAAGCCGCGGGCGAACAGCAGGCTGCGCGCGCTACCCGTGAGCGCGGGCAGGCGCAGATGCGTATAGAAGGCCGCCAGCAGCGTGACCAGCGCGATCGGCAACAGAGAGAGTGCCTGCATGGCATTGCCGCAAGTGAATGAACGAGACAACGGTATCACAACCCGTCGGTCAGGTTGCCCTGTGACGGCGCGCCGCGTCTGATGCGAAGCAGGGCGTGGCCACGACAGGGCTGGTAGACTTTCGATTCCACTCAGGGCGAGCGTACCAACATGGCATCGATGCGACAGTTCCTTGAACGCGGTCAATCCCTCTGGCTCGACTATGTCGACCGCAGTCTGCTCACGCGCGGCGGTCTCGAACGCCTGGTCGATGAAGGCCTGCGCGGCGTGACCAGCAATCCGACGATCTTCCATCAGGCGATGACATCGGGTAGCGACTACGACGATGTCATCCTCGACCTCATCCAGGCCGATCACGAGGTCTCGCCGGAGACGCTCTACGAGTGGCTGGCCGTGCAGGACATCCAGATGGCGGCCGATATCCTCCAGCCCGTTTACGCCAAGACGGCGGGCAGTGACGGCTTCGTCAGCCTCGAGGTGTCGCCGCATCTGGCCCATGATGCGAGCGGCACGATCGAGCAGGCGCGTCATCTGTGGAAGGCGGTGCATCGCGACAACCTGATGATCAAGGTGCCGGGCACGGAGGCGGGACTCGAGGCGATCGAGGCGCTGATCGCCGAAGGCATCAACGTGAATGTTACGCTGCTGTTCTCGGTGGCGCGCTACGAGGCCGTTTTCCGCGCCTTCATCCGCGGGCTGGAGCAGAACGACCGCCCGCGCGATGTCGCCTCCGTGGCCTCGTTCTTCGTCAGCCGCATCGACGGCGCGATCGATCCCCGGCTCGACGAGATCGCCACCCGTGAGGCGCAGTCGCTGCGCAGCCAGGCCGCGATCGCCAATGCCCGGCTCGCCTACCAGGCGTTCGAGCGCCTGCGCGCGGAAAGGGCGTTCGCGGCGCAGGCCCGGCGCGGCGCCCGCGTGCAGCGCCCGCTGTGGGCGAGCACGTCGACGAAGGATCCGAGCCTCTCCGATGTCTACTATGTCGAGGCGTTGCTCGGGCCGGATACGGTCAACACCGTGCCACCGAAGACGCTCGACGCCCTGGTCGAGCACGCCTCCGATCACCCGCACCTGGTCGATGGCGTGGAGACCGTGCAGACCACGCTCGACCGCCTCGCCGGCCTCGGTATCGACATCGAGACCGTCGCCGCGGACCTGGAAGCCGACGGTGTGGCGAAGTTCGCCGCCTCGCACGAGGCCCTGCTCGCCGACCTGGCGCGCAAGACCACCGAGGTGACCGAGCGCTACGCGGTGTAGTCGCAGACCCCGTGATGGGCGCCACGGCGCCGCGCGAGCTGCTTCTGGCGCTGTTCGCGCGGGCGGGTCAGCCGCTCGCGATCACCAGGGTGTGCCACAGCGTATAGACGGCGATGATCGCGAGCAGTGCGATGAAGGCGACCCGCACGGCTTTCGCCGGCAGGAACCGGCCGAGGTGTCGTCCCGCGATCATCCCGGCGACGCCCATGCCCACGAACAGTGCCAGTGTCACCGGCGGCAGCAGCCCCGGCGCCGGTCCGATGAGCTGACCGGCGAGGCCGACGGCGCAGTTCAGCGCGATCAGCGCGAGGCTGGTGCCCACCGCGCGCTCCAGGCCGAGCCCGCCGAAGCGCAGCAGGGCCGGGACCAGCAGGAAACCGCCGCCGACGCCGACGAAGCCCGTCAGGGCACCGATGCCGGCCCCCGCCGCAGCGGCGCGCGGCCACGGTCCGCAACCCGGTGTCGCGCTCATGACCACCGACGCGCGTGCCGTAATCCACGCCGCGGCAACGACGAGCGCGGTGAACACGCCCATCTGGATCCACTCGGGTGCCAGCGGCGCCAGCAGGCCGCCGCCGGCGGCGCCGACGACTCCGGGCAGGCCGAACAGGATGAGGCAGCGCGCGACGACGAGTCCGCGTTGCGCGGCCATCGCTGTGCCGACGGCGGAAATCGCCCCCACGATCACCAGCGAACTCGCGATCGCGGTGGCCTCGCTGACGCCGAGGCCGAAGACCAGCACCGGGATCGTCAGGATCGACCCACCCGAGCCGAGCACGCCCAGGGCGATGCCGATCACCGCGGCTCCGAACAGCGAAGCGATCATGCCTGGCCGCCGAAGAGCGCGCAGACCTGTGGCATCAGCGCGCGCACCCGTGGATCGGCGATACGGTAGTAGATCGTCTGCGCCTCGCGCCGGGTCGTCACCAGCCCTTCACGGCGCAGGACCTGCAGATGCTGCGACAGGGCGGACTGGGACAGGGGCGTGCGGGCCTGCAGCTCGCCCACGCAGAGTTCGCCCTCGTGCAGGGAGCACAGGACCATCAGGCGGCTGTCGTTGGCGAGTACCTTGAGAAAGCGCGCCGCCGTGGAGGCCGCTTCGGGGTCGGTCAGCGGCCCCACGGCGTTGTCGCGGTTGGGCGGTTTCATCGTGTGCTGCCTCCGGGGCGCGTTGACGGGCAATCGCAGTAGATTTGCGAATTCTAATTTAGTATTGACTCAAATAGCAAATCGATCTATCTTGAGCGGTGTTCGCTATATCGCTCCACAGCAACGCAACGGGAGGCAACTGTGGCTGAATTCGACTGGGTATCGGGGCTCGCCGGCGGCGTGCTCATCGGGCTCGCGGCAACGCTGCTGCTCGCCGGCAGCGGGCGCATCGCCGGCATCAGTGGCATCCTCGGCGAGATCCTCTCGCGCCCCCGGGCGGCGGGCTATTGGCGCTGGCTGTTCGTCATCGGGCTGTTGCTGGGCGCCTTCGGTCAGCAGTTCTTCAGCGCCACGCCGGTTGAGCCGCGCATGGGGTATCCCATCCTGCTGCTGCTGTTCGGCGGGCTGCTGGTCGGGCTCGGCACGCGCATGGGCGGTGGCTGCACGAGTGGCCACGGCGTTTGCGGCATGGCGCGGCTGGCACCGCGCTCGATGGTGGCGACCGTGACCTTCGTCGCGACCGCGATCGCAACGGTCTGGCTCGTTCGGCACGGCTTGGGAGGGGTGGTCTGATGAATGGTGTGATCGCACTGATCGCGGGTCTGCTCTTCGGCATCGGGCTGAATCTCGCGCACATGACGGACCCCGAGGTGGTCATCGGATTCCTCGATGTCGCCGGACAGTGGAATCCGCAACTGGTCTTCGTGCTCGCCGGCGCGCTGGTGACCGCATTCATCGGTTTTCGGCTCACCGGCCAGAGCGGGCAATCCTGGTTTGGCGGCGCGCTGCAGCTGCCGACCCAACGCGACATCGACGCGCCGCTCGTCTGCGGTGCAGCGCTGTTCGGCATCGGCTGGGGACTGGCCGGCTACTGCCCCGGCCCCGGCATCGCGGCGCTCACGCACGGCGCCGCGGATCCGGCGTGGTTCATGCTCGGCATGGCCGCGGGGATGCTCGGCTACGGGCTGCGCGGGCACTTGAATGCGGGTGTGAAATAGGAGGAATGGACGAATGCATACCGAAGTCCGAAGCGTGCTCCACGAGCCGAGCAACACCTTTTCCTACGTCGTGTGGGACCCGGCGACACGCCGGGCGGCCATCATCGACGCGGCCCTCGACTTCGACCCCTATTCGGGGCGCAGCGGCACGGAGACGGCGCAACAGCTCGTCGACATCGTGCACGCGGAGGGGCTGGAAGTGCAGTGGCTGCTCGAGACCCATGCCCACGCCGACCACATGATGGCGATCCCATTCCTGCGCTCGCACTTCGATGCGCCGACGGCGATCGGTGAACACATCACGGTGGTGCAGCAGCGGTTGCAGTGGCTGTTCAACCTCGACCCGAATTTCCCGACCGACGGCAGCCAGTTCGACCGCTTGTTCGCCGACGGCGACACCTTCCAGGTTGGAGAGCTGCCGGCCCGGGTCTTCCATACTCCGGGGCATACCAGCGACCACATCACCTACGTCATCGGTGATGCGGTCTTTGTCGGGGACACCCTGTTCATGCCCGATGCGGGCACGGCGCGGTGCGACTTCCCGGCTGGGGACGCGCGCCAGCTCTACCGTTCGATCCACCGCCTCTTCGATGAGCTGCCCGATGAATACCGCATGTTCATGCTCCACGACTACGGCACGGACCAGCGCGGCCTCGCCTATGAGACCACCGTGGGCGCGCAGCGCCGCGAGAACATTCATGTCGGTGGCGGCGTTGGCGAGGAGGAGTTCGCGGAGAAGCGCAATGCGCGCGATGCCACGCTGCCCATGCCCGTACTGATCCTGCCCGCGGTGCAGGTCAACATCCGTGCGGGACGCTTCCCCGAGCCCGAAGGCAACGGCGTGCGCTACCTGAAGATCCCGCTCGATGAGTTCGGCCCGCACTGGCAGCCGCCTGCGGCCTGAGCGGGCGCGCCCGAACAACACGGTCGTTGGCCGTGGCAACCAAGAAGACTGCCGGCCCCGCCAGGGAGGAGGGGCCGACAGCCGCTTGCGCGAAGATGCACCTCGGTAATGAGGAATGGTCAGCGCCGGGAGAGGGGAAGGCCCGGCGCTGACCCGTCCCATCCTGCCCGTGCAACGATGACAACGTCTTGTCGACCCGGTGAAGGCCCGTCCATCGCACCGCTCGCGGATTCTACGCCGGGGCGCGAAAAGAAGCTGCCGCCCCCGTGAGGGGTGGGGGGGACGGAGGCGGCAGAAAGGGTTGCACAGGGAAGAAACACCCATTGAGGTCGTCGACAACGGTGTGGGGGGAACCCGCTGCCGACGATTTTCAGGTTGCCTGGGACGCGATGACAGCGTCTTGTCGACCGCGTGACAGTCTATCCATCATTGCCGGGGCGCTTTGTGGGGCAACGCACAAAAGGAAGCTGCCGCCCCCGGGGGGAAGGGAGCGGCAGCAAGGGTCGCACAGGGAAGAAACACCTTTTGAGACCGTCGACAGCCGGGCGGGGGAACCCTGCTGCCGACGCTTTGCATGATGCCCCGGACAAGATGACTGTGTCCTGTAAGGGCGGTGAAGTTTCGTTCATCCCGCTGCTGCCGGCGACTCGCCCCGGCCCGTTCTCCGGTCCGTTGCAGGGGGCGGCGCCGCCACGCCGGTCAGCTCGTCCCCTCGTCGTCACTGCGCTCGTCGGACTCGCGCCGCGCCGGCTGCAGCACCTCCGGCGAGAGCCCGGCACCATCGCGGGCCAGGCCGAGTTCGCGCAGGATGGTGTCGATCACGGGCGCCTGGGCGCGGTACTCCATCAGCCCCCCGAGCAGATCGGAGGCGAGGTCCCCGCGGTGGCCGCGCTCCCCGCCGGCATCGCCGGCCGGCTCCTGCACGCGCCGCGTGAGGCCGTCGACCTTGGCGATGCGCAGGCTGTCGATGTGCTTCAACGGCTCCCCGCTCGCGCGCACGATCTCGGGCAGGGCCTCGATGAGCTGGCGCCGAACCTCGGCGCGCGTCTGCTCCTCGGATAGCGCATTGCGCGCCTCGTTGAGCAACTGCGTCGCCTCGGCCTCGACGCGTCGATGCGCCATCGCGCCCTCGGCGGCGAGGCGCTCGGCCTCGGCCTCCGCGCTCGCGCGCAGGCGGCGCTCCTCGCCCTCCATCTCGACCAGATCGCGCTGGGCGCGGGCGAGGATCCGCCGCTGCTCGGTATCGCGCTCGGCCTCGCGTGCCGCCTTGATCAGCTCGATCGCCTTGTCGCGCTCGGCGATCTCGGTCTCGCGCAGGGTCACCACGCGCTCGCGACTGGTCTCGAACTCGCCTCGGCTCGCCTCGAGTTCGGCGAGGACGCGGTTTTGCTGTTGTTCCTGCTGGGCCTGTTCCATCGCCGCGCGCAGCTCCGCGATGCGGATGGCGGCATCGCGCTGCGCGCGCTGCTCGCCGAGCTGCTGCTCGTTGTGGATGTTGCGGGCACTCAGCGCGTGCTCGGCATCGCTGCGCGCCTGTTCGGACGCGGCGTGACTGCGGGCTTCCGCCTCGGCGATCTCCGCCTGCTGCTGGGCCCGGCGGTCGGCGATGTCGTACTGCTGCTGCAGGCGCGCATACTCGCTCTCCTTCTCCAGGTCGAGCCGGGTACGCTCCGTCTCCAACGTCTTGCGCTGAACGGCAATCGAGGTGTCCTGCTCGATGTCGTTGCGCTTCTTCTTGCGCTCCTCGATCTGCTGGGTCAGGCGCGTGAGGCCTTCGGCGTCGAAGGCGTTCGACGGGTTGAAGTACTGGATGTCGGTCTGATCGAGGGCGGTGATCGAGACGCTGTCCAGCTCGAGGCCATTGCGCGTCAGGCTCTCCTCGAGCTGGTCGGCGACGGCATGGGCGAAGCCGCGCCGGTTGGCGTGCAGCTCCTCCATCGTCTGTTCGGCGGCGACCGAGCGCAGGGCGTCAACGAACTTGCCCTCGACCAGCGACTTCAGGCCCTCGGGGTCGAGCGTGCGTGAGCCCAGTGTCTGGGCGGCGAGTTCAACCGCCTGGCGCTGGGGCCGTACGCGTACATAGAACTCGGCCACGACATCGGCGCGCATGCGGTCGCCGGTGATCAGGGCCTTGTCGTGGGTGCGCGCCAGTTCGAGGCGCATCGTGTTCATGTTCACGCGTGTGACGTTGTGCAGCAGCGGGATCACGATCATCCCGCCACCGATGACCGCCCGCGTACCGCCGAGACCGGAGCGGACCAGCGAGATGTCCTGGGTCGCGCGATGGAAGAAACGCAACGCGATGGCCACGATGATGACAATTGCGACCAGGACGATCAGTACGATGGCCGACATGGCTTGAGACCTCCTCTAGTCGTGGCCGCCGAAGCGCGCCTTGAGCGCGTTGAAGCCGGCCTGGAAGACATCCTGCCCGATCAGCCGGGCCATCTCCTGCTCCTGGCCCGGATCAGTCCCGAATTCCGCCGTCCATTCACCGAAGGTACGGTCGCCGTCCGTGATCGGGATCAGGCGCAGACCGGCGACGTAGTCGGTCACCGGCATCGGGGATTCGAGGATGCAATAGGTAAAGCTGTAGTCGAAGTCGGACAGCGACAGAAGCTGCTCACGGATCCGGCCGCCGTCGACGAGCTCGAAGTCGCGCACGCAGCCGATCTGGTCCTGGGGCTGGCCGCGCTCGATGCGCGAGCGCGCGATGGCGGGATGCCACTCCGGCATCTCGTTGAAGCCGCGCACGACGGCCCAGACATCCGGAGCGGGCGCGTCGATGACACTGCTGATGAAGACCTTGACCATGATCGCACTCCCTCAGTCGACACGCAGCGTGGCGAATGTCCGCGTCTGTTCGGTCAGGGCCTGCTCGGTCGGCAGCCGTTCCATCGAGCTCGCGCCATAGAACCCGTGGCAGGTGCGGCACCGGCGGAGGACGTAGGCTGCATCCTCGGGTTGGGCGATCGGTCCGCCGTGGCAGAGCACCAGCACATCGTCGCGCAGCGACAGGGCGCGCTCGGCAATGGCGTCGATGCGCTCGACGCAGTCGTCGAGCGTGAGCGCGGTCTCGGCGCCGATGGCCCCGCCCGTCGTCAGGCCCATGTGCGCGACCAGGATGTCGGCGCCCGCGCGCGTCATCGCCTCGGCGTCGTCGGGGTCGAAGACGTAGGGCGTGGTCAGCAGCTCCAGCGCCCGCGCGCGCTCGATCATCTCGACCTCGCGCTGGTAGCCCATGCCGGTCTCCTCAAGATTGGCGCGGAACTGGCCGTCGATGAGCCCGACGGTGGGGAAGTTCTGTACCCCGGCAAACCCGATGTCGCGCACCCGGTGCAGGAAGTGGTCGCCGATCATGAACGGGTCGGTCCCGTTCACGCCCGCGAGCACGGGGGTGTGCTTGACCATGGGCAGGACCTCGTGGGCCATCTCCATGACGATCTCGTTGGCGTTGCCGTAGGCGAGCAGTCCGGCGAGCGAACCGCGCCCGGCCATGCGGTAACGCCCCGAGTTGTAGATCACGATGAGGTCGATACCGCCGGCTTCCTCGCACTTCGCCGACAGGCCGGTGCCGGCGCCGCCGCCGACGATGGGCCGACCCGAAGCCACCTTCTCCCGGAAACGGGCCATCAGGCCCGCGCGATCATTGCTGCTCATGACCGAATCCTCCCCTTGGGCGAAGCCGGCGCCGTGATGGCCTCGTAGGTCCTGACCAGGGCATCGGCGAACGCCGGATCGTTGATGTGGTGGGGCAGGCGCTCGAGTCTGCGCTCGGCACCCGCTTCAAAGGTCTCCTCGAGGCCGGCGAACAGTGCGGCATCGGCCTCGGGATCATGGAACGGCTGATCCGGGGCATCGAGCATCGACACACCGTGCTCGGGGATCAGGAAACGCACCGGTCCGCGCGCACGCGAGAGCTTGCGCCCGATCCAGCGCCCCATCTCGCGGCACTCCTCGGGGGTGGTGCGCATCAGCGTCACCTGCGGGTTGTGCCGGTAGAGATTGCGCCCGGCGAAGCGGGCCGGGACGGTGTCGTAGGCGCCCCAGTTGACCATGTCGAGCGCGCCCAGCGAGCCCACGTAGGGGATCTCGCGCTCGGCGAGCACGTCGAGGCGGCCCTCGCCGGCGCTCATCACACCGCCGACGTGCAGATCGCAGACCTCGGTGAGCGAGATGTCCAGGATGCCGTCGAGCATACCCGAGGCGGCCAGCTTCTCCATCGACTGGCCGCCCGTGCCCGTGGCGTGGAAGACCAGGCAGTCGTGTTCGGCCTCGAGTTGGCGCATGACCGCCTGCACGCAGGGCGTGGTCACGCCGAACATGGTCAAGCCCACGGCCGGCTTCTCCGTCGCCGGCTGGGGTATGGGGTGGGCGACCATGCCCGCGAGCGCGTGGGCGGCGTTCGCCAGCACTTGGCGCGAGATGCGGTTGATGCCGGCGACGTCGGTGACCGAGTACATCATGCAGATATCGGTGGGGCCCACGTAGGGTGCGACATCGCCGGAGGCCACGGTCGACACCATCACCTTGGGCATTCCGATGGGCAGGGCGCGCATGGCGGGCGTGACCAGGGCGGTCGCGCCGGAGCCGCCGGCGCCGATCAGCCCGGCGAGGTCGCGCTGGCGCGGCGCGAAGTGGGCGAAGGCGGTCGCCATCGCCTCGACGGCGCTGCCGCGGTCGCCCGTGAACACCGCCCGACGGCCATCGGGGTGGTGGTCGGCGACCGTCGTCGGGCGGATGTCGGCGTAGCTCGGCCGGTCGCTGGTGGAGAGGTCCACCGTGCGCACGCGCACGCCCGCCGCGCGCAGCTGGCCGGCGATGTAATCGAGTTCGTGCCCCTTGGTATCGAACGTGCCGGCGACGTAGGCGGCGCGCAGCGGGTCGCCGACGCTCGGTTCGGGCGGGTGCGCGCGGCTTGACGGCTCGGCGGGTTCGATGCCGCGGCTGGAGCCCCGCGCGGACCGGCCGGCGTCCATCGCCACGCCCCGATCGCTCCGGGCGCTGGGGGCCGTGGCTCCCTGTGCCGACGACCAGCGCGTCGGACTCTGCGCCGGCTGTTCATCCGCCGCCCGATCGGCGTCGTCGCCCTCGCGGGGCGAAACCGGGTTGCCGTGACCCCACCGCGTCCAGCGTGATAGGGCCTGGCTCGGGGCGCGTTGATCCATGGCTGTGGTCTCCGTCGCAGTGGCGGGAGCGCGGGCCGACGCCGCCGTCTCGCCTGCTGAGGTCGTTTGAGCGGGATCGCCGCCGTCACGGCTGACACCGAGGAGCTGCTTCTGCAGCGCCTCGTCGGCGGCGAGCTCGGCGGCCGGAGTCTGCAGCGCGACGCGGCCGTTGACCAGCACGACCGCGTCGCGGGCGACATCGAGGGCGACGCGCAGATTTTGCTCGACGAGGAGTGTCGCGATCGCGCCGTCCGCTGCAAGTTCGCGCAGCAGCTCCGCGATCTGGTCGACGATAACCGGCGCCAAACCCTCGGTGGGCTCGTCCATCACCAGCAGCCTGGGCTGCGCGAGCAGGGCGCGGCCGATCGCGAGCATCTGCTGTTCGCCGCCGGAGAGCTGATTGCCGCTGTTCTGGCGTCGCTCGGCGAGGCGTGGGAAGAGGTCGTAGATGCGCTCGAGCGTCCACGGCTGGGCGTCGGTGCGGGTTTCGGCGGTGCGGCGGCGCACGAGCATGCGCAGATGCTCGTCGACGGACAGCGACGGCCAAACGCGCCGTCCCTGCGGGACATAGCCGATCCCCCGGCGCACGACCTGCTCGGGCGCCAGGTCCGTGATCTCGCTGCCGAAGGCGCGGATCGTGCCCGAAGTCGCCGCCTTCAGGCCCATGATGGTCTCGCACAGCGTGGTCTTGCCCATGCCGTTGCGCCCGACGATGGTGACGACATCGCCGGCGGGCACGCGCAGGCTGACGTCCTGGAGGACCAGCGCCTCGCTGTAGTGGACGTGGAGGCCCTCGACCTCGAGCGCCAGAGTCGTGCCGCGTGTGCGCCGCTCAGCCATGGTCACCGCCCAGGTAGATCTGCTGCACGCCCTCGTCGGCCTCGATCTCCGCAGGCGTGCCGCTAGTGAAGAACATGCCCTGGTGCAGCACGGTGATGTGATCGGCGACACCGAGGGCGACCTCGAGATCGTGCTCGATCAGCACGAACGTGATCGAGCGTGGCAGTTCCAGCAGGATCTGCTTGAGATGCTCCCGCTCCGCCTGCGACAGGCCCGCCGCGGGTTCATCGAAGAGAATCAGCCGGGGCTGGCCGGCCAGCGCCATGCCGATCTCGAGTTGGCGTTTCTGGCCGTGGGACAGGTTGTCAGCGACGCTGTCCTGCCACGCCTCCAGGCCGACGAACTCGGCGAGTTCGCGCGCGCGCGTGCGATGGGGGTTGTTGCGCGTCAGGCGCAGCGGCGACTGGCGACGTGGCTGCACGCCCTGCTCGGCGAGAAAGAGGTTGTCAAGCACACTCAGGTTCGGCAGGACGAGTGATGTCTGGTACGTCCGACGCAGGCCGCGCCGGATGCGCTGGTGTGTGGGCAGCGCGGTGATGTCCTCGGAGAACAGGCGGATGCGCCCCTCGGAAGGGGCGACATCGCCCGTGATGCAGTTGAACAGCGTGGTCTTGCCCGCACCGTTGGCGCCGAGGATCGCGTGGCGCTGGCTCGCGGGCACAGTGAGCGTGATGTCGGAGAGGGCGACGAGAGAGCCGAAGCGCATCGAGATGCCCCGCAGCGACAGCGCTGACGACTCGTCGCCAGCGAAGAGTACGTCGGCGCCGGTCGTCGTCATGCCACCGCGTTCGTCGGCGTCGCGCATTCAGCTCTCCCGTGATCGCCCGTGGGCCCGCTTCAGCGGATCTCGCTGCACTGTGGATGGTTGCGACTCGGTTCCTCCAGGGCGAGGAACTCATCGCGCGGCAAGCCGAGCGTCTGGCTGACGTTCTCCGTTACCCCGATGTTGGCGTTGTAGAGATTGCCGTCATCATCCTGGCGCACCTCGCGCAGGAACATGTTGGCGATTGCCGCACGGTTCTCGTCCAGGCCGACGGGGCCGGTCGGCGTGTCGACCTCGAGATCGGCAAGCGCTTGCTGGAAGTTGGCGTGGTCGTCGTCGATGTCGCCGTCGATCTCGTCGAGCGCCGCCATCATCGCGCGCGCGTTGGTGTAGTAGGCGTGCGCGAACACGGAGGGCTCGTCGAGCGCGTCGTCGCCGAACATCTCGTGGTAGCGATCCACCCAGGCGGTCCAGTCGGCGTCGTCCCAGTCACCCGGGATGGGTGCCGCGCTCGGCGTGCCCACGAGGTGGTCACGCTGGCCGCCCTCGGCGGAGAGGACCGTGCCATCGACCGTGTTGGTGCCGCCGATGATCGGGGCCTCGCCCCCGGCATCGCGGTACTGCTGCAGGAAGTCGACCGCATCGGCCCCGGTCAGCGCTACGAAGACGGCATCCACGTCGGGCGGGATCGAGTAGACGATGGAACTGTAGTCGCTCGTGCCGATCGGCATCCAGAAGCGTTCGGCGACGTCGCCGCCGGCATCGCAGTATTCGTAGAGAAAACCGGCGACCTGGGAGTAGGGATAGGAGTAGTCTTCCGCCACGGTGGCGACGTTGTCCCAGCCACGCTCCTCGACCACGTAGGTGCCGAGGCCGGCCATCCATTGCGCGCCGTCCGTGCTGAAGCGGAAGAAGTTCTCCGAGGGATTGCGCAGCGTCGTCTCCTGGGCCGCCGAGGCCCCGTTGATGAAGGTGACACCATCGACGTTGCGCGAATAGTCGCGCACGGCGATGCCCTCCGAGCCCGACAGCGGGCCGAGCAGGATGTCGGCGTCGTCGACGGAGACCAGCTTCTGGGCCGCGTTGACAGCGCTCTCCGGCGTCGTGTCGGTCGACTCGGTGATCACCTCGATCTCGCGGCCGCCGATCTCGTAGTCATACTCGGCGAGCGCCATCTCAAAGCCCCGCATGCCGTCCTCGCCGGCCGAGGCAAATGCGCCCTCGAGTGTCGCCATCGTGCCGATGACCAGCGGCTCGTCGTCGCCGAACACTGCCGGTGAAACGGCGAGCATCACGGCTGCGGAAGTCGCTGCCAGCTTTGCAGGTTTGTGGGTCATGTCTCTACCTCCCCTCGATTGTGGCGGGAGCGTGCATCACCATGGCTCCCGTCGGAGGCGGGCCGGGCTCAATCGTCCGGCTCGCGCTCCCGCATGGCTCGGGCATAGGACTGCCAGATACCCACGATGCCGTCACGCGAGAACGCCACGATCAGCAGGAAGATCAGGCCGATCAGCAAATTGAAGCGTTCGCGCGCGCCTGGGATCAGGTCGGCGGCGAAGATATCCAGCAGGACGAAGATGAAGGCGCCGATGAAGGCGCCGATCGGGTGACCGAGTCCGCCGATCACCGCGATGATCAGGATGTTGATGACCGGCATCACATCAACCGTGGAAGGGTCGATGCGCTGGTTGAACCAGACCATCAGGATGCCGCCGGCGCCGGCGATCAGTCCGGCGATCGCGTAGGCCAGGATGCGGTGGCCGTGGACGTGGTAGCCCAGAGAGGCCATTCGCCGTGCGCCATCGCGGATCCCCTGGAGCGACAGGCCCAGGGGCGTGCGGCTGAGATGGCGGATTGCCCAGTAGCCGATGACCGTCACCACCAGACAGGTGAAGTAGAACGGCAGCGGCATGCGCAGTGAAGTCTCGCCAATGGTCGGTGCCCAGACTTCGGTGAAGCCCGTGAAGCCGCCCATCAGGGTGTAGTTCTGTCGCGCGAAGGTGGCGAACACCACGGCGATCGCCAACGTGATCATGATGGTGTAGATGCCCGTCGTGCGCACCGCCAGCCAGCCCACGATCACGGAGGCGAGGACGGCGAGCAGCAGGGCGAGCGGGATCGTGATCGCGGGGTCCAGAGTGAAGCCCGGCCAGGCATCGCCCGTGGTGAAGATCGCGACCGTATAGGCGGCGACACCGGCCAGTGTCATCTGCGCCAGCGACACGATGCCGGCGAAACCGGCGAGGAAGGTGAGGCCCAGCGCGATGAGCCCCAGGATCATCGAGCGCGCGAACACCTGAACCAACCAGAAGTCACTGGCAAAGGCGGGGACGATGAGAACGAGCACCGCGAGCAGGCCCCATTCGGCGGGGCTGGGGCGCTTGAGCCAATCGAGCAGGGTGGCGCCCATTGTCCTAGCTCCGCCCGAACAGGCCCTGGGGCCGGACGGCCAGGACCACGATCAGGATGACAAAGGTATAGAGCGCCCCGTAGGTCGGGGTGTAGGCGAGCCCGTACTGCTGCGCGAGGCCGATGAGCACGGCGCCCACCGCACTGCCGACGACCGAACCCATGCCGCCGACGATGACCACGACCAGGCTCGCCAACAGGATGCGGATATCCTCGCCCGGGGAGAGCGATTCCACGGTGCCGCCGAGTACCCCGGCGAGTCCGGCCAGCCCCGCGCCCAGGGCAAAGGTGGCGGCGAAGACGCGATGGACGTTGACACCGGATGCCTGCAGCATTGCACGGTCGTCGACCCCGGCGCGGATCATCATGCCGGTGCGCGTGTGTGTCAGAAAGAGCCAGAGCAGGACGCCGATGACGATGGCAATGCCGATGTTGACCAGGCGCATCGCCGGATAGGCCGGCAGGACATCGAGGCCGGTGCGCAACGGACCCTGGAAGGCCTCCGGGGCCGCGATCTGGTAGGTCTGCCCGCCCCAGAACCAGAGCATGAGATCGGCGAGGATGATCGACAGCGCCAGCGTGATCAGTGTCTGGCGCAGCTCCTGGCCATCGAGGTGGCGGAACACCAGCATCTGCAGGAGGGCGCCGAGCACGGCGATCGCGACGAAGGCGGCGGCGACCGCGAAGAACCAGTTGCCACTCGCCTGCAGGGCCTCGAAGCCGATATAGCCGCCCAGCAGATAGAAGGCCCCGTGCGCGAGATTGATGTTGCGCATCAGGCCGAAAACCAGCGTGAAGCCGCTGGCGACGATGAAATAGAGTGCCGCCAGGGTGAGGCCATTGAGCGTTATGGCGAGAAATTGGGTCACGGCCGATCTGCCTCCCGCGGCCCGGTGGACCGTATTGGGGTCGAGTATAGGCAGCGCCGGAAAACGCCTACAATACGGTTACTTCGCCCATGTGTGTAAATCCGGGTAATTTTTTCGCTGATGCACCAGCTCGAAGCACAATGGGCGATCATTCCGGTGCAACACGCCGGCGCCGCGCGGGAAGGGGGGCATCGCGCCCTGGTCACGTTGGAGTGGCCCGAGTACTTCGCCGCCGATCCCTGGCTCGCGCTGTTGCTGCCGACGCGCGACTACAACGCCGAGCTCTTGGCAGCGCTCGCGGGTACACGGTTACCGCGGGGGGCGGTCGTGGGCGCGTTCCTCGCGCACCCCTTTCTCGATCTCGCGCGCCTGCTCGACGCCGTCGAGCGCGCCGGTGGCGCCGGCATTGCTGCCTTCCCGGGGATCACTCGTCTCACGGGCGGGTTCGCCGCCACCGCCGAGCAGGGCGGACTCTCGCTGGCGAATGAGGCGCTGCGTTTGCAGGTCGCGGCGGAGCGTGGCTTTGCCACTGTGGCGACGGTTGGTGCACCGGGGCGCGGCCCACCCGCTGTGGATCTGCTCGCGGACTGGGTCGTGGCCGAGCCACGGGTGCCGCGGGGAGAATTGCCGCGGGTGCGCTCCGGGGTGCTCGATTATCGCGCCGGGGCTGGCAGTGGCGCGTGGCTGCCGCTGACGCTGCGGCGCGAGGCGACGCCACCGTGACTACAGACCGAGTCGGCGCATCCGGTTGTACAGGGTCTTGCGCGAGAGCCCGAGGGCGCTGGCGGTAGCGGTGCGGTTGAAGGCGTGTCGGCGCAGGGCGGCGAGCAGCCATTCGCGCTCCTCGGCCTCGATGCCGCCCGGCGTCGTTGGCCCGGGTTTGCCCTGGGCGTCATCAAGGAAGGGCTCCAGGGTCGCGGCCGTGACCTCGCCGACCACGCCGGCGCCGCGCAGGCGGTCGAGCAGGCGTTCAAGCTCGGGCAGATTGCCCGGCCAGGCCTGGCGCTGCAGCAGCGCGATCGCCGAACCGGTGAGTTCGAGGTTCAGCCCCCGGCTCGCGCATAGCGCGGTCACGATCGTGGCCAGATCCTCGCCGCGTTCAGCAAGTACCGGCATGCGTACCTCGCGTTCACGCAACACCCCGTAGAGCTCGTCGATCAGGCTGCCCTCGGCGTGCAGCTCCGCCAGCGGTCGCTCGCTCAGGCACAACAGCCATGGCCGCGTGGCGATGGCCCGATTACCGCGGAACGGCGTAACCATGCCGCGGGAGAGCAGCCGTGCCAGCTTGCGCTGCCAGCGCCGCGACAGCCCCTCAAGCGGCTCGATCAGCAGAGGCCGGCGATCGCACTCGATGAGCAGTCCCTGGCGGCCGTCGCCGTGGCCGAACAGGCGCATGCCGAGCTGGGGCTCGGCGTGGTCGGAGACCAGCAGGTGAGTTGCCACCTCATCGCGCAAACCCGCCTCGCGCCGGGCGAAGCGTAACGCCGCATGACGCTGGGTGCCGGCGGGGCCGGTCACAACGATCGGCGAGCGCCCGTCGGCGAGGGCCCGTAGGCGCGACAGGCATTCGACGAGCACCGACGAGCCGCCGTGGAGCCCGACCGCTGCGGCATGGCCCAACAGGTTGGCGCGCTCGCCGCGCTCGCGCTGGCGCGCCAGGCCGGCCGACTTGAACGCGAGCGTGGCATCGACCACGGCGTCCTCGATCGGCAGGCGGTCGATGGTGGAGCCGCCGATATAGCCCTGCATTCCCGATTCGACGCAGATCTGGGCGACCTGGTGGGGATGGACGATCGGCCCGCCCTCGATCAGGCAGAGCGTATGGGGCGAGCGTCGCCGGACCACGCGGGCGATGTCGGTGGCGCGCAGGATGGCCTCGTCGATCGATACCTCGGGCTGGAGATCGGTGAGTCGTCCGCCCGCATTCCAGCCGAAGTTCACGCACAACAGCTCGGGCTCGAGCCGTGCGGCCTGTTCGGCCTGCGCGCGCGTCTTGACGTAGACGAGCACCCGATGGCCGTGCAGGCGGGCTCGTTCGAGCAGCGCCAGCTCCGCGCCGAAACCGAGGCCGCCCGTGTCGAGTGCGCGTGCGGCGTCTTCGGGGTAGTGGACGGCGGTCGGGAAGTTCGCCACGCCGGCGAGACCCGCGGCACGGATCGCCGCCAGCCGCGCGTCCAGGCGGGCCTCGGCTTCCCAGACGGCCAGTCCGACGTAGACGGGGATGCGGGTCGGGCGCACCAGCTCGTTCTCGACGAAATCCATGACCAGATCGTTGGCCGCCGCGAACGGCAGCATCGAGCTGATCGAAGGCAGGCCCATCGAGCGCAGCCGACCGACGTTGAGTGCCAATAGGAAGTCCGCCTGCCCACGCTCGGCGGCCTGAGCGACGAGCCCGGTGCCGATGGCCGCCCCGACGAGAAAGGGCTCGCGCCCGGGCGGCGCCCCGGGGTGGTCGAACGCGCGCGGTGTGGTCGTCCCCGTGCTGGCTCGGTCGTCGCTCATCCGCCGCCGGCGCTGCGCGGATGCCAGTGTAGCGGCGCTGCGGTGGGCATGGGCACTGGGGCGGCGTCGTTGTCCGCGGAGGTGGTGGCTTGCGCCGCAGCGCCCGCGAGTGCGTCGAAGTCGAACAGCGCCCGGTCGGCGAGCTGCGACGGGGCGACGTGCTGCAGCGCGGCGAAGATGGTCTCCTTGCGCCCCGGGTGCGCACGCTCCCACTCGGCGAGCATCGCCTTGATGTTCTGGCGCTGCAGGTTCTCCTGCGAGCCGCACAGGTTGCAGGGGATGATGGGGAAGCCGCGCTCGGCGGCGTACTTGGCGATGTCCGCCTCGCTGCAGTAGGCCAGCGGGCGGATGACGACGTTGCGCCCGTCATCGGAGCGCAGCTTCGGCGGCATCGCCTTGAGCTTGCCGCCATGGAAGAGGTTGAGGAAGAAGGTCTCGATGATGTCGTCGCGGTGGTGGCCCAGCGCGATCTTGGTCACGCCGTTCTCCGCCGCCCACGAGTAGAGCGCGCCGCGGCGCAGGCGCGAGCACAGCCCGCACATCGTCTTGCCCTCGGGCACGACCGAGACCACAGTCGAGTAGGTGTCCTGCTCGATGATGTGCCAGTCGACCCCGCGCTCGCGGAAGTAGTCGGGCAACACATGCTCGGGGAAGCCCGGTTGCTTCTGGTCCATGTTGACGGCGACCAACTCGAAGCGGACCGGGGCGCGCTGCTGCAGATCCAGCAACAGATCCAGCAGGACATGCGAGTCCTTGCCGCCCGACATGCAGACCATGACGCGGTCGCCGTCGGCGATCATGGAGAAGTCGGCGATCGCCTGACCGGTCTGGCGCTTGAGGCGCTTGTAGCGCTTGCGGGCGTTGACCGAGTCGGGGAGAGGGCTAAGGGGCATGGTGGGGCCGCTGTGCTGGACGTCAGGCGCAGCATTCTACCGGATTGGCCGCGCCATCAGCACCCGCGGAGCCCGTCGCGCCGCATCACTGGGCCGCGAGCCGGATGACGCCAGCGACGCGGGAGCCACGGTGCACGGCTTCCGGCCAGGATCGGGACGCCAGGCACAGCCGCCGCGCCACGGCGATCACGGGACGCGCCTGCCGCGTCGGCGCGGGCGGGGCTTGCGTTCAGTCGCCGGGCGGGTGTTCCCGGGCCAGCCAGTCACCCATGTCGCCGATGATCTCGTGGGCCGCCCGCGGCAGCGCGTCGACCGCACCGTCGACGTCGGCCCGGGTGTCGAGGCGTGCGCGGAACTCGCGCTGGCGGGTCGCGCCATTGCCGCGCGGGATCAGCACGGCGCTGACCCGGGCATCGACGTAGGCGGCCTCGGCGCTTTCGAAGACCTGTTCGAAACGCGTCAGGCGCAGCTCGAGCCGCGCTTGCGGCGGGCCGTCGCGCCCCCCGCGGGCGCGCAGCATGGCCTCGGCCTCGGCAGCGATCAGCTCCGCCGGCGGCGCGGCCCAGACATGCTGGGCGTAGCGCTCCAGCGTGTTCGGATCGTGGTCGAGGCGCCGGTAGTGGATGGCGGTGTCGTCGAGCCAGCGCGGGGCGTCGACACGGGCCAGGGTGATCGCGGCAATGGCCTCGGCGTCGTCGTTGGGGTCGCTGCCGGGGCCGAGATCGATCACCCGCGGGCTTTCGGCGGGCTCGGGCAACAAGCCGCCGCAGCCACTGATCAGGCTCGCGGCCAGCAGTAGGAGCAGCGGGTGCAGGTGGCGCATCATTGCCCTCCTTGCGGTCGATAACCGCGTTCGCCCGGCCCGGGGCGGTGTGGCAGGCGCCCACGGATCAGGCTCCCCGGCTCCTCCTCGATGCCGCGCGAGAGCCGGGAGACATCGTCGGCGGCGCTGTAGACCCGGTCCAGCGTCTGCTGCAGATCCGGAATGACATCGCGATCGATGCGCCGGCTCAGGCCACCGACATCGCGCTCGAGCTGGTCGCTCAGACGGCCGACATCCTGCTCGATCTGCACGCTCAGGCGGCTGCCATCGCGCGCGAGCTGGCTGAAGTCGTCGGCGATGTCGTCGAGGCGTGGCATGAAGGCGTGCAAGTCGGCGGTGACTGCGTCGATGCGCGCGAGCGAATGGCTGGCATCGGCGGCGACGTCGGGAATCGCCGCCAGGGCTGTCTCCGCCTGCGCCTGCAGGCCGATGAAGTCGCCGCTGGCGGTCTCGAGGTTGGCCAGGATGCCGTCGACGCGCTCGATGTTGTCCTCGCTGAGCAGGCGCTCGATGCGCCCGGCGATGCGCTCGATGTCGTCGAATACCGCCTCGCCGGTGTCCGCGAGCCGGTCGAGCAGCCCCGGACGCAAGGGGATGCGGGCAGGGTCGTCGGCCGTTGTGGCCAGCGAGCGCGGATCCTCACCGGTGTCCTCGAGCTCGAGATGCGAGATGCCGGTCAGCCCTTGCGTCTGCATCGTCGCGAAGGTGCCGTGGGTGATGGGGATGTCGCGGTCGATCTCGATGCGGATGCGGATCTCGCCCTCCGGGGTGATTCGGACCGCCTCGACGCGCCCCGCCCGTACGCCGCGGTAGTAGACCCGCGAGGCGTCGGTCAGTCCGGAGACGCTGTGCGCGGTGGCGAGTTCGTAGGGGCGCCGCTGGGTGTCGACATCGGCAAGCCACCAGGCCGTAGCTCCGATGGCGATGGCCAGCGCCAGAATGAAGACGGCCGTGAACAGGGCGTAGCTGCGGTCGTGCATCGTCTCAGGGGGCCCCCGCGCCTGATATGGGTCGGCTCCTGCCGCCGCGGAAGAAATGGTGCACGAAACTGTGCTCGGACTCGATCACCTGATCGATGGGCCCGTGGGCGACCAGCTCGCCGTCGGCGAGCACGGCGACCTGATCACACAGATCATGCAGGCTGTGTACGTCGTGCGTCACCATCACCATGGTGAAGCGTAGATCGCGGTGCAGGCGGTTGATGACGTCGACGAAGTTCTCCGCGGCGAGCGGATCCAGACCCGAGGTCGGCTCGTCGAGGAACAGCAGCTCGGGTTCGAGGGCCAGTGCGCGCGCGAGTGCTGCGCGCTTGACCATGCCGCCGGAGAGCTCGAACGGCATCAGCGAGCCCACACGTTCGTCGAGACGCACCATCAACAGCTTCATACAGACGAGCTCGGCGATGGTGTCCTCGTCCAGCGCATCGAGTTCGCGCAGGGGCAGGGCGATGTTGTCGTAGATGTTCAGATCGGTGAATAGTGCGCCCCCCTGGAACAGCACGCCGCAGCGGTTGCGGATCGCCTGCTGGTCGTCGTCGCTGAGGGTCTCCAGTTCACGCCCGAACAGCCGGGCCGTGCCCTGCTGTGGGGCGAGCAGACCGAGCATGATGCGCAGCAGGGTGGTCTTGCCGCTGCCGGAGCCGCCGACCAGGGCCAGCTTCTGGCCGCCAGGCACGCGCAGATCGATGCCGCGATGCACGGCCCTGTCGCCGAAATCGGTCCAGATGCCGGCGAGTTCGACTGCGGTTGTATTGCGGTTCATACGCCCTTGAACCCGATGTTCTGCAGCACGACCGTGGCGCTGGCATTGATGATGATGACCAGCGCAATGCCCGCGACGACCGAACGCGTCGTCTCGGCGGCGAGGCTGCGCGTGTTCGGCTCGATGCGCAGGCCGAAGTGGCAGGCGGTGATCGCGATTGCAGCCCCGAACAGCGCCGCCTTGGCCAGGCCGATCCACAGGTTCACCAGCGGCAGCGCCGTGGGCAGGGTGCTGAAGAAATGCGTGTAATCGAGGCCGATGGCGAGGTGTGCGGTCAGTGCGCCGCCGCTGAGCGAGAGCAGCATCACCCAGATCGACAGCAGCGGCAGCACGATGGTCAGCCCAATGATGCGCGGCAGCAGGATGCGCTGGCTGCTGGAAATGCCCATCACCTTCATCGCATCGAGCTCCTGGGTCAGGCGCATGACACCGATCTGTGCGGTGATCGCCGAACCGGAGCGCCCCGCCAGGATGATCGCGGTCATCGACGGGCCCATCTCGCGGACCATGGTAAAGCCGACCATCTCGGAGACGAAGGTGTCGGCCCCAAACGCCTGTAGATGGATCGCGGCCTGATAGGCCAGCACCACACCGAACAGCAGGCCCAGGATGCCCGTGATCGGCAGCGCGCGCACGCCGGTGAGGTGGATGATCGCGGAGATCTCGCGCCACGGGATGCGCCGCGGATGCGCGAGCAGGTCGGCAACATCGCGCAGGAAGCGGGCGAGGAGGGCGAGCCAGTCACGCGCATGGTGGTGTGCGGCCCGTGCCGGGCGGGCCAGCGTCGCCAGCGCGCGCTCGCTCGGCGGTCGCCGCGGCTCGTCGAAGTGCGGCGGCTGGCGCGTCTCCCAGTTGGCGAACACGGGGCGGTGGCTGTCGCGCAGTGCCACTGAGGACGGGAAGGTGCGACCCCACGCCTTCCACAGGATCAGGGCGCCGGTGTTGTCGAGGCGGTGGATCGCGCTGAGGTCCCAGGCGTGGGCATCGTCGCGGGCCAGCGCCGTCAGGCGCGCCCGGAGTTCGTCGAGGTGGGGGCACAGCGCACGCAGTGTCCAGTCGCCGCTGAGATGGATGGCGACACCGGCGTCGGTCTCCCGGGTCTCGATCGCCGGAGGCTGAAAATCGGACGCGGCGTTCGCAGCGGTCACGGGCGCCGACTCCCGCGATGATCCGCAGCGGCCTGCCCTGGAGGTGTGCGTAGCGGTACTGCCGGTCCACCCGCGGTGGGCGTTGCGTGTGCGAGAACCGTTACCATGGTGCGTGTCCCGGCCCGAGGAGACACGCGCGTGATGATACAGGGCGAACCGGTACCGCGGGGTGTCCGCCTGGCATTCACCTTATGGATTGCCGTGTGGGTGCCGATCATCGTGGCCACGTACGGGTTCCAGAACTTCTGGTGGCTGTGCAATGTGGCACAGTTCATCCTGTTGTATGCGGTGTGGCGGCCGAACCCGCTGCTCGTCGCCAGCCAGGCGGGCACCGTCATCGTGATCGGGCTGGTCTGGGTGCTCGACTTCGGCACCGGCCTCGTCGTCGGCGACAGCGTCACCGGCGCGACCGCTTACATGTTCGATGACGAGATCCCGCTGATCGCGCGCATCACTTCCTTCTACCACGTCTGGCTGCCCCCGTTCGTGCTCTGGTTGTGCTGGCACAGCGGCTATGATGCCCGCGGGGTCTGGTTGCAGTGTATCATTGGCACGGTGG
>SLKC01000073.1 GCA_007134775.1 Ectothiorhodospiraceae bacterium | reverse complement strand
GCGAGGCCGACCAGCGCGCGCTGCAGGTAGAGCGGCCAGAGGCCGGCACTGGGCCATAGCCCCGCCGAGCCGCGTCCGGTCAGCAGTGGCAGAAGCACGAGCAGACCGATCAGGCTGCGGAAGAAGACGATCATGCCGGTCGAGAGTTCGGTCGACGCGGCCTTGACGGCCGCACCCATCGTGGCGAGGACGAGCTCCGATGCGGTAATGAGCAGGGCGCCCGCGACGATGGACGTGCGGTACCGTCGGGTCGCGCCGGCGACGGCGGCCGGTGGCGGCATGCCGGACTCCGTGTTCGGAGAAGTACAGGTGGTAGGCGCGTATCGTGCGCAAGCGCTTACACTATAGCAGATCCGGTGCAGCGGCTGCCGGCGCTCGGACAGGGGATGGCATCGATGTATGACCACGCGATCTACGACACCCGCACCAACGCGCCCAGTTACTGGGAAGCCACGGCGGGTCATCTACGCGCGCCGGAAACCCCACTGGAGGCGGACGAGCGCTGTGATGTCGCGATCATCGGGGGCGGCTATACGGGGCTTTCCGCGGCTCTGCACCTGGCCCGCGATCACGGCATCGAGGCCCGCGTCCTCGAGGCGGGCCCGATCGCCTGGGGGGCCTCGGGGCGTAATGGCGGACTCTGCGTTACGGGGGCGACGAAGTTGTCGCTGCAGCAGATGCTGCGGCGCCACGGCCGCGCGGCGACACAGGCCTACCATCATGACCAGGTCGCCGGCATCGAGCTCGTGCGCCAGCTCTGCGCGGACGAAGGGGTCGACTGTGACCTGTGTGGCGAGGGCCATTTCAGTGTCGCCCACAAGCCCAGCCGCATGCGTGAGCTGCGCGCGGAGGCGCAGGCGCTGGAGACCCTCTTCGGTATCCGTACCGCGCTCTATACGGCGGAGGAGTTCGCTGCCGTGGGACATGGGGGAACGGAGCAGTTCGGCGCCCTGTGGAGCGAGCACGGCTGCGCGCTCCATCCGCTGAAGTTCGCGCTCGGCCTCGCTGGCGCCGCGAGGCGTCATGGCGCGCACCTGCACGGTTACAGTCGCGTGCTCGATTGGCGCCGCGAGGGGCGCGAGCATGTCCTGCAGACCGCGCGTGGCAGCCTGCGCGCCCGCCGCGTGATCGTCGCCACCAACGGTTACTACCGCGACGGGCTCGCCGCTGCCCTGGATCACCGCTGCCTGCCCGTGATCTCCAATATCATCACCACGCGCGCGCTCACCGACGCCGAGATCGCCGCCCAGCCCTTCCATACGCATGCGCCGATGAGCAACACGCGCCATCTGCTGTTCTACTATCGACTGTTGCCCGATCGCAGCTTCCTCTTCGGGGCGCGCGGCGATGTGCGTGGAACGCCGGAAGCGGGGGCGCGGATGCGGGCCTGGCTCGAGTGGCGTTTTCGGGAGGTGTTCCCGGCGTGGCGTGACGTCGAGATCACGCACTTCTGGCGCGGGCTGATCGCGTTGACGCGTGACCGGGTCCCTGCCGCGGGGGCACTGGAGAACGACCCGAGTGTCTGGTTCGGTTTTGGCTACCACGGCAACGGCGTCAATACGGCACCGTTGACCGGGCAGCGCTTGGCGCGGCTGGTCGCCGGTGTCGATGCGCCGCGTGATGTTCTCCCGCGGGTGATGCACGGCCTGCCCGCGCGCCTGCCCGCGTCCGCCCTGCGGCCCTGGCTGCTGCGGGGTACCTATCTCGCACTCGGCCTGCGCGATCGCCTTTGAAATCGACCTGCGGGCGGCGAATGCCGCGACAAGATCGCGGGTCGAGGATGTTATCGTTGGACAACCGGAACGGAACGAGTGGAGGTGAGGCTATGGGATTCGCACTGTCCGACATGCAGGTGACCACTCCCGCTTTCGAGCCGCACGGTGCCATCCCGGCCCGGCACAGCGGTGAGGGCGACGATCTCTCGCCAGCGCTGCGCTGGACCGGCGCTCCGGCGGGCACGAAGGCCTACGCCGTCATCTGCCACGACCCCGACGCGCCGTTGGTCACACCGGGCACCTATGGTTTCGTTCATTGGGTCCTCTACGATCTGCCGGGCTCGATCGATGGCCTGGATGAGGGGACCAGCGCTGGCACGGCGGGAGTCAACGATTTCGGCAACAGCGGTTACGGCGGACCGATGCCGCCGGAGGGCCACGGCCTGCACCACTACTACTTTTGGGTCCTCGCCCTCGATCGCTCGCTCGACCTCGCGCCCGGCCTGACCATGTGGCAGTTCCTCGAGCAGGCCGAACCGCACATCCTGGGCATGAATCGGCTGATCGGTACCTACAAGCGCGGCTGAACCATCCCCGTTTCGCCGGGGGCCGCTGTGACCGAGCGGCCCCCGGCACGACTTTTCCCGATCCCCGGCACAGAGCGAGCGCACCATGCAGGCGCAGTCCGGTTTACTTCGCGGCCAGATCCCGGCCGTCGCATGGCCTTCGGTCATGGTTCTGGGCGCATTTATCCTCTTTACTGTGGCCTGGCCGGAGACCGCAGGTGCGCTGTTCACGGAGCTGCGCGCGGGCATCGAGTCCGCCTTCGGCTGGCTCTATGCACTGCTGACGACGGTGATCGTCGTCTACCTCCTGCGTCTCGGCTTTGGCCGCTATCGCCATGTCCGTCTCGGCAGCGACGACGCCCGACCCGAATTCCATCCGGTGTCGTGGTTCGCCATGCTCTTCGCCGCCGGCATGGGGATCGGCCTGATCTTCTGGTCGATCGCGGAGCCGATCGAGCACTACGCCTCGAACCCCTTCGCCGGCGGCGATGCCCCGGACAGCGAGCGTGCCCATGCGGCACTGCGCCTGACCTACTTCCACTGGGGCCTGCACGCCTGGGGCGTCTTTGCCCTGATGGGGCTGACGCTCGCCTATTTCAGCTTCCGGCACGGATTGCCGATGACGCTGCGGACCACGCTCTATCCCGTCCTCGGGGAGCGCATCTACGGCCCGCTCGGTCATGCCGTCGATATCTTCGCGGTCTTCGGTACCGTCGCCGGGGTGGCGACCTCGCTCGGTCTGGGGGCGCAACAGCTAGTCGTGGGCCTCAACGAACTCGCCGGCATCGAGATCACGCTGGTGAACGAGCTGATCGTCGTCGCAGTGGTGACGGTGCTCGGCACGGCGACGCTGATGGCCGGCCTGCGCCGCGGGATCGAGAACCTCTCCAACGTCAATCTGGCGCTCACCCTGATGATCGGCGTGCTCCTGTTGTTCGCGGGGCCGACCCTGTTCCTGGTCAATCTCGGGTTCCACGGCATCGGCGAGTATCTGCAGAACCTGGTGGGGCAATCCCTCTGGGTCTCGCCGGTCGAGGAGACGGGCTGGCACCGCACATGGACGCTGTTCTACTGGGGCTGGTGGATTTCCTGGGCACCCTTCGTCGGCATTTTCATCGCACGCATCTCCTACGGGCGCACGCTCGGCGAATTCGTCCTCGGGGTGCTGTTCGTGCCGACACTGCTCACCATCGTGTGGCTGACGGTGTTCGGCGGCACGGCGCTCCACTTGGAACTGGCGGATTCGGGGGTGCTGGTCGATGCGGTTGCCGAGCACGAGGCCGTCGCGCTGTTCCGCACGCTCGAGCTGTTGCCGTTGCCCGGGTGGCTCGCGACGCTGGCCCTGATCCTCGTCATCGTGCTGATCGCCACCTACTTCCTGACCTCGATGGCGGCAGCCACCTTTGTCGTCAACCAGTTGCTGGCGGGTGGGCAGACCCACCCGTTGCGGCGTCACCGGCTGATCTGGGGGCTGGGCATGGGCCTGATCGGTGGCGCCTTGCTGCTCGCGGGCGGCGTGAGCGCGCTGCAGGCAGCGGCGATCGCTGCGGCGCTGCCCCTGGCGGGGATCTTCCTGGTGATGATGTACGGCTTTGAAGGGGGGCTCGCCGCCGATCGACCCCGTCCCGCGGGTCCGCGCCGTCGCCTGTTCTCGCGGCCGCATCCCACCGATCCCGAGCACCCGGCTCTGGTGAACAGGGAGTGTGGCGAGGCGTCTACAACCCAGCAGGAGCCGAGCGACTCGGGTTGACGGGCGCCGCCCTCGAGGTGCGCCACCATCGGGCACGCCGGGGTCGAGAGCGCTACCGCGGTCGGCTGTGTGCGTCCAGCGGGGCGAGCTCGAGCTGGCTGGTGTCGATTTCTGGCGGTTGCGTGGTGGTGTCGGGCGCCTCGAGCGGATCCGGCGAGTCGTCGATGTCGAGGCCGCTGGTATCGATCTGCGGTGGTGGTGTGTCGTCGGGCGGTGAGACGTAGGCATCGCCCCGATCGATCTCCAGGTCGCCGACATCGTCGGGGATCGCAAGGGGGATGATGGTGCGATTGGGATCATCCCCGGGCGCCTCGCTGCCAGCGGCGACGGGCTCGGAGGGCGCCGGATCGGCGGCGGTGCCGGCCGCACGGCTTGTCTCGGCCTCCTCGCGCACGTTCTCGGGCTCGGGTGCCGTGTGGGCCGGGCGTGCCTCCGAGGTATGCCGGGGCGGGGTCACCGGCGGGTCCTCGGACGGCGCCTGGGTGGACGCCTCGGCTTCGACCTCGCAGATCGCACCGGCCTGCCTGAACGCGGCACGGATCTTTTCCGCGGCGCCCTGCTCCATGCCGCGTTTGACGACGACGGGGCGACCGGAGAAGAGCCGCTCGATGCGTTCCGGCGTGAGTCGCAGCCGTTGCGCGAGGCGCTCGCGTACATCGGTGGCCGATTCGCCCGCGGCGATCTCGCCGCGGAAGACGACGCGAAAGCTTTCATCCGCCATGCAAACCTCCCAGCCGGCAAGCGGGC
>SLKC01000015.1 GCA_007134775.1 Ectothiorhodospiraceae bacterium | reverse complement strand
CCCGTCTCCGCATCGTTGACTTCGGTGAGTTCGCCGCCGATCTCCATCGACGTGTTGAACCAGCCATCGGCAACGAGCTCGTCGACAATGCCGTCGAACTCGAACTCGAGTTCAGCCCCGCGAACGGTCAGGTTGGCCATGCGGGTGTCGTCGCCACCCGCCTCGATGGTGATATCGAACTCCCCGCCGCCGAGGGCGAGCGCCTCGGTATCGATGAAGAACAGGACGGTGTCGGACTGGCCGCCGCGCAGGCTCAGCTCCTGCTCGGTGACGCCATTGACACTGCCGGGGTCGACGGTAAGGCGGATCTCGCGGGTGCCGAAATCGATGTCGCTGGTATTGCTGATCTCGACCTCGAGCTCGGCCAGCTCGTCGAGCGGCACTTCCAGGTCATCGAAACGGGTGATCTCGAAGCCGGCTTCCGGCGCCAGGCGGAAGGTCTCTTCGCCGACGACGGGGCCGGCGAGGTTGTCCGCCTCGGCGATGACCTCGGCACGATAGTCGCCCGGCTCGATGTCGGCGCTGGCCCATTCGCCAAGCTCGAAATCGAAGCCTTCGGTAACGGTGCCATCACGCGGGATCGCGGGATCGTCCAGCGTGTCGCGGTAGACCTCGCTGCCCAAGGCATTTGTGACCACGAGCTGGAGGCTGAAGTCGCGTAGCGGTACGTCCGCGCTCTCGGTGATGTCGGCGAGCACGGCGACGAGCTGCTCCTCGTCGGCAACGAGATCTTCCAGGGGTAGCATGATGTCATCGACACGCACCTCCGGCGGGCGGGCCGGCGCATCGGGGTCGTCGGGATCATCCGGATCCCCAGGCCCGTCCGGATCATCCGGATCGCCCGGACCATCGGGATCATCAGGGTCCCCGGGACCATCGGGGTCATCAGGGTCCCCGGGACCATCGGGGTCATCCGGATCGCCCGGGCCATCCGGATCATCGGGGTCGTCCGGATCGCCCGGACCGTCGGGATCGCCCGGGGCACCCGGGCTGTCCGGGTCATCGGGATCCCCCGGCCCCCCCGGCGCGTCGGGGTCACCCGGATCGCCCGGCCCATCGGGATCGTCGGGGTCATCGGGCCAGGTGCCCTCATAGGCGCCCTTGAGATCGGGGAAGGGAAAGCCGGACACCGCGTCCCCATCCGGGGGCTGTGAACCGGGGCGGGCCATGGCGGCCGAGCGCGCGCCGCTGGCGTGATCGGCGATGCCCGCGAGGGCTTCATCCGATGAGGGCCGCACCTCCTCGGGGGCGAAGTAGAGGGCGTCCGCGACGTCCCAGGCGCTCTCGACGGCGATGCGGTTGGAGACGAAGTCCTGCTCGGGGACGAAATCCCCCTGCCAGCGCCAGGCGAGATAGAGAAACTCGGGGATGAAGGTGTCCTGGTTGAGATCGCCCGATTCGAGGCGATCGACCCAGTAGCCGAGCCGATCCTCGGCGTTGGTCATCGCGCTCGCATCCTCGTACCCGAGGAGATTTTCATAGGCGGCGGCGACGTATTCCTCCACCCCAAGGCCGACGTCAATGCCGCCGTCGTGGAGCAAATCCCGGATAAACTCGTGTCGCGCCTGATTCATGACTCCCCCTCGCTCCACCGCACCGGCCGCCACTATGGGCCTGAATCTGCCTTGCGCAGTACCTCTGCCAACCTGAAAGGCTCTCTACGGCCCATTATCCTGCATGAAGGCCAACCTATTGGATCATGCGAAAACCTTCAAGCCCTGAACCAGCCCATCATGCTGTTCTGTGAAACCGTTCACGGATGATTTTCTTCAGCTCAGCTTCGACGGCCCAGGCCTTCAGGGGCGAGGCCGAAACAGCAGCCACAGCGGCAGGAGCAGCAGCCCGATGACGAGCACGAGCGTCCACTGGGCCAGGGTAACGCCGAGGAAGCTGGCATCGATTTCGGCGCAGGAGCCGGAGCCCTCGAGGACCATCGTCAGGGCCTCGGTCACGGGGAAGACCTCGAACATGTAGTCGAGATCGGGGCCGCAGGCGGGGACCTGGTCTTCGGGCAGGTGCTGCAGCCAGACGTGGCGGATGCCGATGCCGACGCCGACGAGCAGGACCAGCGCATTGATGCCGGCATAGAACCGCCGGGCCCAGTTGCGGGCAGGGTTGTGCAGGGCCGCTAGCGCAAAGACGGCGGCCGCGGTGCCGATGATGTAGCGATCGAAGACGCAGAGCGGACAGGGGTCGAGCCCGAGCGCGCGCTCGAGCCAGAAGTAGGCGAAGGCGAGCGAGAACAGCGCCAGCGCGGCGCCGATCGCGTTGATCCGGCGGAAGGTCAGGGCTATTCGCGGTGCCACTGCGAAAACATCCGCATCTGGCTGGCCGTGTTCGTCAGCGCGGCGATGAAAGCCTCGGCCCGATCCTCGGGCACCCAGGCGGCGAAGCGGATGACGTAGCTCGAGCGCCCGCGCTCGACTTCGCGCTCGGCGTTCATGCGCACGATATTGGCGCCATAGTCGCCGAACACCTCGGACAGGCGCGCGACCAGGCCGGGCTGATCGGCGCCGCGGAGGATGATGCGGTGGGTGATCTTCGCCGAGGGCCCGTGAACGGGTTCGATGTCGAACTCCTCGACATGGATCTCGGCATCGGTCAGCTCGTCGAGCTCACGCAGCCGCGCCTCGATCTCCGCCTTGCTCGCCGGCACGGGCTCCTCGACGACAACGGAGAACTCCGCGCCCGTACCGAGCACGGCGAAGGTGGTATCGCCGAGATTGAGGCCGAGGTCGAACAGGCAACCGGAAATGGCGGCCACGAGTCCCGACTCGTCGCGCGCAAAGATCTGGATCAGCAGGCTCTTCTTCGCACTCATGGGCACCTCCCGGGCGAATCTTCGATGTTACGGCGCCGCGGCCGGGGTGTCGACCAGGCCGGCGATGGCATCGGGACCGGGGTCACGGATGACGCCGCGCTCGGTGACCAGGGCGTCGACAAACCGCGCCGGGGTGATGTCGAACACGGGATTCCAGGCGGCGACGCCGGCCGGGGCGATCGCCTGGCCCGCACAGGCGAGGACCTCGTCCGCCGGGCGCTGTTCGACCGGGATCGACGCGCCGTCGGCGGTGGCGACATCGACGGTCGACACGGGCGCGGCGACGATAAAGGGGATGCCGTGTTCGCGGGCGAGCATGGCGAGGCCGCAGGTACCGATCTTGTTCGCCACGTCCCCGTTCGCCGCGACGCGGTCGGCGCCGACGATGACGGCCTGCACGCTGCCACGCTGCATCAGCCAGGCCGCGGCGCCCTCGACGAACAGACGCACGGGGATCCCCTCGCGCTGCAGCTCCCACGCGGTCAGCCTTGCCCCTTGCAGCCACGGGCGGGTCTCCCCGGCCCAGACCTCGTCGAGGCGGTCCGCCGCCCAGGCGCTGCGGACCACGCCGAGCGCGGTGCCATGGCCGCCGGTGGCGAGGGCGCCGGTATTGCAGTGCGTCATCACGGCCCCGGCGCCGGGCAGCAGGGCGGCGCCGGCCGCGCCGATGCGGCGGTTGATATCGACATCTTCGGCGTGGATCGCCTGCGCCTCGGCGACGATCGCGTCGGGTCCGGCGCCCGCGTCGACGCACCGCTGCAGCCGTGCCAGCGCCCAGGCCAGATTGACCGCGGTGGGGCGCGCCGCCGCCAGCGCGGCCGTTGCCGCGGCGAGGTCGTCGCCGCGGCGCGCCGCCAACGCGATACCGTAGGCCGCCGCGATGCCGATCGCCGGGGCGCCGCGCACGACCATGTCACGGATCGCCGCGGCCACCTCAGCAGCGGAGTCCGCGCGGATCCAGGCCTCTTCCGCCGGCAGGCGGCGCTGATCAAGCAGATGCAGGCTATCGCCCGTCCATGCGAGCGCACGCACGGGCGCGTCCGTGGTTGCCGTCGCCTGTTCAGCCATCTCCACCTCCCCGCTCACCCGGTACGCGCGGCCCGCGCTGGCGCAGGGCCTCGAAGAGACAGACACCAGCGGCCACGGATACGTTCAGACTGGCGGTTCGGCCCGCCAGCGGGATGGTGACCAGGTCGTCGCAGAGCTGCCGTGTGCGCCGCCGCAGCCCGTCGGCCTCGCCGCCACAAACCAGCGCCAGCGGCCCCGCGAGATCGGCGTCATAGAGGCTGGTGGTGGCCTCGCCGGCGGCGCCGATGACCCAGACACCGGCCTGCTGCAAGCGCTCAAGGGTGCGGGCGAGATTGGTCACGGCGGCGATCGGGATATGCTCGGTCGCCCCGGCGGCGGCGCGTTCGACCGTGGGCGTGAGCCGGGCGGCGCGATCGCGCGGGATGACCACGGCGTCGGCACCCGCGGCCTCGGCCGTGCGCAGGCAGGCGCCGAGGTTGTGCGGATCCTGCACGCCGTCGAGGACGAGCAGCAGCGGCGGCGAAGACAGCGCGTTGATCCGCTCAAGCAGCCCCGCCTCGTCGAGGATCGCCGTCCCGGCGAGTTCCGCCGCGATCCCCTGATGGCGGGTGTCGCCGAGCCAGGCCGTGATCGCCTCGCCGTCGCAGCGCTCGACGGTGACGCCGGCCCGGCGGGCGCGCTCCAGCAGCCGGCGCATACGCCCGTCACGCCGGCGCGGATCAGCGAGCAACCGGTACACCCGCGCACTGCCGCCGGCGAGCGCGGTCTCCACCGCATGCACGCCGCCGACGCGCCGCTCGGCGCCCGTCTCGGGTCCGTCACCCCCGTCCGGGCAGCGCCCTGCCCCGGCGCCGCGGCTCATCGCCGCCGGCCGCGTTTCTTTGCCGACTTCTTCTCCGCGTCCTTGCCCGCGCCCTTCTTCGTATCGCGCCCCTTGTCCTTGCGCCCGGCCTTTCTCTTCTTGCCGGCCTTCTTGTCCCCGGGCTCCCCGGCGGCCTTGCCGCCGTGGACGGGGACAGGCTCGCCGATCGGCTCGAAATCGATCTTGCGCTCGTCGACATCGACGCGCACGACGCGAACCTGCAGGCCATCGCCGACGCGATAGACGCGCCCGGAGCGGTCACCGACGAGACAGTGGCCAACCGGATCGAAGCGGTAGTAATCGCGCGCCAGCGAGGTGACGTGGACCAGCCCCTCGGTGAAGGTCGCCTGCAGCTCGACGAAGACGCCGAACGAGGTCACCCCGGTGATGATGCCGTCGAACGCCTCGCCGACCCGGCTCTCCATGAACTGACACTTGAGGACCTGCTCGACATCGCGTGTGGCCTCGTCGGCGCGGCGCTCGGCCATCGAGCAGTGCTCGCCGAAGTGCACCATGTCGTCGTGCTCGTAGCGATACTGCTTCGGGCGGCCACCGTCGAGGCGATGGTGGATCGCCCGGTGCACGAGCAGATCGGGATAGCGGCGGATCGGCGAGGTAAAGTGCGCATACTCCTCAAGGGCGAGGCCGAAGTGGCCGCTGCAGTCGGGCTGATAGACCGCCTGGCTGAGGGTGCGCAGCATCGCCGTCTGGATCAGGTGGTGGTCGGGGCGCTCGCGGGCCGCGCGCATGACCTCCGCGAAGTCGTGCGGTGCGGGATCGTCGCCGCCGCCCAGGGAGAGGCCGCGCTCAGCGAGAAATGTGCGCAGATCCTCCAGCTTGTCCGTCTGCGGGGCGTCGTGCACCCGGTAGAGTGCGGGCAGGCGGTGGCGCTGGAGATAGCGCGCCGTGGCGACGTTCGCCGCGATCATGCACTCCTCGATGATCAGGTGGGCGTCATTGCGCTCGGTCGGCGCGATGCGGTCGATGCGGCCCACGTCGTTGAAATGGATCTCGGTCTCGACCGAGTCGAACTCGAGCGCGCCGCGCCGGCGCCGCGCCTTGTGCAGCACGCCGAACAGGCGGTGCAGGTTCTCCAGATGCGGCACGAGGCGATCGTGCGCGGCGCGTGCCGCGGCGTCGCCGTCGAGCAGGATGGCGGCGACGGTGTCGTAGGTCAGACGCGCGTGGCTGCGCATGACCGCGCGCTGGAAGCGGCTGCGCACGATCTCGCCCTGTTGGTCGATGCGCATGTCGCAGACGAGGCAGAGGCGGTCGACCTCGGGGTTGAGCGAGCACAGGCCGTTGGAGAGCTTCTCCGGCAGCATCGGCACGACCCGATTGGGGAAGTAGACCGAGGTGCCACGGCGTTCGCCCTCGGCATCCAGCGCGGTCGCCGGCTGGACGTAGTGCGCGACATCGGCGATCGCGACGACCAGGCGCCAGGTGCCGTCCCGACAGGGCTCGCAGAACACGGCGTCGTCAAAGTCCTTCGAATCGGCGCCGTCGATGGTCACCAGCGGCAACCGGCGCAGATCCTTGCGCCCCTTCTTGTCCGCTTCCGGCACCTCGTCAGGCAGCGCCGCGACCTCGCTCGTCACCGCCTCGGGCCACTCCGCGGGGATGCCGTAGGAGTTGATCGCGATGTCGGTCTCCATGCCCGGTTGCAGGCGCTCGCCGAGGACCTCGCGTACGCGGCCGATGGGCTGGCGCCGGCGCGTCGGCTGCTCAATGATGTCGACCACGGCGATCTGGCCGTGGGTGGCACCGCCATCATGCTCCGGCGCGATCAGCACCTCCTGGTTGATCCGCTTGTGGTCCGGGACCAGCGCCATCACCCCGGCCTCGGCGACGATGCGGCCGACGAGGGTCTCGTTCGCCCGCGACAGGATCTCCGCGACCGAGCCCTCACGGCGACCGCGGCGGTCGACGCCGGTGACATGGACCACGGCACGGTCGCCGTGCAGGAGCTGGCGCATCTCGCGGGGATTGAGGTAGATGTCTTCGCCGCCCTGGTCCGGCACCAGGAAGCCGAAACCGTCCGGGTGCGCCATGACCCGGCCGCGCACGAGATTGCGCGAATCGACGGGCACATAACCCTCGCGGCGATTGAGCAGGAGCTGGCCGTCGCGGACCATCGCGATCAGCCGGCGGCGCAGCGCCTCGCGGCCGTCTTCGTCATCGATCGCCAGGGCGTCGATGAGCTCGTCGTACGACATCGGTTCGCCGCGATCATGCAGGATCTGCTGGATCAGCTCGCGGCTCGCGATCGGCCGTTCGTATTTATGCGCCTCGCGCTCGGCCTTCGGATCGCGGATCTTTTTCGTCCGTCTTCGGGTAACCATAAAAGGCTTGTCAGCTCCGTTGTCGAGGGCAGTGCCATCATCACGACAATGGTCGTTGACATGCGGCCCGCCCGTTTGTAGAGTCTCGCAGCTCCGGGCGATGCCCGGGCTTTCACCACCATGCCGAGGTGGCGGAATTGGTAGACGCGCTAGCTTCAGGTGCTAGTGGGGGAAACCCCGTGGAGGTTCAAGTCCTCTCCTCGGCACCACTCCTTGTCGGATCTCCATCGCCCAGCGCGCTCACTGCGCACCGAAGGGGTGGCGGAAGATGATGTTCTCGTCGCGGTCGGGTCCGGTCGAGATCATGTCGATCGGCACTTCGGTGAGTTCCTCGATCCGCCGGATATAGGCCTGGGCGTTGGCCGGCAGATCCTCCAGGCGCCGGGCACCGACGGTCGATGCCTGCCAGCCGGGCAATTCCTCGTAAATGGGCTCGCAGTCGGCAAGCGAATCCGCACCGACAGGGGCGTTCTGCACCGTTACGCCATCGCAGCGGTAGCCCACACAGATCTTCAGCGTCGGCAGCCCGTCGAGCACATCGAGCTTGGTCAGGCACAGCCCGGAGAGGCTGTTGACCTCGACCACACGGCGCAGTGCAATCGCGTCGAACCAGCCGCAGCGCCGCGGCCGCCCCGTCGTGGCACCGAACTCGTTGCCCACGCGCGCGAGATAGTCGCCGGTCTCGCAAGTCAGCTCGGTCGGGAAGGGCCCGCCGCCCACCCGCGTGGTGTAGGCCTTGGTGATGCCGAGGACGTAGTCGAGATGCAGCGGGCCCACGCCGGCCCCGCTGGAGACGGCGCCCGCGGTCGTATTCGACGAGGTGACATAGGGGAAGGTGCCGTGATCGATGTCGAGAAGCGCACCCTGGGCGCCCTCGAACATGATGTCCTTGCCCGCCAGGCGCAGGTCACGCAGATGCGCCGGCACATCGGTAATCAGCGGGCGCAGCTCGTCGGCCAGTGCGAGCGCGCCGTCCAGGGTGCGCTTGTAGTCGACCGGATCGCGGCCGAAATAGTGCTGCAGCGAGAAGTTGTGGAAGTCGAGCAGCGCCTCGAGCTTCGCGGCGAAGCGCTCGGGCTTGAACAGGTCGTTGACCCGCACGCCCTGGCGCGAGACCTTGTCCTCGTAGGCCGGGCCGATGCCGCGCCCCGTCGTGCCGATCGCGCCGGCACCGCGGCGCGTCTCGCGCGCACGGTCGAGTTCGGCGTGCACCGGCAGGATCAGCGGACAGGCCTCACTGACGCGCAGCCGTTCGCGCGCATCGACACCGGCGCGTTCGAGCATGCGAATCTCTTCGAACAGCGCCTCGGGCGCGAGCACGACCCCATTGCCGATCAGGCACTCAACGCCGGGGTGCAGGATACCCGACGGGATCAGGTGGAGCACAGTGCACTCGCCACCGATCACCAGGGTATGGCCCGCGTTGTGCCCGCCCTGGAACCGGACCACGGCGCCCGCTTCGGCGGTCAGCAGGTCGACCACCTTGCCTTTGCCCTCATCGCCCCATTGGGCGCCCAGTACGACTACATTCCGCCCCATCACTCGATCTCTTCGATGCGCCAGTCGCCGTCCATGCCGCGAACGAGTCGCCGATCGCAGCCCATATCCCGTGCACTGCCCGCCTGCCCCGGCAGGAGCACGATCACGCGCTCACCGCCGTTGCGGAGTTCGCGGATGCGTGCAGCCAGCGCGGTGTCGTCATCGGCCGGTGCCGCGATGCCCGCGGGCAGTGGCGCCACCCCGTCGGCGCCCAGCTCGGCGAGGCGGCGCAGGTCCGTGCTGAAACCGGTCGCCGGCCGCGCGCGGCCAAAGGCCTGGCCAATGCCGTCGTAGCGGCCACCGCGGGCGATCTCGGCCCCCGCTTCACCGACGTAGACGGCGAAGACCACACCGGTGTGATACCGATAACCGCGCAGCTCAGCGGGATCGAAGTGCAGCGCGATGTTGCCGTGGCGCGCGCGCAAGCGCTCGCCCAGGGAGATAAGATAGTCGATCGCCGCGAGCACGTCGTCGCCAGCCGCGGCCAGCTCTTCACGCGCACGGGCAAGCACGGAGGCGTCGCCGTGCAGCTCCGCCAGCGCATGCCACAACCGCGCCTCGCCATCGGGCAGATCGAGCTCCTCCACCCACGCCTCGATCTCGGGCACGCTCTTGCGCTGCAGCATCTCGTAGATGCGATCGCGCTCGCCACGATCCAACCCGCAATGATCGGCGACGCCGCGCACGATGCCGACATGGCCCAGATCGATGGTGATGTCGTGGTCGTTACCCGCGGCCGCCAGGGTCTCCAGCAACAGCTCGACGACCTCCAGATCCGCCTCGATGCCGCCGTGGCCATAGAGTTCGGCCCCAAGCTGGAGCGGGCTGCGCCCGCCGCCGAACGGCTCCGGGCGCGTATGCAGCACGGCACCGAGATAGCACAGGCGCATGGGCCGATCCTGGCCGAGGCGGTGGGCATCGATGCGCGCCACCTGTGGGGTCATGTCGGCGCGCACACCCATCATCCGGCCCGAGACCTGATCCACCAGCTTGAAGGTATCCAGGTCGAGGTCGTGACCGGCGCCGATCAGCAGCGAATCGAGGTACTCGATCAGCGGCGGGATGACGAAATCATAGCCCCAGCGCGCATAGAGGCCGAGCAGGCGGTAGCGCAGATGCTCAAGGCGCCAGGCGGTATCGGGCAGGACCTCCTCGATACCGTCCGGCAGGCGCCAGCGTCCCTGGGCCGGCCCCGTCATCGGACCAGGTAGAGCAGGGCCAGGCCGGCGAGCATGCCGACGAAGCCCCCGATGCGCAGCTGACGATCAGGCAGGGACACGACGCGCTGCATGTAACGCCGGAACCCGCCCGGACTGAGGAAGGGCAGCAGGCCCTCGATGATCAGGACCAGGGCAACGGCCGTCAGCAGCTCCGTCCACATGGGCAATCCGCGTCACCATTCGCCAAGGACATGACCGGGCCGCACACGGCGGCTCAGTCGTCGCCCTCCTCGCCGCCGTCGTGCGCATCGCGGCCCTCGGCCTCGCCGAAGTACCGGAAGAACTCGGAATCGGGCTCCAGCACCATGACATCGCGCGCCTCGTCGAACACCCGCTCGTAGGCCTGCAGGCTGCGATAGAAGCCGAAGAACTCGGGGTCCTCGGAGTGGGCCTCGGCGAAGATCCGCGTCGCTTCGGCATCACCGCGACCACGGATCTCTTCGCCCTCACGGCGGGCATCCGCCCGGATCTCCTCGGCCTCGCGTTCGGCGCCGGCACGGATCGCCTGCGCCTGCTCGCGGCCCTCGGCCCGGAACTCGGTCGCCGCCGCCACGCGCTCCTGCTCCATACGCTGATAGACGGATTCGCGGACGCTTTCGGGGAGTTCGACCTTCTTGATGCGCACATCGCGGATGGTCACCCCCAGTTCGGCAGCACGCGCATTGGTCACGCGCCGCACGGTATCCATGATCACCGCGCGTTCACCCGAGATCACCTCAAGCACCGTGCGTTTGGCGAACTCATCGGCGAGCTGGTTGCGCACGAACTGGTGCAGGCGCTGCCGGGCGATGTTCTCGTTGCCGCCCGTCGAGTTGTAGAACCGCACCACGTCCATGATCTGCCATTTGACGAAGGCATCAACGATCAGATTCTTCTTCTCAATGGTCAGCAAACGGCGCGGCTCAGCGTCGAGCGTCAGTACCCGGGAGTCGAACTTGTAGACGTTCTGATACACGGGGATACGGAAATGCAGCCCCGGATCATAATCGGCGCTGACGATCTCGCCGAGCTGGAGCTTGAGTGCACGTTCGGTCTCGTGGACGGTGAACGTCGACGCGAGGAACGTCACGATGCCGATGCCGATGACGACGAGGACTGTGTAGAAGCGCGTCATCAGTTCGAGCTCCGAGTTGTGCGGTAGCGATCACCGCGTATCGAGTCTCTCGGGCTGGTCTCTGCCGCCCCACCGGCGACCCCGCGCGGGACCTGAATCCCGTGCTGCTCCTCGAATTGGAGACCGCGCGTACCGGCGCCGATCATGCCGTCGAGTGGCAGGTAGATGAGGTTCGAGCCATCGCCCTCGCCGCTGATCAGGACCTTGCCGGTCTCGCCGAAGACCTCTTCCATCGTTTCGAGATAGAGGCGGGTGCGCGCGACCTCGGGGGCCAGCGCATACTCTTCGAGTACCGAGGTGAAGCGGGCGGAATCACCACGCGCACCCTCGACCGTGCGCACGCGGTAGGCCTCGGCCTCCTCGAGCAGTCGCGCCGCGTCACCGCGCGCCTCGGGGATCAGTTCGTTGCGCACGGCCTGGGCCTCGTTGATGATCCGTTCGCGGTCCTCGCGTGCCATGATGGCATCCTCGAAAGCGGGCTGGACCTGCTCGGGCGGCTGGGCCTGTTGCAGGTTGACGGTCTGCAGATTGATGCCCGAGTCGTAGCGATCCATGATCTCCTGGATCCACTCCTGCGTCAGGTCACCGAGCTCGCGCCGGCCCTCGGTAATCACGAAATCGAGATCCTGGCGCCCCACGACCTCGCGGACGACGCTCTCGATGGATTCGTCGAGCGTTGCCTCCGGCTCACGGACGTTGAACAGGAAGTCCCTCGCATCACGGATGTTGTACTGGACCGTGAGGTCGACGCGGACCAGGTTCTCGTCCCGCGTCAGGATGAGCTGTGTCGGCAGCGGCATGGTGCGATTGCGGTCGACATTAACCGTCTCCACATGGTGGATCGGCCAGGGTAGATGCCAGTGCGGCCCCGGCCCCGTGGTCGCGTGATACGCACCGAAGCGGGTGACGACACCGCGTTCGGGCGCATCAACGATATAAAAGCCGGAAGCCAGCCAGCCCAGGATGATCAGCCCGAGGATGCCCCAGGCTGCCTTCTCCGGGATGCCGTCCCCACCGGCGCCACCGCCGTCGTCACCGCTACCGCCGCCGTCGACGGAGCGCAGGGGCTTGCGCGACCCGCCGCCAAACACCCCCTTGACCTTGTCGCGCAGTTTGCGAAGGGCCTCGTCGAGGTCGGGCGGGCCACCGTCGCCGCCGCCGCCACCACGGTTCCCCCAGGGGTCCTTGTTCCCGCCACCGCCGGGCTGGTTCCACGCCATGAAATGGGCTCTCAGGTATTCGTGCCAGAATCCGGGATGCGGCGAAAACGCCCGCACGACCGGAGTAGATGGGTGTTATCCCGTGGGCGCTCGATCAAGCGCCAGCCTTCCATTCTATTGCCATCAACCAACCCCCGCAACACGCTGGCCTTCCGTGACCAGGCTATCGGCATCGATACCCTCGTTCGCCGCCAGCCGGCGCCAGTCCACTGGGTCGATCATGATCTCCAGTAAAACCGCTCCTTCGGCCTCGGGCGTCTCGCAGAGTACCGCACCTTCCCTATACAGACGGGCGCGCAGCCGCCCGCGTTCAGGGGGGACGCGGATATGTCCGTGCAGGCGATCACCACCGAGGATTTCGGCAATCGCCTCGACCATCTCATCGACCCCGGCACCCGAAGCCGCGGAGATCCAGGCCCGCACCGGGCGCCCCCGGGCGTCGCGCTCGACGCCAGGTAGCTGCCCGCCCGCGTCGATCTTGTTGAAGACCTCGAGCCGCGGCACTTCGTTCGCGCCGATCTCACCGAGCACGGCGACGACATCCTGCATACGCTCCTCGCGACGGTCGTCGCTGGCGTCGACGACGTGGAGTAGCAGCGCGGCGTCCCGGGTCTCCTCCAGGGTCGACTGGAAGGCCTCGATCAGTTCATGGGGCAGCGCGCGCACGAACCCGACCGTATCGGCGAGCACGGCGTCGTGGCCGTAGGGCAATACCAGGCGTCGCAGAGTGGGATCGAGGGTCGCGAACAGCTGGTCGGCGACGTGGGCATCGGGCTCGACCAGGCGGCGGAACAGTGTCGACTTGCCGGTATTCGTGTACCCGACCAGGGAGACCGTTGGCGCCTCGCGGGCGCGACGGGCCTGGCGGCCCTGGTCGCGCTGGCGATGAACGCGCTGCAGTCGTCGCCGGATCTGCTTGATCCGATCGCCGATCAGGCGGCGGTCCATTTCGAGCTGGGTCTCGCCGGGGCCGCGCAGGCCGATACCGCCTTTCTGCCGCTCCAGATGGGTCCAGCCCCGCACCAACCGGGTCGAGAGATGGGTGAGCTGGGCGAGTTCGACCTGGAGCTTGCCTTCGAACGAACGGGCGCGCTGGGCGAAGATATCGAGTATCAGCCCGGTCCGGTCGAGCACACGGCATTGCAGCGCCCGCTCCAGGTTGCGCTCCTGGCCCGGCGTGAGTTCGTAATCGACGAGCACCAAGTCCGCACCGTGGGCGGCGAGCGCTGCGCGCACCTCCTCGAGCTTGCCCGCGCCGATGAAGTAACGCGCGTCGGCGCGCAGGCGCGAGCCGGTAATCTCGGCCACCGTGTGGGCGCCGGCGGCGCGCGCGAGCTCACGGAACTCACCGAGGGCCTCTGCCGACCAGTTCTCGCCGATCCCGATATGGACCAGGATCGCGCGCTCGGAATGCGCCTGAGGCCGCTCAAACACAGCTTACGCGCGCTCCTGGCATAGGCTCAATCCTCTTCTTCGCCGCCTTCGGCCGGCCAACGCACGGGGCGGGACGGGACGATGGTCGACACCGCATGCTTGTAGACCATTTGGCTCACCGTATTCTTCAGCAGGATGACGAACTGATCGAACGACTCAATCTGCCCCTGCAGCTTGATGCCGTTGACCAGAAAGATCGACACCGGCACCCGCTCCTTGCGAAGTGCATTGAGGAAGGGTTCTTGTAACGACTGCCCTTTTGCCATTTGAGATCTCCTAGATCGCGAGAGTCCAGCCACGCCCGCGGTTCACACACTCGCGCCGAATCGCATCGTGGATGACCGCCCGTGTGCCCGTCCAATCACACGGCAAGCGCGTCCGGCATTGGCGCATCCTCTGGCCGCGCCGCGCACGACCATTCTATCCCGGCATCTTGACGCTTGGCCACGCGGGCTCGGCAGGATGTCACTTGCCGTAACATGGTGGTCGTGCGCGCGTTTTCAAGCCGGACCGTTGACCTGCCCCGGTGAGGCGGTCGCGTGTGCGCCCTCGATCCGCAGCCGCACGCGGAGCCGGCGCCAGGTCACCGGATTGACGGCGTCGCGTACGAGCAGATGGCGACGCCGGCCGTGCGCCGTCGCCAGGACGAGGACGATCAGCCAGGGGCTGGTGAAGGTACCGACCTGCAACCGGGCAAACTCGCGCCCGCGCGGCGTCGCCACGCGCCAGCTACCGTCCGCGTGCCACTCCACTCGGCCCGAGGCGAGTCGATAGTGACGCCATTCGTGGAGGCTGCCGAGCACGAGCAGGAGCAGGGCCGCCGCGGACCAGGGTGCGGCCAGGAGCGTCACGGCGACAGCGGCGGCCGCGAGCACCACCGCCCACCCGACGGCGAGCCAGTATGAGGGGCCAGGGTCAACCACCAGCGGTGTCGCGTATCCTTGCGACGACGTCATCGAGTTCCGGATCTCCAGTATCACGTTGGCCGAAGAGGCAGGCTTGCAACTCCGGGTCGGGCCACTCCAGCAGGCGCTCGAAAGCGGCCTTTGCGGCCGGCGGGCTGTCCTCGTAACCCCGCTCGAGAAAGCCCGCGAGCAGCATGTCGAGTTCACGCGTGCCGCGCCGACACAACCAGCGCAGCCGGCGGGGCGCCCCCGTCGACAACGCCGGCCGCCTCAGCCGCGCCGTTCGACGAGGCGTTTCTTGATCTCGCCGATGGCCTTGGCCGGATTCAGCCCCTTGGGACAGGAATCCGTGCAGTTCATGATCGTGTGGCAACGGTAGAGCTTGAACGGATCGTTGAGCTGATCCAGGCGCTCGCCGGTCGCCTCGTCGCGCGAATCCGCGATCCAGCGATAGGCGTTGAGCAGCGTCGCCGGCCCCAGGTACTTCTCCGGATTCCACCAGTAGCTGGGACAGCTCGTCGTGCAGCAGGCGCAGAGGATGCACTCATAGAGGCCGTCGAGCTCGGCGCGCTCCGCCGGCGACTGCAGGCGTTCGCGATCGGGCGGCACCGGTGACGAGGTCTTGATCCAGGGCTCGACCGAGGCGTGCTGCGCGTAGAAGTGGGTCATGTCCGGCACCAGATCCTTGTGCACCGGCATGTGCGGCAGCGGGTAGATGTTGATGTCGCCCTGGTAGTCGTCGATCGCGGAAATGCACGCGAGCGTGTTGCGGCCATTGATGTTCATCGAGCAGGAGCCGCAGATGCCCTCGCGGCACGAACGGCGAAAGGTGAGTGTCGGGTCGATCTCGTTCTTGATCAGGATCATCGCATCAAGAACCATCGGCCCGCAGCGATCGAGATCGATGGAATAGGTGTCCAGGCGCGGATTGTCGCCGCTGTCGGGATCCCAACGGTAGATCGTGATCCGCCGGGTGCGCTTCGCCCCTTCAGGCTCCGGCCAGGTCTTGCCGATCTGGATGCGACTGTTCAGCGGTAGGGTGAACTCGGCCATCTCTGCACCTGCCTTCAGTACGTGCGCTTCTTCGGGGGAATGGGGTCAACCTCGTCGGTGAGGGTCTCCATGTGCACCGGTCGGTAGTCGATCCGTGTCGAGCCATCGTCCGGATTGATCCAGCACAGGGTATGCTTCATCCAGTTGTCGTCGTCGCGCTCACCGTAGTCCTCGCGGGCGTGGCCACCGCGGCTCTCCTTGCGGTTCAGCGCCGAATCCACCGTGGTGACCGCATTGCCCAGCAGGTTCTCCAGCTCCAGCGTCTCGACCAGATCGGTGTTCCAGATCAGCGAGCGGTCACTGACGCGGACATCGCTGAATGCCCGATAGATCTCGTTGATCCGGCGACTGCCTTCGCCGAGCAGCGATTCATCGCGAAAGACCGCGGCATTCGCCTGCATGGTCCGCTGCATGTCGTCACGCAGCCGCGCCGTCGGCGTGTCGCCGTCGGCGTGGCGCAAGCGGTCGAAGCGATCGATGATCGCGTCGCTGCTGTCGCTGCGCAGCGGGCGCTGGCTCGCACCCGGCTCGATCAACTCAGCGGCGCGGATCGCGGCGGCGCGGCCGAAGACGACGATATCGAGCAGCGAGTTCGAGCCCAGCCGGTTGGCGCCGTGCACGGAGACGCAGGCGGCCTCGCCGATCGCCATTAGCCCGGGGACGACAGCGTCAGGGTCGCCCTCCTTCAGGGTGACGACCTCACCGCGGTAGTTCGTCTGGATGCCGCCCATGTTGTAGTGCACGGTCGGGATGACCGGGATCGGTTCGCGCGTGACATCGGCGCCGGCGAAGATCTTCGCCGTCTCGGCGATGCCGGGCAGGCGTTCATTAATGACCTCGGGCCCGAGGTGCTGCAGATTGAGATGGATGTGGTCGCCGTGCTCGCCGACGCCGCGCCCTTCCCGGATCTCGATCGTCATCGCCCGGCTGACCACATCGCGCGAGGCGAGATCCTTGGCATTGGGCGCGTAGCGCTCCATGAAGCGCTCGCCATTGGCGTTGGTCAGGTAGCCACCCTCGCCGCGCACCCCTTCGGTGATCAGGCAGCCCGCGCCGTAGACGCCCGTCGGGTGGAACTGCACGAACTCCATGTCCTGCAGCGGCAGACCGGCGCGCAGCACCATCGCATTGCCGTCGCCCGTGCAGGTATGAGCCGAGGTACAGGAGAAATAGGTGCGACCGTAGCCGCCCGTGGCGAGCACCACCATCTGGGCACGGAAGCGGTGGAGTTCGCCCGTGGCCAGATCCCAGGCGATGAGGCCGCGGCACTCGCCCTCCTCCATGATGAGGTCGAGTGCGAAGTATTCGATGAAGAACTCCGCCTTCTCCGCGAGCGAACGCTGGTAGAGGGTGTGCAGGATCGCATGCCCGGTGCGGTCCGCAGCGGCACAGGTGCGCTGCGCCGTACCTTCGCCGAAATGCGTGGTCATGCCACCGAAGGGGCGCTGATAGATCCGCCCATCCTCGGTTCGCGAGAACGGCACGCCGGAGTGCTCCAGCT
>SLKC01000004.1 GCA_007134775.1 Ectothiorhodospiraceae bacterium | reverse complement strand
GGTGAGTGGCGATCCGCGGATGGCTACGGCCATCCGCGGCCTTTGGCCGGGGACGTACGTTCGCCGCCGGATTCCGCTGCGGACTGATCGCCCGTAGTGCGGGTAAAGTGACGCATGACGTCGAGCGTCTCCTCGCTGACGTGGTGCTCGATGCCCTCGGCATCGATGCGCGCGGTCATCTCGCTCACGCCGATGGCGCGCAGGAAGGCGAGCACGACGGCATGCCGGTCGCGCGAGCGTTCGGCGATGTGCCGACCCTGTTCCGTGAGAAAGATCGAGCGGTAGGGCTCGGCGATGACCAGGCCGCGCTCGTCGAGACGCCGGATCATCTTCGCGACCGTGGCCTGGCGTACGCCGAGGCGCCGGGCGATATCGACCGCTCGCGCTTCGCCCCCGTGGTCGATGAGTTCGGCGATGAGTTCGACATAGTCCTCGATGAGCTCGGTCTCGTGGGCCTCGCGGACGCTCGCATGCTGTCGCGCATGTTGGTCTGCGGGCGGCAGCGGGTGGTCGGAACGGTCTCTGTCCATGCGATATCGACCTCAGTGGCCAACGGCTGCGTATTCTACCTTCGCGGTGGGCTGCGCGCCCCTCGACGAGTGGTCAATCGGCATTGCCCATCACCGTGACTACCAACTGGCGGTCGTATGCGCGGTAGCGATGCTCCCAGAGGAATAGCCCTTGCCATGTACCAAGAACGAGCCGCGCATTGGAAACAGGGATCTGGATATCGGTGTGCGTCAGTACCGAGCGCACATGCGCGGCCATATCGTCTGGGCCTTCCGTGCGATGGCGGAAGATCGAGTCACCATCGGGCACGAGACGGGCGAAGAACGCCTCCAGATCGCTGCGGACATCGGGGTCGGCGTTCTCGCAGATCATCAGCGAACAGCTCGTGTGCAGGGCGAAGACGTGGCACAGGCCCGTGTGCACGCCACTGCCCTGGACAACCTTCGCGACTTGCGAGGTGATATCCACGGTGGACCGCCCGTCGGGGCGGACCACGATCCGATCTTGCGCCGTTACGGATTCAGCAGGGACCAATGCCAGACACCGTCCGATTCGCGCCAGTAACATTCGCGTTCGTGCTGGCGATACTCGCGCTCGTGCCAGAATTCGAGGCGCTCCGGGTGTACCCGGAAGCCGGACCAGTACGTGGGCCGGGGAATCTCGCGATCGGCGTATTGCGTTCGCAATTCCTCCAGGCGCTGTTCGAATACCTCCCGGGTCGCCAGCGTCGATGACTGGTCCGATGCCCAGGCAGCAAGCTGGCTCTCGCGGGGGCGACTCGCCCAGTACGTATCGGCCTCCGCGTCTGTCACCGACGCGACCGCGCCCTCGACCTTGACCTGCTGCATCAATGGTTGCCAGAAAAAGAGCAGGGCGGCATACGGATTCTCCGCGAGCGCCCGACCCTTGCGGCTATTGTGGTTCGTGTAGAACACAAAGCCGTCCTCGTCGGCCTGCTTGAGCAGGACCGTGCGGGCCTGCGGCCGACCGTGGGCATCGGCGGTGGCCAATGTCATTGCGGTCGGCTCGCGCAGGTTGGTCTGTCCAGCCTCGGCCAGTAGCCCGTTGAAGCGCTGGATCGCCTGTGTATACAGCGCTTGCTCCGTCGCCATTCAGACCGTCTCCGGGCGGCCCTGACGCGCAGCGGCCATCTGGCGCAGCACGTACTGGAGGATACCGCCATGGCGGTAGTATTCACGCTCCTTTGGCGTCATCAGGCCGACCTGCGCCTGGAACACGATCGGGCTGCTGCCGTCCTCGGGGGTTGCGGTAACCTGGACTTCTTCGGCATCGCCGCCCTTGAGGCCCTCGATGCTAAAGGACTCCAATCCCGTCAATCCGAGCGAGTCGGCATTCTGTCCAGACTGGAACAGCAGCGGGAGCACACCCATGCCGATGAGGTTGGAGCGATGGATGCGTTCGAAGCTCTCCGCGATGACCGCTTCGACGCCAAGCAGCTTGGTGCCCTTTGCGGCCCAGTCACGCGAGGAGCCCGAACCGTACTCCTTGCCCGCGAGGATCACCAAGGGAACCCGTTGCTCCTGGTAACGCATGGCGGCGTCGAAAATCCACATCTGTTCGCCGCTCGGCTGGTGGCGCGTCACGCCGCCTTCGGTGCCGGGCGCGAGCAGGTTGCGCAGCCGGATGTTGGCGAATGTCCCGCGCATCATGACTTCATGATTGCCGCGGCGTGAACCGTAGGAGTTGAAATCCCGCGGCTCGACCCCCTGTTCCATCAGCCATTGCCCCGCCGGGCTGTTCTTGGCGATCGCCCCTGCAGGTGAGATGTGGTCGGTAGTCACAGAGTCACCCAGCTTCGCGAGGACACGGGCATTGGTGATGTCCGTCACCGGGGCGGGTTCGGGCGTGATGTTGTGGAAGAACGGCGGATTCTTCACATAGGTCGAATTCGGATCCCAGTCGTAGATCTCGCCCTCGGGCGTCGGCAAGCTGTTCCAGTTATCGTCGCCGCCAAAGACACTGCCGTAGTTCGACTCGAACATCCCGGCATTAATGTGCCGCGTGATCAACTCCTGGATTTCCTGCGGGCTCGGCCAGATATCGTGCATGTAAACCGCCTGGCCATCCTTGTCGTGACCCAGCGGCTCGTTCTCCATGTCGATGTCCATGGTGCCGGCAAGCGCATAGGCGACGACCAAGGGCGGGGAGGCGAGGAAGTTCATGCGTACGTCGGGATGGATGCGGCCCTCGAAGTTCCGGTTTCCGGAGAGCACGGAGCAGGCAACGAGATCGTGGTCATGGATCGCATCACTGATCTCCGGGCGCAGGGGGCCCGAGTTGCCAATGCAGGTCGTGCAACCATAGCCGACGAGATAGAAGCCGAGCCCCTCCAGCTCATCCATGAGATCGGTCCGTTCGAGGTAGTCGGTGACCACTCGTGACCCGGGGGCAAGGCTGGTCTTGACCCAGGGCTTGACCGGTAGGCCGCGCTGGAGCGCGTTGCGCGCGAGCAGTCCGGCCCCGATCATCACTGCCGGATTCGACGTGTTCGTGCAGCTAGTGATGGCTGCGATCACCACGTCGCCATCATTAAGCTCGAAGCGTTCGCCGTCCATCTCGACTTCGGCGTGGCCGCGCGGTTCCGTATGCACAGTCCCTACCGCGGTCGAACCACCTTCGGCCTCGAATCTTTCCTCGTTGCTGCCTGAATTGTGATTGCGCTCGGCGAGCATCGGCTGCAGGTGGTGTTCGAAGACCTGCTTCGCTTCTCGCAGCGAAATCCGGTCCTGTGGCCGCTTCGGCCCGGCGATGCTCGGCTCGACATCACCCAGATCGAGTTCAAGCAGCTCCGTGTATTCGGCATCGGCGTCGTCATCGGAACGCCACAGCGTCTGCTCGCGCGCATACTTCTCGACCAGTTCGATTTGTTCCTGCGGGCGACCGGTGAGCTCGAGGTAGCGCAACGTCTCCTGATCGATCGGGAAGATGGCGCATGTGCTACCGAACTCGGGCGACATGTTCCCGATCGTCGCGCGATCGGCGAGGGGCAGATGGGAGAGGCCTTCGCCGAAGAATTCGACAAAGCGTCCAACCACTCCCTTTTCGCGCAGCATCTGGGTGACGGTGAGTACCAGATCGGTAGCCGTCGCCCCCTTCGGCAGACTCCCGGTCAGGCGGAAGCCGACAACTTGTGGCACCAGCATCGTGATGGGCTGGCCCAGCATGGCCGCCTCCGCTTCAATGCCACCAACGCCCCAGCCGAGCACGCCGAGGCCGTTGATCATGGTCGTGTGTGAATCGGTCCCCACGAGGGTATCGGGATACGCCTGAAGGACACCGTCCTTGTGAACACCGAACACGCCGCGGGCGAGATACTCGAGATTCACCTGGTGGACGATGCCCGTATTCGGCGGCACAACCTTGAAGTTGTCGAATGCCTGCTGGCCCCAGCGCAGGAATTGGTAACGCTCGCGGTTGCGCTCGAACTCGATCTCGTTATTGCGCTCGAGCGCGTGCCGATTGCCGTACACGTCTACCTGTACCGAATGGTCGATCACGAGTTCGGCCGGCGACAGTGGATTGATATCCTTCGGATCGCCGCCGAGATCACGTACCGCCTCGCGCATCGCGGCGAGGTCAACGACAGCGGGCACACCCGTAAAGTCCTGCAGCAGTACGCGCGCGGGGGTAAAAGCGATTTCGGCGTCCGGTTGCGCCGTCGGATCCCAGTCGATCACCGCACGAATATCATCGCGTGTGACGTTCGTGCCGTCCTCATGCCTGAGCAGGTTCTCCAGCAGGATCTTCAGCGAGTAGGGGAGCCGCTCCAGCTCCTTCTTGCTCGCCACGGCGTCCAGGCGCCAGATCTGGTAGGACTGGCCGCCGGCCTGAAGCGCCCCCTTGGTCTGACCATCAGACTTGCTCATCAATCTCTCCCAGTAGTAGGTGCCGCTGATCGCGTCCGATCGTGATCGGTCCATTATACGCGTTCAACGGACCCGACATCGACGCCACGGACCCGGTCTCGCGCTCTTCGTGTGCGAGAGGCGCAAGTGAAGAGAGGAAACTGCGGTATAACAGGACATTGGACACCATTATTACAGCTCGGTATGAAGCGTATGCGGGACACTAGGCGATACCGTGTTCGGCGTTGGGCAACAACAGTCGCCGGTGCAGCGATGGGCAGTGATTGCCGTGGCCTGTTTGCGTCTTTGCGTCCTGTTTGCGTCCACGCCGCCTTGGTATCCCAACCATTATTTAACATAATGTACCTTCCACGCATTCACGTGCGGCGTCGTTCTGAAACCATCTCACCCAGGCTCACCCAGGCTCACCCAGGCTCACCCAGGCTCACCCAGGCTCACCCAGGC
>SLKC01000191.1 GCA_007134775.1 Ectothiorhodospiraceae bacterium | reverse complement strand
GTCAGTTCCAGGACAAGGAAGAAGATGCCGAACGTTATGATAAATCTCGGTAACCAGATGGGAAGCTGAATGGCCCCAGTCGTCCAGTGCTGTCCGTGCCAGGCGTCCAGAAAGGCGTTCCAGGAGAAGTACGCGAGTCCCCCGAAGATACCGATCATAATCGGCAAATACAGTAGTTTGATAAGTTCGTTCGTTTCGCTACTCAGTCGGTTGGCGAGGAAATCAACCGTGATATTACCCTCACGGCGTGTTCCCTCCGATGTGGGGTCTCCGTACGACTGACCATTGTTGTACTGGAGGGTTGCAGCATAAACCCAGATGGTAAGCGGCATTAAAATGTACGTGACGATGTCGACCGATCCCGAGATCGGTGACTGGACTAGATATCTAGACAATGAGTTGATAAATGTGAACAGCAGGATTAGCGCGATACTTACGACGGCGATCTGGCGGTTTCCATTCGAGATCACAAAGAGAAAACCTCTTCTCAAGGAATCGAGACCCGACTTCCCCTTATCGGTCAGCGCCATACTCTACCATAGGTGAACCCCAGGGCTTAAACCCTCCGCACGCACCGGTTCACGATGACCGAATCCAGCACCCGTATATCCATGGCCAGCCGTGCAGCAACAGCCCGAATGCGGCTTCGAGGCAACTATCACGATGAGGTTGCGGTATAGTGGTCGTTGAAACGATGTACAGCCGATCAGAGCTGAGCAGCCAGACTTGGCAACGAGACTGCGGCTGGCTGCAGACGGTTGTGGCCAGGTGTACCAATTCGTTCGACGACTACGATACTTTCGACGTTGACCCGAGGAACTGGATGCCCCGTCGTCTCTCGGATGAGGGGTGGACTTTCACCCACTGTCATCGTCAAGGGCCTAATGAAAGGGGTTATCAGTAATCTCCGGGGCGATCCTCAATTCTGTTCTTGGAGCCTTGGGCATCGCGACCGGTACGAGACGACCTCTCGATAGAGGCGATGCGGGACAAACGTCAACCGCATCAGATATTGGTCAGCTCCTGTACGAAGCGAGCCGTATTTGAAAGGACATCAGTTAGGTAGAGTCTCAACACCATTCGTTACCTTGCTGGAAACGAAATCTTTAATGAATCTATTAGTCGTTAGACTAGGATAGGGTAAACATGAGCTCGATCCTAACCGTCCTCGCATTATTACTTGTCATGGTCTTGCTCCTGATACTGGGAGTTCCTATCGGGTATACGTTCTTCTTCGTCGGATTCGTGGGGATAACGCTGCATCTGGGGGTGTTCCAGGCGTTTTCACTGATGCGAGAGACGGTGTACGGAGAAACGCAGAACTATCTCCTCGCGACGATTCCGATGTTCGTGCTCATGGCAATCGTCCTTGATGAATCAGGGATACTCAAGGACATCTTTGATGCGATGGATTCGTGGACCAAAGGGGTGTTCCCCGGTGGACTTGCTATCGGGACAACGTTCGCAAACGGTGCGTTTGCCGCGATGTCGGGTTCGAGTACCGCTGGTGCTGCGGCGTTTGCGAAGATTGCCCACCCGAACATGAAGCGGTTCGGGTACGACGACAGGTTGACGATGGGAACGATAGCCGCATCCGGCACATTCGCGATGATGTTTCCACCCAGTATCGCTCTGATCATTTACGGCATTCTTACGGAAACGAGCATTGGTCAACTGTTTATTGCGGGGATGATACCTGGAATACTCACGGCCCTAGCATACGTTATAATAATACTTGCGTGGGTGAAGCTCAACCCATCCGTTACCGGCGAAGCAGTCGAAACTGATTCCTGGAGTAGACGACTTGAGCTATCAAAACCCTTATTTCCAGCTTTACTATTAATAATATTCATCTTGGGCGGGCTCTACTTTGGCGTTGTTACCGCCGTCGAGGCGGGGGCGTTCGGCGCTGCGGGAGCGATTATTCTCAGCGTCGTCCTCTATGACATGAGACTGGATGGATTACTGAGAGCGATAAACGAGACGCTCAGGATAACGGCGTTCATCTTCATCGTCATCATCGGTGCAATGTTCTTCTCGAGGTATATCGCGATCACGGGTCTCGTAACTGACCTCATACAACTGGTCACCGCGCTTAACATCGGAAAATATCAGCTGCTGGCCATTATTATCCTCTGTTATCTCTTCCTCGGGATGTTCATGAACCAGATCGCGATTCTGGTGCTTACGTTACCGATCACGTATCCGACGATGGTCGACGGGTTCGGTATGCACCCGCTGTTGTTTGGCATCGTGATCATCAAGACGGTCGAGATTGGGATGGTCACTCCACCACTCGGCTTGAACGTCTACGTCGCATCCAGCTCGGTCGATATCGATCCCTGGGTCACGTTTAAAGGTGCAGTGCGATTTATCGTACCTGATCTGTTGATCTTGATACTCCTGGTGGCGTTCCCGGTTCTGGTGTTGTACCTCCCCGGGCTAATGTTCTGAGAAGCGATCCGCAATTGGATCCGATCGATAACGATACGCTGTGTGACGCCACTCCAATTCTACGTTAGCTACGGACCGCCGATCGGTTTTCGCGATGTTATCCCTGTTCGAGCGTGGGCCGGATAGAAAGAGCAGAAGCCGACTCAGCTCCGGTCAATCCGAACGAATTCCGTGCCGATAAATCGAGGACGGCCTTCGATCGAGTGGAGATTTTCGGCGTCTTTCCGCAGCGCCTTCGCCGCGGGGTCGTCTGGAGCGTAGTCTCGAGACGACTCATGGCCTAATGCTGCACGAAGTGCATCGAGGCTTTCGAAGTATAGCTCGGCAACCCCGTCGAAGGCCGCGCGTTCGGGGGAGGTCGGAATAACGCGTACGTAGCGTACGACGCCAGGTACCTCACGCGCAATCGGCGCATGTTTGTCGGCCCAGTACTCGAAGAATTCCTCGTGAGACATCCCTTCCTTTCGATCGAGGAACGCCGAATGTTTATACAGTCCGTCTGTCTCACCGGCTACCTCGTCTTTCTCGATAACCTCTTTACCGACAATGCTTTGTTCATCTTCGTCATGCAAGAAACTCTCCGCACCCTCTCGGTCGTCGGCCACCGTCTCGCGGTGTGCGGTGAAATTCCACGCTCCGTCGGTGCCGAGCGCATCGTGTAACGATTCGACTGTCTCGAAGTGCAGTTCCGCGATACCGTCGAACTCCGCACTCTCCGGCCTAGTTGGCAGAACTATCCGATACTGCTTCAGACCCTCTATGTGTGTAAGGTCTTCGCACGCGCCCTGCCAGTGTTCGAGAAATTCCTCGTGTGCCAACGTCTCTCTCCGAACCAATAACTGGATATACTTGTACATTACAGCGAACCCTAGACGTAACCGAATAAATATCTACGCCTATGAGTACTCGTCGTGATACGCACCGCCGGACGTCTACAGGTCCCATTTTAATCGGACGGTAGAGTGGTCCGAAGGCAGCCTTCCAGTAGGATTGCCCAATATTTCGACGGCCGTTGGCACTCGGCCATCCAGTGACGGTACCAGTCGAAGGAGACACCCAAACCGGAAGCCCGTCCGTCAGACGGGCTTGAGCCCGTGTTCTTCGCGCAGCACGTTGATGTACTTGCGGAAGCCGGACTCGAGATCGTGCTGAACCTCGTAGCCGAGATCCGCTTGGGCCTTCGTCATATCGAGGTTTTGCGTCCAGGGCAGTTCACCTTCATCCGAGACCTCTATATCGGCCTCGGGGAGCACTGCCTCGACGGCCTCAGCGGCCTCACGCACCGTCGCAAGCACACCACGGACGTTATAGACGCGCTGGCTCAGCTCCGATTCGGGCGTGAACGTCGCCTTTCGGAACGCCTGGGCGATGTCCTCGACGTGTTGCCAGTCGACGTATTGGTCACCGTACTCGACGCTGTAGGACTCCCCGAGTGCCGGCTTCTCGATGATGTTAGCCAAAAATGCGGAGCCACCGGTTTTGCGGTAGGGGCCGTAGGCTACTGTCGGGCGCAATGCAACGTGATCAAGGCCGTAATCTTCGTGATAGACTCGGGCCTGGTGTTCGTTGTATTCTTTGGTCGCGCCATACAGCGTGTCAGGGTAGACGAGCTCGGTCTCGTCGACCCACTCCGTGTCGTAGTTCACTGGCGGGGCGTAGACGGCCGCCGAAGACGCCCACGTGACGCGTTCGACCTGGTCGTCAAGTGTCCGTGCCGCTTCGAAGACGTTGCTCGTCCCCATTACGTTCACGTCCGCAGCCACACGTGGATTCTCCCGTGCTGTGGTCGTCAACAGCGCAGCGAGGTGGATGATGTGTGTCGTTCCCGTCTTCTTGACCGCACGGACGACATCCGTCGGCTCCGAAATATCACCACGACGTACCTCGGTCTCCTCGGCGACGCCGAGTTTTTCCAGGATTTCTGTGTCCGTCGAGAGATCGTACGCCACGACATCGTGGCCTTTCTCAACTAACTCCTGTACGACGTAAGAACCGATGAAACCAGTCCCGCCCGTGACCATTACTGTGTTATCGCTCATTGTCAAATCTCATACCGTGTCGCTGAAACTGCATGCTCGTCGTTCGATGCATCGCGGAACTACCGGAGCTACCAGCGCTGAATTCGCTGTCTCGTCCAACAATACCGTCGATGAGCTCGCCTGATCAGCATTCGGGAACCGCGGCGATACTCTTCCCGCATGGCGGGACTTCTCGATTGACGTGCCATACGGATAGACTATCGTACCACGGTGACTTTGATCTATTGGTACGACGTCTCACCGTCGGTTACTCAACTTTCGTGAGCGTGGTTGTCGGGGCAGAGACTGATCCGCCGGTGAGACTCGTTGAACGCTCGTGATATTCGATATCAACGGAAAGCAAATGTTTTCTGTGG
>SLKC01000154.1 GCA_007134775.1 Ectothiorhodospiraceae bacterium | reverse complement strand
CTGGCGTTCATCTGCGACCACCGCGTCGAAGCCCCGGCTCAGGCGATCGAGCAAGGCCAGCTCGTACTGCTGGTTGCGCTGGGTTGGGGCGGGCAGGGGCAGGCCCTGGGCGGCGACGCGGCGCGCAAGCTCATCGAGCAGGGGACGTGCGGCGGCGCTGAGTTGTGTCAGCAACTGCAGACGGCGCCGTGGTGGCACGAGCAGGGTCTGCAGTTCACCGGCACCGGCGACGATGGCATCGAGACGTACCGCCGGCCGCCGCGCCCCCTGCTGCTCAAGCCATTCACGCAAGGCGCGCTCCGTCGTCGGGAAGGAGCCCGGTATGGGGCGGCTGCGTTCCGGCAGCGTGATCTCCATGGTTCCGTCTCCCTTCGCTCGGGCTGGAATTCAGGCCCGCGCCTTCCCGAGAAATCGGCCGCGCCGAACTCGCGACCCATCCTGCCACCGCAAGGCGCCATGCTCGAGCGGCAGCGGCGATCGTCGCAATCGGGCATTGATTCGCCGTTCGGTCGCCCGCAGGTTGGCGCTTCGCGCGCGCTAGCGCCAAGCCGTATTGTACACTGCGCGCCCCGACTGAAAGGGATGGGCTCGATGCACGCCACGACGATCGTCTGTGTGCGCCGGGGCGACCAGGTCGCGCTCGGCGGCGATGGCCAGGTCACCCTCGGTGATCACGTGATGAAGGGTAACGCCCGCAAGGTGCGCCGCCTGTATCACAACCGCGTGCTCGCCGGTTTTGCCGGCGGGACGGCCGATGCGTTCACGCTGTTCGAGCGCTTCGAGGCCAAGCTCGAGGAACACAACGGCCAGCTCACGCGCGCCGCCGTCGAACTGGCCAAAGACTGGCGCACCGACCGCATGCTGCGCCGGCTCGAGGCACTGCTCGCCGTCGCCGACCGGGATGTCTCGCTGCTGATTTCGGGCAATGGCGACGTCATCGAGCCCGAGGGCGGCCTCATCGCGATGGGCTCGGGCGGCCCCTACGCGCGCGCCGCGGCCCAGGCCCTGCTCGACAACACGGCCCTCGACGCGCGCGAGATCTGCGAACGCGCGCTCGCGATCGCCGGCGAGATCTGCATCTACACGAATCAACACCGCACCATCGAAACCCTCGGGGAGTAATACGCCCATGTCCCAGATGACCCCGAAGGAGATCGTCGCCGAGCTCGACAAGCATATCGTCGGCCAGGAGGAGGCGAAGCGCGCCGTCGCCGTCGCGCTGCGCAACCGCTGGCGGCGGCAGCAGGTCGACGATCCGCTGCGCCAGGAGATCACGCCGAAGAACATCCTGATGATCGGCCCGACCGGTGTCGGCAAGACCGAGATCGCCCGGCGGTTGGCGCGCCTCGCGGAAGCGCCCTTTACCAAGATCGAGGCGACCAAGTTCACCGAAGTCGGCTATGTGGGCCGCGATGTCGAGTCGATCGTCCGAGATCTGGTTGATGTCGCGCTCAAGCAGATGCGCGAGCGCGAGGTCGTGCGCCTGCGCCCGCGCGCCGAAGAGGCCGCAGAGGAGCGCGTGCTCGACGCGCTCCTGCCCGCACCGCGCCAGCCGCAGGGCGGCTGGGAGCAGGACCAGCCGGCAGCGCGCGGCTCCTCGGAGACGCGCGAGAAGTTCCGCCGCAAGCTCCGCAACGGCGAACTCGACGACCGCGAGATCGAGATCGAGACGGCCAGCGGTGGGGGGGTCGACATCATGGCGCCGCCCGGCATGGAGGAGATGACCCAACAGCTGCAGGGGATGTTCCGCCAGCTCGGCCAGCAGAAGACGAAGCGGCGCAAGGTCACGGTCGCCGAGGCCTACCGTCAGCTCGTCGACGAGGAGGCGGAGAAGCTGATCGACGAGGAGGAGCTCAAGCTCGCCGCGATCGAGCTCGTGGAGAACCACGGCATCGTCTTCCTCGACGAGGTCGACAAGATCACTCGCCGCGGCGACGGCAGTGGCGGTTCCGGCGAGGTCTCGCGCGAGGGCGTGCAGCGCGATCTGCTGCCGCTGGTCGAGGGCTCCACGGTGTCGACGAAGTACGGCACTGTGCGCACCGATCACATCCTGTTCATCGCCTCCGGCGCCTTTCACGTCGCGCGCCCCTCTGACCTGATCCCGGAGCTGCAGGGGCGGTTGCCGATCCGCGTCGAGCTTGCCGCGCTGACCACCGATGATTTCGTTCGGATCCTGACCGAGCCCGACGCCTCGCTGGCGACGCAGTATGAGGCGCTGATGGCGACCGAGGGTGTCACCTTGCGGTTCACCCGTGACGCCATCCGCCGCATCGCGGAGATCGCCTGGCAGGTGAACGCGAGCACGGAGAACATCGGCGCCCGGCGGCTGCATACGCTGCTCGAACGGCTGCTTGAGGAGCTCTCGTACACGGCGCCCGACCATGAGGGCGAGGCGGTCGAGATCGACGCCACCTACGTGGATCGCCAGCTCTCCGAGCTGGCCGGCAACGAGGACCTGTCGCGCTATATCCTCTGATTCGTCGGCCAGGGGAGGGGGACGGTCCCGAAGGTGGTTCGGGCCGGGAGCGGGGGTGCCCCGGAACGGACCGTCTGCGGCCCTGGATGGCCGCAGACGAGCCTCCAGGGATGGACTGGCGGCGTGTCCGTTCCGGGGCACCCCCGCTCCCGCGGCCCGAACGGCTACCGTTCTACGAAGGATTGTCAGGGGACGCGGGTGTTCGGGGTAGGCTCCGTGGCGGGGTCGGCCAGAGACCCCACCACGGAGCCAGCGGCCACCACGGAACCTGCAACGACGACGGCCCGCAACATCAACGGGTACAATCGGGCGGCCCATACACCGGAGTTGTCGCGGCCATGCCGACCCCGACCGATCTGATCCACCACCGCGTCTCGCGTGAACTCGAGATCGTCTTCGACGACGGCTTCAGCCGGCGCCTGCCCTGCGAGTACCTGCGCGTCTTTTCGCCCTCCGCCGAGGTCCGCGGCCACGGCCCTGGCCAGGAGGTCCTCGTCATCGGCAAGGAGAACGTCAACATCGAGCGCATCGAGCCCGTGGGGAACTACGCCGTGCGCCTGGTCTTCGATGACGGCCACGACAGCGGGATCTACTCCTGGGACGAGCTCTATGCCCTGGCCACGCAGTTCGAGGAGAACTGGCAGGGGTATCTCGCCCAGTTGGAGGAAGCGGGTGTCGAGCGCGCCCCGAAACCGTAGGCGCCGGGAACTGCCGGCCGCCGAGCGCGCCGCGGGCGCGGGAGCCCATGTCGATGGCGGATGACGAGCGCACCACCCACTTCGGCTTCGACGAGGTCCCGGAAGGGGAGAAGCGTGACCGCGTCGGCGAGGTGTTCCACTCGGTGGCGCCGCGCTACGATGTCATGAACGACCTGATGTCGGGCGGTATGCACCGGTTGTGGAAGCGTTTCACGCTGCTACGTGCCGGGGTGCGTCCGGGTGAGCGCGTGCTCGATCTCGCCACGGGCACGGGCGATCTTGCCGCGCCGCTCGCCCGCGGCGTCGGCGAGCGCGGCCAGCTCGTCGCCAGCGACATCAACGCCAGCATGCTCGCCCGTGGCCGCGACCGCCTGCTCGACGAGGGCCTGATCGTCCCCGTGGTGCAGGCCGACGCCCAGCGCCTGCCCTTCGCCGCCCGCGCCTTCCACTGCGTGACCATTGGCTTCGGCCTGCGCAATGTCACCGATCAGGCGCTGGCGCTGGCGGAGATGCACCGCGTGCTGCGCCCCGGCGGGCGCGTGGTCATCCTCGAGTTCTCCCGGCCCGCGAGCGCCTGGTTCCAGCGGCTCTACGACGCCTATTCCTTCAACGTGTTGCCCCGCCTCGGCGAGTGGGTGGCCGGCGATGCGGCGAGCTACCGCTACCTCGCCGAGTCGATCCGCATGCATCCCGACCAGCCGACGCTCGCCGCGATGATGGAGGCCGCGGGGCTCGTCCGCGTGACCTGGCACAATCTCACCCACGGGGTGGTGGCCGTGCACACAGGGTATCGGCCATGACCCGGGTGTTGCGCGCAGGCGGCTTCTGGCGGCGGGCGGTCGCCCTTGCCGTCGACTGGATCTGGCTGTTCGCGCTCGCCGGCTCGCTGTCGATCGTCCTTTTCGGGGTCGCCCTGCCCGGTGCCGCGAGCGGGGCCGCCGCGACCGGCGCGCGCGCGCTCCACTTCGGCCTGCCCGCGCTCGTGCTCGTTGGGGGCTGGTGGTTGTGCGGCACGACGCCGGGCAAGTACTTGCTCGACCTGCGCGTGGTCGATCACCGCAGCGGCGGTCGCCCACCGCTGTGGCGTGGCCTGCTGCGCCTGTTCGGCTACGCCGTCGCGGCCGCACCCTTCGGGCTCGGATTCGTCCTCGCCGTGGCCAACCGCGACCGCCGCGCGCTCCACGACTATCTCGCGGGGACCCGTGTGGTCGTCATCGAGGAGACTGACGTCGACCTGACACTGGGAGCGCCCACGGCATGAGCGCGCTGGAGACCGCCGCCGCGGCTGTCAGCGCGATCCTCGATCGCGCCATTGCCCTGGATCCGGAGGCGCCGGCGCGGGTGCGACGCCTGGCGGGGCAGCCGCTGGAGATCGCGATCGACGGCACCGGCCTCTGCCTCCAGCTCATCCCCGACGGCGAGCACCTCCGCGTGACCGCCCACCCGGAGCAGCCCGCTGCCGCACGCATCGCCGGCCCACCCGCCTCACTGGCGGCGCTGACCGGGCAGGGCGGTACGAAGCGCCTGTTTAGCGGCGATCTGCACGTCAGCGGCGATGTCACCGTCGCCCGCGCCTACAAGCGGCTGTTCGACACGCTCGACCCCGACTGGCCGGAGGCGCTCGCCCGCGTCAGCGGCGATATCCCGGCGCACGAGGCCGCCCGCCTGGCCGCGGCCGTCGCGGCGGGT
>SLKC01000092.1 GCA_007134775.1 Ectothiorhodospiraceae bacterium | reverse complement strand
TCAGATACGGGCCATGAAAATGCGATTTTCATGGCCCTTCAGATCAACGACTTGCAGTCGTTGATCTGCCGGCACATCCCTGTGCCGCGGGAGGGAATGAATTGATCAGACCCTCCCTAGGTGGGCCGCCGGTCCGCGGGCGCTCACATTGCAGCGATAGTTGCGCATCACCATTGATCCCGATCGCTTTGGCGGCAAACCCGTTATCCGCGGCCACCGCCTTGCCGTCGAACATATCCTCGGGCTACTCGCGGCCGGTGACGACATCGGGTGGAAACGGGGTCGCGGAAAGACATTCGGGGACATCCGGGGTCCGAGTGGTAATGACCCTGAACCGTTTACCTCATCAGACCAATACCGGCAGACTGTACTCGATGTGCGCGAACGCAAGGGGGGGTCGGGTCACTGGTCGGTCACAGCCCGGTTGCAGTGGCGGTGGAGGTGTACATGCGCGGGCTGGAACAGATCCCCTGGCTTTACGATGCCCTGATGGGCATCGCGGACGTGCTGGGCTTCCGGCGCTGGCGCGAACGCCTGGTGGGCGGGGCGCGCGGTCGGGTGCTGGAGATCGGTTGCGGGACGGGCCGGAATCTGCCCTGGTATCCGGAGCCCGGCAGGGTCGTTGGGGTCGATCCGGATCTGGGGATGTTACGGCGAGCGCGGCGTCGGGCGCCCGGTGCCCTGTTCGTGGTAGCCCGGGGTGAGGCGCTGCCATTTGCCGACGGGGCGTTCGAGACGGTGGTCTCCGGCCTGGTGTTCTGCAGCGTGGCGAACCCGCCACAAGCGTTGGGCGAGGTGCGTCGGGTGCTGCGGCCGGAGGGACAGCTGCGCATGCTTGAGCACGTCCGGCATACGCATCCGCTGCTGGCGCGCCTGCAGGACGGGCTCCAGCCCGCCTGGACCTGTGTAACCGGTGGCTGCCACCCGAACCGCGATACCGAGGCCGAGGTGCAACGCGCGGGATTTCGCATCGAGCCAGAGGACCGGGCGGCACGCGGCGTGATGCGCCGCTTTGCTGCACGGGTTTCCGACCCGGCCGTGGATCGCGACGCGCACCACTGAATGCTTCCTGCCCGAGCGAAAGGGAGTCGGAGTCTGACGGATCCCCACTTTTTATCCAGGTATTCCACCTCAGGCAGGCCTTGGAAATGGTCGTCAGAGGTCACCAGCTGGACGCCGCAGTGCCGGGCGGTGGCATACATGAGGGCATCGGCGAAGGAGAGGCGATATTCCAGCGCCCAATCGGCCGCTGCCAGGGCAATCGCCGTGGTCAGCGGTACCACCTCCGCCTGCTCGGTCAGGGCCATGACTTCCAGGGCCAAGGGCTCGCCTCGCTCCTGAATTCGGGGGGACAGTAGCCGCGGGAGAAAGGGGTGGATTCATTCAGCGCGCATCACTGCCTGCGCCTGCCTCCAGATCTGAGAGACCAACTCGCCAGCCGGCCTCGTTGTCGCTATCGCCCCGGATTGCCCGGCCCAGGCCTGCATGCGATGCACATCGTTGGCGGCTGTGCCTGCTTGCTTCATGGCTCCCGTGAGGCCCCGCTGGATGGGATAGGGCGCCGGGGGTGGTGCTCCGGGGGCCGCCATGGCGCGGACGAAATCGGTTGCCGCGGACCGAGCCGCCCGGCCGGTGAAGGCGCGGGTGAGCATGGTGTCCTCCGGCTCAAGGCCCGCCAAGGCGTTCGCCCAGGCCGCGTGTGTCTGTGCCTCCGGGCAGCGCAGGAAGCCGGTGCCGATGCTGACTGCGCTCGCCCCGAGAGTGAGGGCCGCCGCCACCCCACGGCCGTCCGCAATGCCGCCGGCGGCGATGACGGGGATGTCCAGGTGATCGGCCAGGCGTGGCAGCAGGGCCAACAATCCCACCGACTGGCGCTCGCCGCGGGCCGGATCAAAGGCGCCGCGATGGCCGACGGCCTCGAAGCCCTGGGCGATGATGGCGTCGGCGCCCGCCTCTTGCGCCTGCTGCGCCTCCGCGAGGGTGGTCGCTGTCGCAAACCAGCGAATGCCGGCTCGCTTGAAGCGCTGCACGAACGCCGGCGGGAACAGGCCCATGATGGAAGAGACGACGGGCGGCCGGGCGGCCAGGAATGCCTCGCACTGTGCGTCGAAATCAGGGAGCGCGAGATCCGCGGCGGATTCGGGAACGGCGGGCCCCCAATCGGCAAGGAAATCGCGCATACGCGCTTCCACGGCCGCGTCACGCTGCGCTGGCGGGTCGGGAATCCAGAGGTTGAGCTGGAACGGCCCGCGACTGCTGGCCCGGAAATCGTCGACCCATTCGCGGATGCCCTCGGGGGAAGTCAGTAGCGCGCCCAGCGCCCCCATGCCACCGGCGTTGGCGACGGCCACCGAGAGATTCACCGGACAGGCGCCGGCCATGGGCGCGAGGAGAATCGGCACCTCCAGCCCGTAGGCCTCACAGAATCGCTCGGCGCGCTTCATCGGAGCGTTGGCGGGTCTGGGACGCTCGGAACGATGCATGGGGATCTCCTTGTGGCGCGCGGGGCCTACGGGCTGATCCACCGTCAAAGGGTAGCGCGGCAAAGCGGAAGGTTCTCATAATGCGTCCATGAGGAGGTCCCCATGAAGAAGATCGACCGCGAGCGGCTCGACCGCATCACCGCCGAGGGCCGGCGGGCTGCGGAGGAGCGCGAGCAAGGTTATCGGGCGCAGGCGCTGAAGCTCTTCCCCTGGGTGTGCGGGCGCTGCGGGCGCGAGTTCACGCGGGCCAATGTGCGTGAGCTGACGGTGCACCACAAGGACCACGACCACGACAACAACCCGCCGGACGGCAGCAACTGGGAGCTGCTGTGCCTCTACTGCCACGACAACGAGCATCAGCGTGAACTGGAGGCGCGAGCCGGCGGCGGCACGGCCGATGATCGGGGCTCGGCGGCAACGCACAACCCCTTCGCGAATCTCAGGGAGCTTCTCGGCAGGGACTAGTGGGCCGTGTTGAACGCGGCCGGCTGGTGATGCAGGTGCCAGCGCAGGCGCTTGGACGACCAAGCCAGGCGACGGCACTACTTCGCGATCCCGAGGAAGACCGCGAGGGCGCGATCGACTTCGATCATCGTCGCTGAATCGACTCGTCCGAGCCGAGCACCCAGCTTGTCGACGGCGACCGTTACCGCCTTGTCGACCATGATCTGGGACTCGGTCCGCAGCCCATTCTCCTGATCGGCAGAGACAGTGATGCGAAACAGGGGATGACGCTGTGGCCGGCGTCGACCAGGCGGTGGAGCACGCGGGTGAGGCGTTCAACGTCGGCCATCGAGTTCGTCGGTTGAGGTGCCGCCGTTGCCTGCACACGCTGCCAACGCAAGCACGGCCGCCATGAGCGTTGGTCCACTCGATTTTTTGACGCGCCTTCTTCCTTCAAGATACAACCCCTCGCATTGCCCAAAATGGGCTCAAAGCGAAGCGGGCCCTCTCCGAGTCACGGTTTCAGGACTCCTGTCTGGACTCGGTCTCAATGCCTGCTGCCATAATTCGCCCGGCGGCGTGCGGAATCAACCTCGCCACTCCATTGCCCGCAACGACGCTGACACGCGCTCAGGCCAGTTCCGGATCATCCACGAGCAGCGCGATCAGCCGGTTCAAGCGCTCGGCGTCGAGCCGATAGGGCTCGAACGTCCGAGTGAGATTAAGCCCGAGGACTTCGCGCATGCGCTCATCCATGGTCGGGAACTTCATGGACCATCGGGCAAAGACAGGTTCGTCGATGGTGGCGCGCCGCAGAACCCGCAGATCCCGGTGGCGATCGTCCTGCTGCAGCACGTCGAGCAGGCGGTCGACGGCGTCCTCCTCACCCTCGAGCACCTGCAGGAAATGACCGTCACCGAACAACAGGGCACCAACGACACCCCAGTCGGGATTGTTCGCCCGACTGCGGCGGACAATGTTGAATACCTCGCGTTGCGTTCCGGGCGTCTCGATCTGGCCATCACCGAAGGTTGCGATGCTGGCATAGACAAGTTGTACCGTCGACATGGCTCTGCTTCCTCATACGATCGTGGATGCCGTCCGCTCGAAGGCGGTCCATTGGCGATGGGTCACGTTCGGGATCAAGCGCGGCCCAACAGGCGCTGCAGCCACGAACCACGCTTCTTCTGTCGGCTGTAGTCCTGATCGGGCTCCTGATCCTTCGACGGCTTGCCGACGAGCAGTGCGATCATCTCCTCGATTGTGTCGCCATCGAAGCGATACGGGTCGAAGCGCTCGAGCTTGTGTCGCTTGAGCAGGCGTTCGACATCGCTCTCCATGGGCACATACTTCATCGACCAGTCCGGGAACCGGCGCTGGCGGATCGGCCGCCGCTCCAGGGTCCTGACATCCTGATGGCGCGGGTCCTTCGCGATCCGTTCATACAGATGATCAACCGCGGCTGCCGGCCCCTCCAGCACCTGGAAGAAGTAGCCTTCGCCATAGTGCAGGACACCGCCGATCTCGAGGCGCGGGTTGTTGTTCTTGCATGAGCGCAGTATGCGCGGAATTTCCCGATCCACCGCCGTCCCACCACCACTGCTGCTGCTCGCGGACTGACTGGCGTAGGCGAGGCGAATCAACTGGTCGTTATCCGACATGGTCCCTCCTGCGAGTGGTCGTGCCGGGGCGCCTCGACGGTCATCGCCGAGCGCCCGCGTTATCGATTGGTTGCCTGCAACCCATCGTGCGGAGCGTACACCCGGATTCACGACCTAAGGATAGGAATTCCAACCGCCTCCTTCGCGGTATCACGCCACCGAGTGGACGCGATCAACCCGCGCAACACCCCGCCGTGGACGCCCCGACCCTTCAGCGACGGCGCTCCGGCGCCCGCTGGTGCCATGTGGGGCGGCTTCGCACGCCCGAACCGGGAATCGGCGCTTGCGCGCGGCAAGCCGGTGCCGTTGACGCCAAGCGCGCCTTGTCACCACGCGATGCGCTGATCGAAGAGGTACTCGGGCTCGGGTCGGGCCAGTGGATCGAGGCCGGCGGGCTCGACCTGGGGAGCGATAGTTTCGCCCCATCGATGGCGCTCGCCCAGGCCGGCGGATCGCGGGCCAGGGCCAGCGGCAGCGTGCTGATGCCGGCCCGCGACATTCCCGATGTCGGGCGTCTGGCCATGGTGGCGGATCAGTACCGGCCCGAAGCTGCCCGGTAGCGACGATGCGGTGTGATGGCGTCCTCAGTCCAGCACGGACCAGTCCACCTCGGGCAGTTGTTCGAAGGCCGGGCGGGCCAGCAGATAGCCCTGGAACAGGTCGATCCCCATGGCGCGCAGTGTGTCGAGTTCCGCCCGGGTCTCGACGCCCTCGGCGATGGCCCGGATGTTCAGGTCGCGGCAGACCGCCAGCGTGGCCCTGGCGATCGATTGTCTGCCTTCACGCTGATCAATGTCGCGGACCAGGTTCATGTCCAGCTTGACCAGGTCGGTACGGAAGTCGGCCAGCAGGCCCAGACCGGCGTAGCCGGCGCCGAAGTCATCGATGGCAGTGAGAAAGCCCTGTGACTGGTAGTAACGGATGATGTCGTTCAAGTGGTCGGGCTCATCGATGCGCTCGCCCTCGGTGATCTCGAAGATCAGCCTTTCCATCGGGAAGTCGGCCTTGCGCGCGGTGGCGAGTGTGGTCTGAATACAGCGCTCTGGTTCGTAGACGGCATTCGGCATGAAGTTGATGCTGAGATACGTCTGCATGCCGGCCGCTGCGGCACACTCGATGGCCCGGATCCGGCAGGCCTGGTCGAAGGCATACCGGTTGCCCTGATTGACCTGCTCGAACACGCCGGCGGCGGGTTCGCCCGCCGGGCCGCGCACCAGGGCCTCGTAGGCGAACACCTCGCGGGCACTCGCCTGCACGATGGGCTGAAAGGCCATCGATATCGCGAACGGCAGGGCCTCGCCGTCACGACAGATACGGCATCCTGACTCTTGCTCACTCATGATGGTGCAGTGTAACAAGCCGCCGGGGCATTGCTCAGCGGCGAATTCCACGCCATGCGGTCAACGCCTGGTAGCGCGTACAGATCCATCGGGACGGTCCCGCAGAATGCAACGTTCGCGCCGGCTTGGTCCGAGCGCTCAGTACAGCGAGATCTCGAAGGGAATGGCGACCTCCTCATGCTCGCCGCGTACTCCCATGCCGGTCGAAGACGTTGCGGTGCTGCCCGGATGGCTCAGTCGAATCTCGACTTCACCGCGCAGCTCGCCGGAGGCGAGTCGTCCCTCTTCGGCGAATTCCTCCAGGGAGACTTCGAACTGATATGTGTTACGCCGCGGAAAGGTGAAGCGATTCAGTGTCACCCGGTTCCAGCGCCGCTTGCGCTCGTTTTGCTCGACAGCCTGGGGGTAGGGCGGTTCGACCTCGGTGCGAAATTCGCTTGCATGGTAATCCGGGACGAAGCGCACGCGCTCCAGCTTGTAATTCGGGTGCCATGCGGCAACGGTGACCTCGATCTGCAGGCTGCCATCGTGTTCGGCGTAGGATGGAATATGGGCCGAGGCATCCGGCGGCAGCGCACTCCAGAACGCGGGAATCATGAACAGGTAGCCGACCACCCCGAAGGCGATCACCGATGCCAGGCGCCGAGATCGCATGGCTTCCTCCCTCGCCGCGGATCACTGCAGCGCCTGAGGGGAGCACGGGGGCAAGTCGCGCGTCAAGCGCCGACCCGAGGGATGAAGAAGGCGGTATCTGTCCTTGAATGACTGCATGCTTGTGTCCCTCAGGGGAAAAGGGGGGCGGAGTCAATCAGCCACAACCGTCCCCCTGTTCGAGCATTCGGCCCACACCGCTCTGGACACGCATCCAGCTCCGCTCGCCAATGCCAGGCACCGAGGTGATCGCCCCCGTCCCCTTTTCGCGCGTTGATTCCGGACCCATTTCATTCTGCAGCCGCGCGGGAGCAAGATGTCTCGAAAGGGGGCAAACGATGGAGGCAACGGGAAAGGAATCAGACCCCATTCATTTACGGTGTCCTCCGGACACGAGTACATTCATGAAACCGGGAATCACCATTGTGACCGTCGCTGCAATTCTTGGCTGGCTGTCGATCGAGGGCGTGGATGCCGCTGGGCCTGCCGACCAGCGGCGGGTCGAGTTGCCGCCTCCTGTCGAGGCCTCGGCGTTGCCGGTCGAGGAGGCGATTGCCGCGCGGCGCTCGGTCAGGCGGTTCATCGACAGGCCGCTCGCGGATGACGTCATCAGTCGCCTGCTTTGGTCTGCCCAGGGTATCACCGAGCCGACAAGGCGCCTGCGCGCGGCGCCTTCCGCGGGGGCAACCTATCCCTTGGAACTCTACCTGGTCGATCACAGGGGCGTCTTCCGCTACTTGCCTGAAGGTCATCAACTCGAACTGGCGGCTTCCGGCGATCAGCGGGCGGGGCTGGCGCAAGCGGCGCTGGGGCAGCGGATGATCGGGGAGGCGCCGATCAGCATCGTGGTCACGGCGGTGGGCGAGCGTACGGCCTCCCGGTATGGGAGAGCGCGCGGCGAGCGTTATGTACACATGGAAGCGGGGCATGCGGCACAGAATATCCATCTGCAGGCTGTCGCCCTCGAACTGGGTTCGGTGCCGGTCGGCGCATTCGACGACCAGGAGGTTCAAGGCGTACTGGACATCCGGGATGACCATGAGCCTCTCTATATCATACCCATCGGGCAGTCGCGCTGAAGGCAGCCCCGCAACAAGCGGCAACAGGGGTTCGGACCCCATCCTCGCCATCGCGCCTTCCGTGCGTGATCGTCCCGCTCCACGCATTGCAGATCGAAAGCCGTGCCAACGAGAAGCAGGCGCCGACGAATCTGCACGGCGAGACGCCGGATGCGCCATGCGCTCGAGCCTTGCGCCGCATTGACGGCCGTCAACGCGCGCCCCCTTGTCCTGGAGTAACCTGATCGGAAGTGGCAACGCCACCGCTATCCGTATCCAGGCTACTTGAACCGGGAGAAGCCGTCATGAATGTAAGTGAGATCATGGTGTCCGAAGTGGCAAGTTGTTCGCCCCGGACATCCCTGCAGGACATCGCGATGATGATGTGGGACAACGATTGTGGCGCCATCCCGGTGGTGGATGACAATCGCTGGCCGGTGGGGATCGTCACCGATCGGGACATCGCCATGGGCGCAGCCCTGCAGCGTCGCCCACTGTGGGAGATTCGTGCGGAGGAGGTCACCAATGGCAGGACGGTCTTTTGTTGCCGCCCGGATGACACGACCTCCGATGCGCTGAGCCTCATGGAAGGCCACGAAGTCCGTCGCCTGCCGGTGATCAACGAGTCCGATGAACTGTGCGGCATGGTGAGCATGGGCGACATTGTCTCGTTCACGCGTTCGGGCCGTGCCAAGAAGGGTGAACCGGAACAGATCAGTGCCAAGGAATCGCTGGCTTTCCTCAAGCACGTCAGTGCGCATCACCCGCCGCGTCATCACCCCTCGGCCTGACGCCCTCACTGACCGGAACCAGGGGACGGACACCATTGCCGGGCCCATGAACAGGCCCGGCAATGGGCGTCTGTGCTCCGTCTTGCCCTACCCGATACGGCGTCGCCAGCGTCAGCCTCCGTTGCTGGGGCGCTCGGCCATGCGGGCTCGCCCGATGCACCGCGGCCTCATCCCATGTAGGCTTCTTCCCTCCTCCCGAGCGTCCCTGGAGCAAGGTACTCATGGATTTCGTGAATGGCGGGGATCGCAGCGATGACGCCGCAGGACGCGTTGCGCCGGCGGCAATGGACGCTGAGTCCTTCCGGCAGGCGGGTCATGCATTGGTTGATTCCATCGCGGACTTTCTCGAATCGTTGCCGGATCGCCCGGTTACGCGCGACGAGTCACCGGAGGCGTTGCGCGGACTGATCGGCGACGAGACATCGCTGCCCGAGGAAGGTACCGAGGCCACCGTGCTCCTCGAGCGGGCGTCCCGACTGCTGTACGACCACTCCCTGTTCAACGGTCATCCGCGTTTCTTCGGCTACGTCACATCCTCGCCGGCACCGATTGGCATGCTAGGCGATCTGCTGGCAGCCGCGGTCAATGCCAATGTCGGCGCCTGGCGGATCTCGCCCATGGCGACGGAGATCGAAGTGCAGACCGTTCGCTGGATCGCCGAATTGGTCGGCTATCCGCGTGACTGCGGCGGTTTGCTGGTCAGTGGCGGCAACATGGCGAACATCGTGGGCGTGCTCGCGGCGCGGGCTGCCGCTCTCGGGCCGCAGGTGCGGCAGACGGGGATCAACGGCGTCGGCGAAACACGCCCGCGTCTCTATGCCTCCGCCGAGACCCACACATGGATCCAGAAGGCCGCCGATATCGCGGGCGTCGGCACCGACGCCATCCGCTGGATTCCGGTTGATGAGCGTCTGCGCATGGATGTCGACGCGCTCCGCGAGGCCATCGCGGCTGACCGGGATGCGGGCGAGTTGCCGCTGATGGTTGCAGGCACGGCCGGGTCGGTGAGCACGGGAGCGGTGGACCCGTTATCCGACATCGCCGATCTCTGTGACGAACTCGGCATCTGGCTCCATGTAGATGGCGCCTACGGTGGCTTCGCGGCAGCGCTTCCGGACGCGGACGAGCAACTCCGGGCACTGTCGCGCGCTGACTCTGTGGCGCTTGATCCACACAAATGGTTGTACACGCCGCTGGAAGCGGGGTGCGTGCTGGCGCGCGATCCACAGAGTCTACGTAACGCGTTCGCCTATCACCCGCCCTATTACCACTTCGGTCAGGAAGCGGTGAATTTCTTCGATTCCGGCCCCCAGAATTCCCGCGGCTTCCGGGCGCTGAAGGTGTGGCTCGGCCTCCAGCAGGCTGGACGCCGCGGCTGCATCGGCATGATTGCCGACGATATCCGACTGGCACGCCGGCTCTTCGCGCTGGCCGAAGCGCATGACGAACTCGAGGCCTTCACCCGGGACCTGAGTATCGCGACGTTCCGCTACGTGCCACCGGAACTGCATGCACGGATCGGCGATGAAGCCGGTGAGGCCTACCTCGACCGGCTCAACCAGGAGCTGCTCGAGCGACTGCAGCGCTCAGGCGAGGTCTTTGTCTCGAATGCCATCATCAACGGGCGTTACGTCCTGCGCGCCTGCGTCGTCAACTTCCACACCGAGGCAAGCGACATCGAGGCCGTACCGGAGATCGTAGTGCGCCACGGGCGCGAGCTACACGCCACTCTGCACCGCGGTACGTAACATGCGGAAACGGGGAAACGGAGTCGGAGTCAATTCGTCCTCTCACCAGGAATAGGGGGTCAGAGTCGGTATTGTCATTACGACTCTGACCCCACATTTCGGATGCGTGAAGCGGACTTCCTGCAATTCGTCGATCCGTAAGCGCCGGTCACTGCGCGCAGTAGCCACCGTCCACCATGTAGGTATTGCCGTTGCAACCGGAGGAGGCGTCGGAAAAAAGGAATACCGCCATGGCCGCGCACTCGTCATTCGTTACGTAACGGCCCAAGGGGATGCGTGCGGCGAACGCATCGTGAACCTCCTCGCCGTGGCCGGGATTGGACTGGTCCTCGATCGAGCGCATCATGCGGTTATCGACCGGCCCCGGATTGAGGGTATTCACGCGAATCCCCTCCGGCCCCAACTCCGCAGCAAGGCAGCGCATCATACCGACCAGCGCATGCTTGCTGCTGACATACGGTGACAGGCCGGCCGCACCGCGTACGCCAGCGACACTCGATGTCATCACGATACTGCCACCACCGGCCTCGCGAAGCGCCGGCAGCGCCGCCTCCACGCCGAAACGCACGCCGTGGACATTGACGGCAAACACCTTCTCCCAGGCCGCATCGGAACGACTATCGAAGGGACCGACCTCCCCCTCGATGCCGGCGTTAAGAAACACCGCGTCGAGACGACCAAACTGCTCGAGTGCGGTGGCCACCATGCGCTCGTTGTCCTCGCGCCGGGTTACATCGACGGCCAGCCCCACCGCTCGATCCCTTAGCGAGGCAGCAATATCCTCGACCGGGCCTGCTTCGCGATCGGTGATCACCACGCTCGCACCCTGAGCGTGTGCCAACCTCGCCGTCGCCTCACCGATACTGCCGCCACCGCCCGTAATGACGATGATCTTCCCTTCAAGTGTACTCATTGGATGGTTCCTCATGCGGGTACTCGGTCAGGATCCCGTACCGACACCGGTTCGCGACCAAGGTCGCGCCTGCAGCGAACCGACGCCTGCTCGCGCCTCCGGAAGGGCCTGCCGCGACACACCATACCGAAGCGCGGTACGCAAGGCCCAATGTAGCAGATTACGCCGGTGCGCTGCTCGATCGGGATCGACTTGCGTTCACCTCTTTGGGCGTGGACGCACGTACCGGCGGGCGACGACGGAATGAGGCGCTCTTCACACCTTTGCGGTACGGATCCCGGACCTTCGTGGCGGGCGACCGCCATTGTCTTCCACGGTCGTTAGTGGAACTCGTTGGCATGGTCGTGTTCCTATGGTGGGCATGTGGGAGCCCTTCCCCGGAACTCGCAACGGCGCCGCGCCCGCAGATTCAGGGGGAGGACATCTTGATGGCGCATGATAGCGGCTTGCCATGCAGAAGCCTGTAGTGGTTTTCGGCGGTACGGGTTTTCTCGGCCGTGCCGTGGTGGCCGAGCTGGCCGCCCGCGGCCGGTCGGTTCGGGTGGCCGCGCGCAGCCCGGAGACGGCCGCATTTCCTGACTTGCCGGGCGATTCCGTGGAGCGGTGTGCGGTCGATGTACGCGATGAGGATGGCGTCGCGGCAGCGGTCGCGGGTGCGGCGGCGGTGGTCAATGCGGTGTCGCTCTATGTGGAGTCGGCCGATCTCGACTTCGACGCCATCCATGTGGGCGGTGCCGAGCGTGTCGCGCGCCTGGCGGCCGCGGCGGACGTCGGCCAGCTCGTCCATATCTCCGGCATCGGAGTCGATACGCAATCGCCCTCCCGCTACGTCCGAGCCCGCGCCCTCGGCGAGGACGCCGTCCGTGCGGCCTTTCCGAGCGCGACGGCATTGCGCCCCAGCGTCATCTTCGGGCCGGACGACCATTTCCTATCCGCGCTGGATGGAATCACCCGCCTCCCCGTCATCCCGCTATTCGGGGACGGCGCAACGCATCTGCAGCCGGTTCATGTCGAGGATGTCGCCCTGGCGGTCGAGGCAAGTCTCGTGCAGCCAGAGGCCGCCGGTTGCGCCTTCGAGCTGGGGGGCGCGGAGATCCTCTCATACCGGGACATCCTGCTGACCATCCTGCGCCATCGTCGCCGCCGACGGTTGCTCTTGCCCGTGCCGTTCATGGTCTGGCGCGGCATTGCCCGGGTGAGCGCACGCCTGGGCAATCCGCCCATCACCGAAGACCAAGTGGTCCTGATGTCGGCGGACAACGTCGTCAGTGACGGGGCCGCCACTTTGACTGACCTCGGCATTGCACCGCGCGGCTTGCGCGCACAGTTACCCGCCTGCCTGCTCTGACGACCCACGCCGGGCCGTCGACTACGGTGACGGGAACCGTATCGTTGCGCCCGTCCCGTTCCAGCACAGACGGCTGGCGCTCTGCGCGATCACGGAGGACAGCAGCCACCTGGGCAGGCCGCGGGTGAACGCAATGCGTCCAGACTTGCGAAGGGGTATGATCGGAATCTCACTCATCGATGCAGGGAGCAATATCATGTCGACGGCCAAGGTGATCGAAATCAGCTCGACATCATCGAAGAGCTTCGAGGATGCGATCAGCGAGGGTATCAAGAAGGCATCGCAGTCGGTGCACAACATCAAGGGTGCCTGGATATCCGAGCAGAAGGTCGAGGTGGAGAACGGAGTCGTGACTGCCTACCGCGTGGACATGCGCATCACTTTCGTACTCGATTAACGCTGAACCGGTTCAAACCCCGCTGCGGGAGAACTGGACCGAGGGAGCGGGGCCCGCAGTCGGTTGACTCATTTCGCTGCCAACCGGCTCCGGGCCTGGCTCCACCCCACGCAGGGGCGTGAACCCGACGAATACGCGAACCGACGCCAATCCTCACCACGGCACTACAGCGGCTGAACCAACAACGGTCCATCCTCTAGAGACTCGGGATGATCAGGAGATCTCCATAAGCCCAGATCACCGTTCCGAGAAGCGTAATCCAGAACCCCGTGAATTCGTCGAAGAGGATTCGCCGCGTCCCGGCACACTGCGCCTCGCAACTCGGCCTTCGAGACGATCACGCAATAGGATCCCTGTCCAATTCACGACTTTGACCGGCCCCGCACACCGGGAGGGCTGCAGCCGGCTCGAGGCGTTGGTAGTCTCCCGCCCCGTTCGTCCAAACCTGCATGAGGCATATATTGTTGGCCCGATGCGTTCCCCACGATTCAGCCGCCCCACGTTCGACCGCCGGGTCACGGTGACGACATGACCGAGGAAGGCCACCCTCGTTGGCTGCGCCGGGGGGATGAAAGTGCGTCGTCACTACTGGCGAAGCTCCGGCGCAAGGCTCTGCTCGGTACCTTTCTGGCGGCGACCGTCGTCGCCGGGGTCGCCGTGGGAACGCTGTATCCGGAACTCCGGGAAAGCCCCCGTCAACAGTTGGCCCATGAAGCGCAGATGCGAGTCGGCGCGGTCGAGCAATTCCTGGCACAGCTCGACGAGATCAGCCGCCAAATCACGAGCCGTACGGCCATCCGCGAAAAGCTGGCCTCTTACCATCATGGGGAGGTCGACCACGCGGAGCTGACCGCCTTTACCGATGACAAGCTCACCGATGCCCTCGACGAAGCCCAGCATGTGCTCGGTATCACCCGACTCGACTCGCAGGGGAATACCGTCGTGTCCGTGGGGGAGCCCATCGTCGGCCCCTATAGATTCGATCCCGGGGAGATTGCCGAGGTCGGCTTGGAAGGACCAGTCAAGATGGCTGGGCACTGGCGACTGGTCGCCTGTGCCCCGATCCACGAAGCGGGCGACTGGCTGGGCACCGACGTCGTATTGTTCGATCTCGCGGCGCTGGGCGAGATCACCGGTCCGACGGCCACACCACTCGGTCCCGTCTCGGCGCGGCTCATCGTCCACGGCGCCGAGGGGCCCGAATCCCTGTTCCCGGAAGCGGATGACCGGCTGCTTGATGGCGACGCCCTAAAGCAGGTACTACCGCACGACATCACTGGCGAAGGGGCGTTGACGCGCCAGGGAGCGACCGTCTCCGCCTACGAGCCTGTCCCCGGCATTCCGATGGGGGTCCTGCTGAGCATCGAAGCAAGTGTGCTCGAGGCGCCGCTGCACCGACTCCTGGCCGCTCTCCTTGCTGCGACCGTGCTCCTCGTCCTGGGCATCGCGTGGTTGCTCATCCGGGCGCTGAACCCCCTCGAGAACCGCCTCCGCTTTCAGGCCGAGCACGATCCGCTGACGAATCTGCCCAACCGCCTGCTGTTGACGTATCGCCTGCAAGGGGCCCTGGCCCGGGCACAGGCAGAAGGAGACCGGGTCGCGCTGCTCTATCTCGATCTGGATCACTTCAAGAATATCAACGATAGCCTCGGACATTCGGTCGGCGATGAACTGCTCCAGCGCATCGGTGAGCGGCTGCAAAGCTCGCTGCCGCGGGCAACCACGATTGCCCGGATCGGGGGGGACGAATTCCTGCTGGTGATGGAGCACGTGACCGATCCCGCGGAAGCTCAGCGATTCGCCCAGGAGGTGCTGGATCAGTTACGCCAGCCCTTCAGCGCCAGCAACTGGCACAACCTCTACGTCGGCGCCAGCCTCGGTATCAGCCTTTATCCGGATCATGGCAGCGACCCCGGCGAGTTGATCACTGAGGCCGATACCGCCATGTATCGGGCGAAGGAGAAAGGGCGAAATACCTGTGTCGTCTACCGCCCCGAACTCACCGCTGTCGCCAGCCGGCGCATGGACATCGAAGCGAGACTGCGGCGCGCACTCGAGCGCGACGAAATGCGGCTGCACTACCAGCCCCAGGTCGACGTGGCCACCGGGCTCATCACCGGCGTCGAGGCGCTGCTGCGCTGGCCGGATCCGGAGAAGGGGCTGATCCCGCCGGACCAGTTTATACCGATAGCGGAGGAGTCCGGACTGATCGTTCAGATCGGCGAGCGGGTGCTGCGGGACGCCTGCCGTCAACTGATCGAATGGGACCGACAGGGACTCCCGCCGCTGACGATGGCCGTCAATCTTTCTCCGCGTCAGCTCGCCTTACCGGAATTGACCGAATCTGTATTGAATATCCTCGACGAGACGGGCATCGATCCGGCGCGCCTGGAATTGGAGATTACCGAGAGCGCCCTGATGGAACATGAAAACGAGCTGGTGCATCTGCTGAGCCGGCTCAACGCTCGCGGCGTGCGTTTCGCCATCGACGACTTCGGGACCGGCTATTCGTCGCTCGCCTACCTGAAGCAGCTACAGGTCGATCGCCTCAAGGTCGATCGCTTCTTCATCGACGGCCTCCCCGATGACGCCAGCGATGTGTCGATCGTCACGGCAATCATCGCCATCGCTCGCAGTCTCGGCCTGGACGTCCTCGCCGAGGGCGTCGCCGAGGAAGCCCAGCTACGTTTCATCATCGAGCATGGCGGCAACGCCTGGCAGGGCTTTCTCTGCAGCCCAGCCCGCTCGCCAGAGGAGATTGCGGCGATGCTGGCAGACGGTGATCGCGACTGGCGGCGAGCGAGGGCACGTGCGCCCGCGCAGACCTAATCGTCCCATCACCGTCAGGCAACCGGGTCTATCCATCGAATGCTGGCTTGGTATCCTCTCCTGGCCCGCGCCGCTTGGCGCTGCGGTATCCTCCGCGCAGAGACCGCCCCGGGAGCCTACGCACGTGGAAATCGGTTACAGCCGGCCTTGCCCGACGGATGCCCGCAGGAGGCGCCGCCGCCGATCTGTCGTGATCACGGGGCTCCTGGCACTCCTGCTCGCCGCTTGTGGCGGCGCCGGCGAGGACGGTCCGGACAGCGATGACAGCGAACCGGAGGCGGCCCCCGATTGGTGGCGCTGCGAGGCACCGCGCCTCGACGGCCGCTTCACGTTCGGGCGGGCCCCTTACGGCTGCCCGGTCGCGGACTTCGGCGATCCCGACGCGGTCACGGCGCGCTACCCGACGCTGATCTTCGACGACACCGCTCCGCGCGACAGCGAACGCCACCGCTACATGGGCGAGATGCACGCGTTCCTCCGTGACGTTGCCGAACAGGTCATCGTCGACCGCAAGCCCGACGTCGAGGACGCTGAAATCGCCGCATGGCAGCGCGCGGTTTTCGCTACCGCGCACCAGGAGAGCTTCTGGGCTCACTATCGCCAGGACCTTGAGCCTTCGACACCTTCTTTCCTGGGCATGCTACGCGGCGACGGCGGTCACGGCCACGGCCTGTTGCAGCTCGACGACCGGTTCTGGCGCGACGCCCTGCGTGACGGTGCCGGCTGGCGCCTGGAGCAGCACGCGATCTTCGCCCTCGACATCCTGTTCGACGGCTGGCGCCGCGCACCGGACCAACCGTGCGTCAGTCGCGACGATGCCTGGCGCGAGCGCACGCGTGCCGCCTATTCCGCCTACAACGGCGGACCGGGACAGATCTGCCGGTGGACGAACCCCGACGATCCCGCCCACGCCATCGATCTGCAGTTCGCGGACAAATACGACCATCAGAGATGGCGCGAATTCGTCAGTGAGCCCGCCGCCGCCTCGAGCCTCGATCTCGCCTGCTTGCGGGCGGGCGCCAACGGCTGTCGCAGCGCTTCGCCGCACAGTGCGACGCAGCAACCCTTATGGCGCACCGACGATGGTGCAGTCTGCGTGCCCCGGGGAGATGGGCTCGAGTGCCTGGATTCACTGGCCGACGCCGCCTGTCTCGCCGCCCGGGCGGGACGACCCGGCGAGCACATCGCCAAGGCGCCCGAGCACGACGACGCGGATCGCCGCATGCTCGAGCGCCACACGGTCTGCGCGGACGCAGTCGACGGGCTTGTGGGCGTCGGCAACGCGATCGAACTCCGCCGCGATCTCGGCCTCTCGACAGCGCCGGGCGCGGCTCCGGTTGCCGAGGCGAGCCAAGGTGAACGACTGCAGGTGCTCGACTTCCGCATTGGCGATGCGCGCAACGGCAGGCGTTACTACGAAGTGGCCCGCGAAGGCGAGCGCTACTGGCTGCAGGCCGGCGACCATCGCGACCACGCCGCCCATACGAT
>SLKC01000120.1 GCA_007134775.1 Ectothiorhodospiraceae bacterium | reverse complement strand
CGATGTCGGCGTCATCAAGCACCACGAGGGCGTTCTTGCTGCCCATCTCCATCTGCAGCTTGGTGAAGTTGGGCGCGGCGGCGGCGGCAATCCGGCGGCCGGTCTCAACCGAGCCGGTAAACGTGATCGCATCGACCTCGGGCGATTCGACAAGGACATTGCCGACCTGGCTGCCGCTGCCCATGACCAGATTGAAAGTACCGGCGGGCAGGTCGTGGCGGCTGATGATCTCGGCCAGCGCCCAGGCGCTGTAGGGGACCAGATTGGCCGGTTTCCAGATCACGGCATTGCCGAAGGCAAGCGCCGGCGCGATCTTCCAGACCGCGGTCGCGATGGGGAAATTCCACGGCGAAATCACCGCGACCACACCCATCGGCTCGCGGCGGGCTTCGATCTCGATGCCCGGGCGCACCGAATCGGCCGCGTCATCGATCTGGCGGTGGACCTCGGCCGCGTAATACTGGAAGAACTGCCCCGCGCGATAGACTTCGCCCTTGCCCTCGGCGAACGGCTTGCCCTCCTCGCGCGAGAGTTCGCGACCGAGTTCCTCGGCGCGCTCGATCAGCTCGCGGCCGATCGACAGCAGGGCGTTGTAGCGCGCCTCCAGGCCGCTGGCGTACCAGGACGGCTGCGCCTCGCGCGCCGCCGCGATCGCCGCGCGGGCCTGCTCGGGGCTGGCCTGGGCGAACTCCCCGATGGTGTCGGCAAGATCCGAGGGGTTGATGTTGGTGATCGTGGACGTACCCTCGGTCCACTCACCATTGATCCAGTTCCTGTACTGCTGTTGGGCCATGACTCCTCCGACTTCGCTTGCCTCTCATCGTAGGACCATTACAATACGAGACGCAATTAATTAACAAAATAAATGGAGAATTCTTTCTTATCGCTTGAGCAGCGAGGTCCGCGATGGTCCCTGACGTCAAACTCCAACAGTTGCGCTACTTCGTGCTGGTGGCCGACCTCAAGAGTTACCACGCCGCCGCTGAACGCGCCTCCCGCACCCAGCCCGCGATCTCTCTCGCCATCCGCGAACTCGAGCACAAGCTCGGTGAATCGCTATTCGAGAAGGGCAACAAGGCGGAGCTGACACCGTTCGGCAAGCACTGCTACCCGCAGGCCAAGGCGCTGCTGGAGCACTACGCGCGTGCCGTCGACCAGATGTCGATGGCCGCCGAGCGCCGCACCGGGCAGGTCGCACTCGCCTGTGTGCCCTCCTTCGCCAGCCAGGTACTGCCCGATATCCTGCAGCGCTTCGTCGCCACCTACCCCGAGATCCGGATCAGTGTCGAGGACGACACCGCCGAGCATGTCCACCAACGCGTGCTGCACCGCCACGTGGATTTCGGCGTCGCCAGCATGTGGAACCTCGACCCCAATCTCTCATTCGAACCGCTACTCAAGGACGCGATGGGCCTGGTATGCCGGCGCGACCACCGCCTCGCCGCCGCATCGCAGCCGCTGGACTGGCGTGATATCGCCGATGAGACACTGATCACCAACGGCACCGTGCGACTGCTCGACGGCACACCCGCGCGTGAGGTCATGGATCGGGCCCATCTGTCGGTCTCGAACATGATCTCGCTGCACGCGCTGCTGCGCGCCGGCATCGGTGTCACGGTGCTGCCGCGCATGGCCGTCGATGAGGCCGATCCGGACCTCTGCTTCGTCCCCCTCGACCAGCCCCTGGTCCAACGCGAGATCGGGCTGCTCGCCGCGCGACGCTACAGCCTGTCACCGGCGGCGCGGGCGCTCTACGACGCCACCCTGGAAGCGGCCCGGAGCAATGCGGACACGCCACCGGCCACGGATCATTGACGACGGCGAGGCAGTGGCCTACTTTCATGGTGATGACAGAGCTGACGGCAAAAGATGCACTGATTGCGGTCGACGTGCAGAACGACTTCTGCCCCGGCGGCGCGCTGGCCGTGGCCGACGGCGACCGCGTCATCCCCGTGCTCAACGACTGGCTGCGGCGCGCGGCGGCGACCGATGCGGTCATCGTCGCCTCGCGCGACTGGCATCCTGCCGACCACTGCAGCTTCAGCGAGCAGGGCGGCCCATGGCCGCTCCACTGCGTCCGCGAGACCGAAGGCGCGCAATTCCACCCCGCTTTGGCGTTGCCCCAGGACACGCTGGTGGTGAACAAGGGGGAGGCGCAAGAGCGCGACAACTACTCCGCCTTCGACGGCACCGGCCTCGCTGAGCGCCTGCGCGAGCAGGGTGTCGAGCGGATCTGGGTCGGCGGCCTCGCCCAGGATGTCTGCGTGAAGGCAACCGTGATCGACGGCTGCGAGGCCGGCTTCGAGACCCATCTGATCGCCGCCGCCACGCGTCCGGTCGAGGTCGAACCCGGTGATGGCGAGCGCGCCATCGCGGCGATGCGCGCCGCCGGTGCCCGGATCGAAGCCAACGACGCGTGAATCGCGAACCCGATCCCGCGACCCATGGGGTGCCGCCGGGACAGCCCGGTGCGCTGTTCACCGACCTCTATGAGCTGAGCATGGCGCAGGCGCTGGTCGCCGACGGCATGACCGGTGAGGCCGAGTTCGAACTCTTCTTCCGCAATCTCGGCTACCAGCGCGGCTACGCCCTGCTCGCCGGTATCGAGCAGGCCGTCGCCGGCCTGGAATCGCTCTGCTTCCGCCCGTCCGAACTCGACTACCTGGCCGGCCTCGAACGCTTCAACCCGGCTTTCCTCGCCTGGCTCGACAGCCTGCGCTTTACCGGCGATGTCAGCGCGGTGGCCGAGGGCAGTGTCGTCTTTCCGCACGAGCCCCTGCTGCGGGTACGCGCGCCACTGCCCGTCGCGCAGATCATCGAGACGCGGCTGCTCAACGCCCTCCACCAGCCCACTCTGGTCGCGACCAAGGCCGCGCGCATCGTCGATGCCGCCGCCGGCCGCGGCGTCGTCGATTTCGGTGCCCGCCGCGCCCACGCCGCCGACGCCGCCACCCTCGCCGCCCGTGCGGCCTGGATCGGCGGCTGTCGGGGCACATCGAACATGGTCGCCGGTGCGCACTACGGCCTACCCGTGGTCGGGACGATGGCGCACAGCTACGTCCAGGCCTTCGAGCGTGAGATCGACGCCTTCCGTACCTTTACCCGCCACTACCCCGCGACGGTGCTGCTCATCGACACCTACGACGCCCTCGACGGGCTCGAGCGCGTCCTCGAGCTGGCGCGCGAGCAGGGTGACGATTTCGATGTCGAGGCCGTGCGCATCGACTCGGGCGACCTCGCCGCCCTCGCCCGCGAGGCGCGCGAGCGCCTCGACGCCGCCGGCCACCCCGAGGTCGGCATCATCGCCTCGGGCGCGCTCAACGAGTACCGCATCGACGAGCTGGTGCGCACCGCCGCCCCCATCGACAGCTTCGGCGTCGGCACCGATCTCGTGGTCTCGCGTGATGTGCCCACGCTCGACTTCGCCTACAAGATGGTCAGCTACCAGGGCCGGCCGACCTACAAAAGCTCGCCCGAGAAGGCCACGCTGCCGGGGGAGAAACAGGTCGTCCGCCGCTTCGCCGGCGGCGTCATGCAGGGCGACACCATCGCCCGCGCCGACGAGGCACTGCCCGGCGAGCCGCTGCTGGAGCCGGTCATGGTGGCCGGCGAGCGCCTCGCCGCACCCGCCTCGCTGGAGGCGCTGCAGCAGCGCGCCGCGGAGCAGCGCGCCGCCCTGCCCCCGCATCTGCGCGCCGTCGAACCGGACTCGCCCGCCTACCCTGTCGCCGTCAGTGAGGCGCTGGCGCGCGACGCCGCGGCCCTGCGCGAGCACGCCCACTGAGGCGGGCCTCCGGTGCGCTACGCCTCGAGCAACCGGTACATCACATGGGCGTCAACGAGCCCGTGGCGGGGGTGGGCGAAGGCGCGGGGCAGCGTGCCGACAATGTCGAAGCCGTGCTTGCGCCAAACCCGGATTGCCGCCTCGTTGGTGGCGACCACAAGGTTGTACTGCATCGCGACAAAGCCGAGTTCGCGCGCGACACCCAGCGAATGCTCGCACATCCGCGAGGCCAGTCCCCGCCCGCGCGCGGCTTCCGCGACGACGTAGCCGCAGTTGCACACGTGGCGCCCCGGCCCGGGATGGTTCGGCTTGATGTAGTAGGTGCCGAGGACCGCGCCCGCCTCGTCGCGCGCGACGAACACCGCCGTCGGTGCCTCGAACCAGGCCCGGCGCGCATCGGCCTCGGCGATATCGGTGGGGAAGGCGTAGGTCTCGCCCGCGCGGAAGACGGGCTCGAGGAGGGGCCAGATCGCCGACCAGTCCCCCGCATCCGCGCGCTCGATCGCGCCCCCGCCGCCGTCCGCGATGGCGTCCGTTGCTCGCGCCATCACCCCTCCGCGGCGGCGAGGTCACCCACGATCAGTCGATCGAGGCCGCGGACCACCCCGCTGAGGCCGACCGCGCGGCGCGCCGCGAGCAGCGAGCCGGCGACGTAGATGCGGGCGTCGGTGCCCGCCTCGTGGCGCATCACCAGGCGCGCGCCGGGGATCGCGAAGATCGTGTCGGCCGAGGCCGTGTAGCCCGGCAGCCGCACCGAGTGGACCTGGACACCGTTGATGGTGCCACCACGCAGCTCGCGCGGGCCCATGACCTCCTCCAGCGGGTACTCGAGCCGGGGCGCACTCTCGTCACCGAGGCGCTCGGCCAGCTCCAGCGCCGTGCCCGAGGGCGCATCCGGCTTCGCCGCCTTGCCGTAGTCGAGGACCTCGTAGTGGTCGATGTAGTGTGCGGCGATCAGCGAGAAGTGGTTGAGCAGCGCCGCCGTGATCGAGAAATTGCCCGAGGCGACGATGCCGACCCCCGCCGCGCGCGCCTCGGCGTCGAGCTCGGCGTAGTCGTCGCGATCCAGGCCCGAGGTGCCGACGACCACGGCGATGCCGCGCGCGATGCAGCTCCGGAT
>SLKC01000113.1 GCA_007134775.1 Ectothiorhodospiraceae bacterium | reverse complement strand
TCGAAACGCCGTCCGACACGGGTAGCGGCGCTCACGCTGGCCTGCTTTGCGGGTTGACATGTTCCGCACGCGGCGGGGGAGTATCTCGAAGGAGACGGTTGGATTTCCTATCCGTATCCGTGATCCAGCGCGAGCTGAGCCGGTTCGAGGCCGTGGGGGATGGCATCGTGTTGACGCTGGCCGCCTGCGACGAGGAGCATCATTGCATCACGGCCCTGTCCGAACATGAACTCGCACGGTTGATCGATCGCATCCAGTTGCGCATCGACCATCTGCAGGCGGTCGACGATGCCGAGGGGCTGGAGCCGGCCCATGAAGATTTCCTTGCGCGTTACCGCGTTCTCCGTGACCGCTATGCCGACTACCTCCGCCAGCTCCGCGTCGTCGGCCTCGCCATCGATCGGGACGATCTCGAGGGGGCCTGGGAGGATCAACTCGATTTCGGCTTCGCCGACTTCGATGAGCCCGTGGACACCGGGCCCGAAGTCCCCTCGCCGAACGAGCAGATCACCCTTGATCGTTTCCAAGATGCCCACAAGCCGTTGCCGGTCGACTGAGGCGGCGGCTCGGGAGTACCTGCCACGTGGCAGTGCAACGCGTGTAAGATGCGCTCCCATTCAAGAGCGTGCGCGAGTGCCCGGTGACTGAAACCAGGGTCTGTATCGTCGAGATGGCGGCTCCGCCCGCATCGGGCAAAACGACTGTTCTCGAGCGGTCGTTGACGTCAGCATCCATTGGGCACCTGCACCACCGACGCCGGTTGCGGGGCTATCGCGAGTGGGCGCGTATCGGTCTGCTACTGCGCCATCTTCCGGTCTGGTGGCACTGTTTCATGACATTGCGACCCGCTGTGGGTGCGCGTACTGCCGGGACGCGGACTGCCAAATACCTCACACACCTCTGGCGACGGGGGAAGAAATTCGCCTCGGTGGCCACGATCTTCTGATCGAGGATGAGGCCTTCATCAACTGGGCCGCTACGGACATGGCGCACTGCGCGCCGTTCCGCGAGTGGTTCCGGGCTCACGCCGGCCTTTTCTACCCGCCTCGATGGCATGGACGTCGGATGGAGTACGTCGTGCTGGACCTGCATTGCAGCGAACACGTGCGTGTCCAGCGGATTCTGCGGCGACGGCTTGCGCGCAACGATCCGGCGCGCGCCGTGCGCCAGACGCGTCGCAACGGATTGCGAAGCGAGACACTGGTGACGGCCCGCGAGGCGGCAGCCATCGTTCGCGCCCAACCCCCCACTGTCAGGATAGGTGTCACATCGGCGGATGTTAGAGTCCCAACGAAATGGGGGCATCGAGAGGTGACACGTGCAGTACGCAGAAGAACGTAAAGAGGCGGTGCTCGCGAAGCTGATGCCGCCGCACAACCGCACCGTTGCCGATGTGGCACGAGAAGAAGGTATCTCGACGGCCACGTTGTATAACTGGCGCAAGGAAGCGCGTGAGCAGGGTCGGCTTCTGCCGGAGCATTCCAGCGAGCCCGAGGGCTGGAGCGCGCGGGACAAGTTCAACGCCGTGCTGGAGACGGCGTCGCTGAGTGAGTCGGAGTTGGCCGAGTACTGCCGGCAACGCGGTTTGTATCCGGAGCAGATTCGGCGCTGGCGCAATGCCTGTGAAGGCGCCAATGACCAGGCTGATGCCGCCGAACGCCAGCACCGCCAGGCGGTCAAGGCCGAGAGAGCGCGCTCGCGCGAACTCGAACGCGAGCTCAAGCGCAAGGAGGCGGCTCTCGCCGAGACGGCGGCGCTGCTGACTCTGCGAAAAAAAGCGGATGCGATCTGGGGGGACGGAGAGGACGCATGATCAGCGCCTCGGATCGCGAACAAGCTGTCACGCTGATCGATGAAGCGCGCAGCGCCGGTGCGCGACTGGGCCGGGCATGCAAGGAGATCGGTATCGATCGCCGGACCTACAACCGCTGGTGTGGCGACGGCGGCATCCGCTGCGATGGCCGCCCGGATGCCATTCGCCCGGAGCCGGCGAACAAGCTGTCGGCCGCGGAGTATCAGGAGATCGTCGATACGATGCATCGCCCCGAATTTGCCAGCTTGCCGCCGGGCCAGGTTGTGCCGGCCCTGGCGGACCAGGAGTGGCGCTACATCGCTTCGGAGTCGACGTTCTACCGCACGCTGCGCGCGCGTGGTGAACAACACCACCGCGGGCGGGCCAACGCGCCGCGCCATCCGGGGCCGCCGTTGACCCACGTCGCTCATGGGCCGAACGAGGTATGGTCCGGCGATATATCGTGGCTTCCCACGCGCGTGCGCGGCCTGTTCTTCTATCTCTACCTCATCGTCGATATCTACAGCCGCAAGATCGTCGCCGCGGAGGTGTTCGAGGCGGAGAACGGCACTTGGCTCAGCCAGCTCGTGCGCCGCGCGGTGCTCGCCGAGCAGTGCATCACCCACCCGCCGGTGCTGCACACCGACAACGGCAGCTCGATGAAGGGACGGACATCGAAGGCCACGCTGGAGTGGCTGCAGATCCAGCCCTCCTACAGCCGCCCGCGGGTGAGCAACGACAACCCCTACTCGGAGGCGCTGTTCCGCACGTGCAAGTACCGCCCCGTGTATCCGCCCGAGGGCTTTGCCGATCTGCAGGCTGCGCAGGACTGGGTCGCGGCCTTCGTGCGCTGGTACAACGATGAGCATCGCCACAGTGCGATCCGTTACGTCACGCCCGCCGAACGCCATGACGGCCGTGACCACGACATATTGGCGCATCGAAAGGCCATCTACGAGCAAGCTCGAAAACACCGCCCCGAGCGCTGGTCGGATCGCCTGAAGTCGATGCGCCTGGCTCGTCGTCCCTTCTACCGCGCTTGCGGATTCCGCCGCGCAAGCCATGCGGTGGCACGTCACGATGCGGTCCCTCTGATCGATGGCCGGATCCTGATCAGCCACGAAGCACGCTACCTGTTCGTGCGGGTTCCCAAGTGTGCGAACAGCACGATTCTCAGTACGCTGGCGCACGCCGAGCAGGCCGGTAATCCGGCTGGCCGCGGCGGGGATACGACCAAGAAGCGTGAACTGGTACGGATCTTCGCGCGCCCATCCGCGCTCGATAGACGGCTTGCGCACCAGGTGCTCGATGAGTACCGGCATTGCATGTTCGTGCGCAATCCCTTCTCGCGGGTGGCCTCCGGTTACTTGCACAAGATGGTCGCGGGTGGTTATGCGCAGCGTACGGGACTGCCGGCAAACCTCTCCTTTCGCGGCTTCTGCGAGCATCTGGCGGCCGGTGGCGTCTGGGGAGACATCCACTGGCTGCCGCAGGCCGATATCTGTCCGATTGTCCCCGAAAAGCTCGATTTCATCGGCCACTTCGAGAATCTGGCGGAGGACCTCGATCGCATGGTCCGGTTGCTCTACGGGCAGCCGGCGTCGTTGGTGACCCGCGATCATCACGCAACGGGGGCCGACCAGCGTTTGCGTGAGCTGTATTGTCGCCACACGCGGGCCCTGGTTCGGGATCTCTATCGGCGTGACTTCGAGGCCTTCGGCTACGATCCGGAGCGGTTGCCGGAGTGACTGCGGCCGGCAGGTCGGCTCAGTGGCGAGGCGCCTGCGCGGTCGCGGCCAGCGCTTCCAGGTAGCGCCGGCGCCATGAATCAAGGCTGTTCGCGCGCAGGACCGCGATCATCTTCTCCCAGCGCTCGATGCGCTCGTCCCGTGGCATTGCCAGTGCCGTGTCCATTGCGTCCGCCATGCCCTCGATGTCGACGCCGGCCACAGCGTCATCCTCATCGAGCACAACCTCGACGTCATCGCCGAGGCCGACTGGTTGATCGACCTCGGCCCCGAGGGCGGTGATGCCGGGGGCAAGGTGGTTGCCGAGGGGCCGCCGGAGAAGGTGGCCAGGACCCGCAGGAAGAGCGAGACGGCGCGGGTGTTGAAGGGGTTTCTGGCGGAGCGGCGGAGCGGCTGCTGAAGCCTTCCCGATGCTACTCCGCGTTTGTGCAGGGCGTCCGGGTATCCGGGGACAAGCTTCGCAATCCTTGCAACTATCGGGCGTATTCGAAAAGGGCAATCAGCAAGAAGACCAGCCCCACGACGGCCGTCCAGCCGGGAATGCCGTGGCCGCTTCGGTCCAGACAATTGTTGGCAGGGTTTCGCGGGTCAACGTAGGCCGTAACGCGCTCAGCCGCGTCCAGGCGCCTGGCAAGTTTGCGGCGCTGCCTGGCGGTGAGCCACCAGGTGCCGATCAGCAGAGGGGAAATGGGGTCAGAGTCATTCCCTGGAGTCACTGTCCCCGGCATCCTCCCCGGAATCCCGTGAAAGCTTGTTCGTTCGCGTCCGGTAGCCCGGTCACTGACGTTTGAACCAGTCGAGCACGGCGGCGTCCAGGAATCGGTCATCCGACCTTCGGTCAGATCCCCGTAAAGAGCAGATCCAGCGCTGCCATGACGTTGTCGCGCTCGTGAGTCAGTGTGGCGACCTCCTCGCCAAGGGCCGAGCGCGAGATGCCTGCCAGCTCCGCGATCGAGAGCACAACGCGGCGGTCCTCGATGACAAAGGTTGGGTTGAGAATCGCGACAGGAGCGCCGAAGGCGTGCGCCTCGAAAAGTGGAGCGACGACCACTGTGGCCAGATCCGCGAGCAAGTCGTGCTGCAGGATCAGCAGGAAGGGAATCTCGCTACGGCTGCCCGAATCCGGGTTGCGGTGAACGGAGAGTTGCGCCATCAGAAGCGCCGTGTTCGGTCACCGAAGCTGCCACGCTTGGCAATCCGCTCGTTGTACTCGTCCACGGCTTGCCGATTCTCGGCCAGCCAGGTTTCCCGGCGCGCCTCTCGCACGGCATCGGCCAGACGCTCTTCCAGCAGGGCCGACACGTTGAGGCCGAGCTCTCGGGCCTGGGCCATCAGGTCGGAGTTCACGCTGAGGTTGGCGGCCTTTCGTG
>SLKC01000062.1 GCA_007134775.1 Ectothiorhodospiraceae bacterium | reverse complement strand
TTCAGATACGGGCCATGAAAATGCGATTTTCATGGCCCTTCAGATCAACGACTTGCAGTCGTTGATCTGCCGGCACATCCCTGTGCCGCGGGAGGGAATGAATTGATCAGACCCTCCCTAGCCGGAGAAGCCGAGCAGGATCGGCACATAGACGACCAGCAACAGAATCGAGAGCAGCACGAACAGATAGGGCAGCACGGCGCGGCTGATCCGTTCGAGCGGCTGGTTGGTGATACTGGAGGCCACGTACAGATTGATGGCCACCGGTGGCGTGATCATGCCGATTGCAAGGCCGACAACAATGATCAAGCCGAAGTGGATGGGGTCGATACCAAGATGAACGACCAGCGGCAACAGCACCGGCGTGAGGATGATCAGCGCACTCGCTGTCTCGATAAACACCCCTGTGAGCAGGATCACGAACACCACCAGCAGCATGATCAGGTACAGGTTCGTCGTCTGGCCGAGCACCCACCCCGCAACCTCGGCAGGGACACTCCAGTTGGCCAGCGTCCAGCTGAGCACGGCCGAGGTCGCGATGACGAACATGATCACGGCTGTGGTGATCGCCGAGCGTATGACGATGTGATAGATCTGCCACAGACTCAGATCACGGTAGATGAAAAGCGACACGATCAGAGCGTAATTCACGGCCACCACAGCCGCCTCGCTCGGTGTAAAAATACCGGAAAAGATACCGCCCAGAATGATCACCGGCGTCATCAGCCCCCAGGCCGCATCCCGCAGCGTGCGCAGGATCAGCCGCACCGACAGCGCCGCACCCCGTGGGTAGTTGCGCTTGTAGGCCTGGACGATCGCGATCGCCATCAGCCCCACCCCCATGAGGACGCCCGGGATGAAGCCGTTGAGGAACAACTGCGCCACCGACTGCTGGGCGACGACGGCATAGATGATCATCGGCACCGACGGTGGGATCACGACCCCTATGGTGCCACTCGCGGCGATCAGGCTTGCCGCCGAGGCGGGATCGTAGCCCTTGCGCGTGAGTTCGGGCACCAGGGTCGAGCCCACCGCCGCGGTGGTGGCGGCGCCCGAGCCGGAGATCGCGGCAAAGAACATACCCGCAAGCACGGAGACGATCGACAGCCCACCCTTGAGGAAACCGAGCACGGCGTCGGCGAGATTGACAAGTTTCTCGCTGACCTTGCCCGACGCCATCAGATCGCCGGCCAGGATAAACAGCGGGACCGCGATCAGAGCGAACGAGTCCGCTCCCGAGAACATGCGCTGGGTCACGATCTGCAACGGGACATCGCCCCCATACAGGGCAATGGTGCTGCTCGCACCGATGGCGAACGCCACCGGCACGCCCAGCAGCAGAAACAGCACAAAGAGGAGGAACAGCAGGAGCGTCATCGGTCGGGCGTTTCTGCCGTCCCCGCGCACGCCGCGGCGGCATCCGCAGAATCCGCGACGAAGACTTCAACCAAATCCACCAGCGCATACCAGATCATGATGGCGGCGCTCAGGGGAATCACGGCATAGACATAGTTCATCGACACCCGCAATGACGCCGAGGTCTGGAAGCTCTGCAGATCCATGTACTGATAACCAACCACCACCAGCACGAGCAGGAAGCCCATCGCGATCACAGCGGTGGCAGCTCGGCAGAGGCGGCGGGGCCAGTGCGGGAGATTGTCGACGAGCACGGTCACGGCGATGTGTCGACCGCGCTGATAGGCGAGCGCGGCCCCGAGAAAGGTGATCCACACGAGCAGGAAGCGAGCCAGCTCCTCGGTCCAACCGACCGCAGTGAACAAGACCCGCGAGACGATCTGCAGGGTCATCACGCCGATGAGCGCGACCATCCCGAGGAACAGCACGCGCTGGAGCACGGCGTCCATGCCCCGCTCGATCGTCCGCAGGACGTGGAGCACCGTTACTGCTCCACGCTTTCCTGGATGCGCGTCAGGTATTCGCCGAACTGCTCACCGTAATCGTCGTAGACCGGCTCGACCGCGGCCCGAAATGCCTCCAGATCAGGCTCTTCCACGATCTCCATGCCGACATCCCTCAGATCAGCGAGCTGGTCGGCTTCCATCTCGGCATTCATCTGCCGCGCGTGAGCGCTCGCTTCGTGGGCCGCCTCGATCAGCGCCTCACGAGCGTTGTCGGGGATCTGCTGCCATGTGGGCTCGCCCATGACGAAGATCGCCGGTGCATAGGTGTGGCGCGACAGCGTCATGTAGTCCTGAGTCTCGTAGAGCTCGAAGGAGTGGATGACGTTGACCGGGTTCTCCTGCCCGTCGATCGTGCCCTGCTGCATCGCCGTCAGCGCCTCGGTCCAAGCCATCGGCGTCGCATCGGCACCGAGGGCGTTGAAGGTATCGACATAGACCGGATTCTCCATCACCCGCAGGGTCAGGCCGTCGAGATCCTCGGGTGACTCGATCGGGCCAACGCTGTTGGTGACGTTGCGAAAGCCGCGCTCGGCATACGCGAGGCCGCGCAAATTGACATCGGCGAGCTTGTCCATGACCTCCTGACCGATCGGCCCGTCCAATACTTCGTGCGCGGACTCGCTGTCCGGGAACAGGAACGGCAGCTCGAAGACAGCGAACTCATCGACGAAGTTGGCCACGGGCCCGTTGGTGATCACGCCCATGTCCACGGTACCAACCTGCATGCTCTCAAGCAGCTCGCGCTCGTCACCGAGCTCAGCGTTGGGATAGAGGCTCACACTCACCGCCCCGTCCGAGCGCTCCTCGACCAACTCCTGGAAGCGCTCCGCGGCGATATGGAAGCTGTCCTCCTCGTTCACCACGTGGGCCAGGCGGATCTCCATCTCGTCCACATCCGCAAAATCACCAGCGGTCGCCTGTAGCGGCACGGCGGCCATCGCCGCACCCATCATCGCGGGCACGAATACGCTGCGACGCGTCATCGTCATGGAACTCTCCCCTTGGTTGTTTTGCACGGAAGCGACCCGATAGTCTCGCGCAAGCGGCCACAAGGGTCAATTTGCCGCCATGCGCGAGCGGCGCGCCCTCGAGTCCCGGGGGAAGATTCCCACGGCGCGATCCGGCGCATGCGGTTCACCTTGGGGCACATCGAGGGGGTATCCCGGACCCGGGTCCTGACGCATCCGCGCTCCCCAACCTTGTCCGGGTAGCCGTCAGGGAGCGTTCGCGTCCACTCCCCGCAGACGGGCACCCCCGCCACGACGGCGGTGCGATCGCCCCGCGCGGACGAAAGCAAGCCCGTACGGCCGCGATGCGCGGGACTCTTGTACACACAGTGGTCGTCAGGGAGACTGCTCCCCCCCGATCACACGAAGATTGCGGACCGGTGCCGGCTCAATGACATCCGGCTCGCGCGCGCTGACCATGGCCAAACATAAACTCGATAAAGACCTGAAACGGGTCGAAAAACTGGAGGAGGGCACGCAGGCGCACGCCATGCGCATGTTGCCAGCCTCGCTCGCCCTGGTGTTTCTCGTGCTCACCGGGATGGCGGCTCTCCTCGTCAGCGGAATGGGGCCGGGCTGGGTCGTGATCGTTGGGGCCGCCGTAGTCGGTGGCTACATGGCCATGAACATTGGTGCCAATGACGTCGCCAACAACATGGCCCCCGCCGTCGGCTCGCGGGCGCTGACCATCGGTGTCGCCGTCGTTCTCGCAGCCATCTTCGAGGCCGCCGGCGCCATCATCGCCGGTGGCGCAGTCGTAGCGACCGTCTCCGGCGGCATCATCCAACCCGATCTGCTGCCGAGCACGGCCCATTTCATTACCGGCATGCTGGCCGCGCTGTTCGCTGCCGCCGTATGGCTGAATGTGGCCACTGCCTTTGGCGCGCCGGTATCCACAACCCACTCGATCGTCGGTGGCGTGCTCGGCGGCGGCATTGCCATGGCGGGTTTCGGGGTGGCGGACTGGAGCGTGATGGCACGGATTGTCGCGAGCTGGGTCATCTCGCCCGTCATGGGCGGTGTCATTGCGGCCGGGTTTCTCGCCTACATCAAGTTCACGATCCTGTTTCGCCCGGACATGCTCACCCAAGCGCAGCGGCGCGTGCCGCTACTGGTAGCCATCATGGCGGGTGCGTTCGCCGCCTACCTGCTGATCAAGGGTCTGGAGCGGGTCTGGGAGGTACCGATCTGGCTCGCACTGATCTTCGGCATGGGCGTCGGCACGGCCACGCGGGCGATCGTGAAGCCACTCATTGTGCGTCGTGTCCAGGGCCTCGAGAACCGCCGCTCCTCGGTCTCCGAACTCTTTACCGTACCGGTGATCTTCGGCGCCTGCCTGCTCTCATTCGCCCATGGCTCCAACGACGTCGCCAACGCCATCGGTCCGTTGACTGCGATCTACACCTCGATCGTTGAGGAAGAGATGGTCGCACGCGCCGAGATCCCGATCTGGACCATGGTGGTCGGCGCCATCGGTATTTCCGCCGGCCTCCTCCTGTACGGCCCAAAGCTGATCCGTTCCGTCGGCTCCAAGATCACCAAGCTCAACCGAGTCCGTGCATTCTGCGTCACCCTGTCCGCCGCGATCACGGTCATCATCGCCTCGACCCTGGGTGTCCCGGTCAGCTCAACCCATATCGCCATTGGCGCGCTCTTCGGCGTCGGCTTCCTGCGCGAGTATGTCTACAACAACCGTGATCTCGGCGCGGTACTGTCGCTGGAACCGCCGCAACCCAAAATCGACCCCGCCACAGGTGAGGCGATCGCAACGGAAAAATACTTCAAAGCCAAACACCGATTCCTTGTCCGCCGTGGCTACGCCATCGCCATCGTCACCGCGTGGATCGTCACGGTCCCTGCGACCGCCCTAATGGCTGCCGGCCTCGCACTCGGACTGCAGGCGATCGGCATTGATATCTTCCTGCCGAGCAACCTCTAGTGGGCCCGGCTGACTTGGGCCCCGTACTCGATGAGGTGATCGGCGGATGCCGTAGACCGCTGATGTTTTGGTGGTGGGCCGTGCTGGACTCGAACCAGCGACACACGGATTAAAAGTCC
>SLKC01000097.1 GCA_007134775.1 Ectothiorhodospiraceae bacterium | reverse complement strand
CTCGGTGACGTCGCGGTCGATACGCCGCAGCTCGGTAGCGTCACGACCGTCCTCCCCGGCGCGCAGGTCGACAGGCTGCGGTTCGGCGTTGGGATCGTCGAGGTCGAGCGTGTAGAGGCGGTCCCAGACGTTGAGCACGGCGGTGTGTCCGTCGGCGCTGATGTCGAAGTGCTGGACATCGCGGTCATCGAAATCGGTCAGGCGCTCAGGCTCCCGCGCCGGCTCAGCGATAGGGACGCGGTGCAGGTTGACCGTCTCAAGATCGCGATCGGAGAGGAACACGAGCGCGTCGCTGCCGGTCCATTGGGCCTTGCCATCATCGCCCTCGCGTTCGGTGATGGGCTCGAATTCGCCGCTTTCGCGTGTGTGCAGCCAGACGTCCATCGCATCGGGCCCTTCATAGTGGCGGCGGCCCCAGCCGTGGTAATGGCCGCCGCGCGTGAAGGCAATGTGCTCACCATCCGGAGAGACCTGGGGCGATGAGCCGAAGGCGTCGAAGAGGCGTTCATGCTCGCCCCCGGCAGGGGAAATGCCGTAGGGGCGGTCTTCGCGGTAGACATCGCCCTCGAGGCGGCCGGAGAAGGTGATGACGTCGTCGCCTTCGGCGGTGCGGGCCCAAGCGGGATCGAGGAGGAAACGGTCCGTGTAGGTGAGCTGTTCCACGCCGGTGCCGTCGCGGCGGATGCGCCAGAGATTGAGGTAGCCGTCGCGCATCGAGGAGAAGACCAGCCACTCCCCGTCGGGGCTCCAGCTCGAGTAGAGATCGTCGAAGGCGTGGCTGGTCAGCCGTGTGGCGTTGCCCCCGCTGCGCTCCGCACGCCAGAGGTCGCCGCCCCAGGAGAACACGATCTCGGAGCCATCGGGGCTAACCGAGGGGAAGCGGGGCAGATCGACGCGGCCAGCGTCGCCGAACGCCGGCATCGAAGCCGCGAGCGTGACCCACAGCAGGCACAGGCCGAACCCGATGCGGGCAAGGCCGTCGTGACGGGCGTGGGTTCGGCCTCGGGGGTCGGGAGCTGGACGTGGACTGGGGAGCGGAGGGGCAAGGCGGTACATGGTGACATCGCGGTGGTCGGGGAGCGTGGGCAGTCAAGCGTTAGCGGGTGCCCGGGGCGGAAACGACTATATCATGCCGTTTGACGCGTGGTATCAGGCGGTGGGCCGGCGACGCAGGGCGACGACATCGTCGCCGACGATCTCGAGGTCGAAGTCGTAATGGTCGGCCACCCAAACGAAGGTCGCGGCGCTGAAGAAGGCCACATGCGTGGGGTCGTGGATATAGTGCCAGCGGGCGAATGCGATCCGGTCCTCCCGGGGACGCTTGGTCATCACGATGAGCCAGCCGCCATCGCGCAATGCCCCGCGCAGGCGGGCGATTCCCGCGGCCGGTGTGCGCAGATGCTCGAAGACCTCGGTGGCGGTGATGAAGTCGTAGCGGTTGTTCAGGGCCTGCGCACGGGGGGCATAGAAGGGGTCATAGAGCGCCATGTGGTATCCGGCCTCGCAGAGCATCAGCGACAGCGTCGGGCCGGGGCCGCAGCCGAAGTCGAGGCCGTCGGCCGGGGGCGCGACCCGGTGGCGCACGGCATCGCCCGCCCGCGATAGAAAGCGGCGGTAGCCCGGGTCATCGGGTCGGTTGTCGTGCAGGTCGTACTGCGCCTTCTCCGCGGCCGCGTCGAGCTGCCAGGCGCAAGGAACGTGGACCAGATCGCAGGTGGGGCAGCGGTAGTAGGGGCGGCGCCGGTCACTATGGAAGAACCGGGCCCGTGCCTGGCACAGCGGACAGGGGGCTGCCGCCGGTGCGCGCTCGGGCGAGCCCGCGCCGGCGGCAGTGCGCCGGATCTCCTCAGGCGGATTCGCGTCCACCATCCTCGGCGACGTCCAGTTCGCCCAGCGACATCAGCCGCGCGTTGCCGCCCTGCGCGGTGGTGTCGCAGCAGTAGGCACGCTCGGTGGCGAAGCGGTAGAGGTAGTGCGGCCCACCCGCTTTCGGGCCGGTGCCGGACAACCCCTCGCCGCCGAACGGCTGGACCCCGACGACCGCGCCGACCTGATCGCGATTGACATAGGTGTTGCCGACGTGCAGACGGCGGTGGATGTGCTGGATGGTCTCCTCGATGCGCGAATGGATCCCCAGCGTGAGCCCGTAGCCGGTGGCGTTGATCTCGTCGATGACCTGGTCCAGCTGGTTCGCGCGGAAGCGGCAGACATGCAGGACCGGGCCGAAGACTTCGCGTTCGAGCTGGGAGATGCCATCGAGTTCGTAGGCGCGCGGGGCGAAGAAGGTCCCGTGCTCGGTCCCCGGCATCAGTCGGGCCTTGGCAAGCGGACGGGCCTCGCGTTCCATGCGCGCGGCGTGCGCCTCGAGCATGGCACGCGACTCCTCGTCGATCACGGGGCCGACATCGGTGGACAGCCGGATGGGGTGGCCGACATGGAGCTGTTCCATCGCGCCCGCGATCATCGTGATCAGCTTGTCGGCGATGTCCTCCTGGACATAGAGCACGCGCAGCGCCGAGCAGCGCTGACCCGCCGTGAGGAAGGCGGAGTTGAGCACGTCCGTGGTCACCTGCTCCGGCAGCGCCGAGGAGTCGACCAGCATGGTGTTCTGGCCACCGGTCTCGGCGATTAGCGGAAGGATCGGGCCGCTGCGGTTGGCGAGCTGTTTGTTGATCAGCCCCGCTGTGTCCGTGCCGCCGGTAAAGGCGACACCGGCGAGGTGGCGATGCTGGATCAGCTCGGGCCCGACGACCTCACCCCGGCCCGGGATCATGTGCAGTACATCCTTGGGGATGCCGGCCTCGTGCAGGGCGTTGACCGCCTCCGCGGCGATCAGCGAGGTCTGCTCCGCCGGCTTGGCGATGACGCTGTTGCCGGCAACCAGTGCGGCCGAGACCTGGCCGGTGAAGATCGCCAGGGGCAGATTCCACGGGCTGATACAGACGAAAACGCCGCGTCCGTGCAGCGAGATCTGGTTCTGCTCGCCGGTCGGCCCGGGAAGGGGCTGCGGCCCGCCAAAGTCGGCGCGCGCGCGCATCGCGTAGTAGCGGCAGAAGTCGATCGCCTCGCGCACCTCGCCGATGCAGTCGGGGATGTTCTTGCCACTCTCCAGCGAAACCACGGCCATGAACCGACCCATGTCGCGCTCGATGATCTCGGCCATGCGATCGAGACAGGCCGCGCGCTCTTCCACCGGGGTCTGGTCCCAGCGCTCCTGGGCGCCATGGGCGATCCGCATCGCCTCGTCGCACTGCTCCGGCGTGGCGTCGACCACCGTGCCGATCTGGCGCCGTGTGTCCGCGGGGTCGACCACGGGACGGCCTTCACCGAGGCGAGGCTGGCCATTGATGATGGGGGCGGCGTGCCACTCCGTCTCGGCCTTGGCGGCGATCTCGCGGTCGATGGCGATGAGTTCGTTGACGTCGGTGATGTCGATGCCGCGCGAGTTGCGCCGCGCACTGCCGTAGAGGTCGCGCGGCAGCGGGATCTGCGGATGGCGCTTGTGCTTGAGTTGACGCACCCGCGCGATCGGGTCCTCGACGATCTCGTCGACCGGCGCGGCGTCGTCGACCAGCCGGTTGACGAACGAGGTGTTCGCGCCGTTCTCCAGCAGTCGCCGCACGAGGTAGGGCAGTAGATCCTCGTGCGTTCCCACGGGGGCGTAGATCCGAACCGGGATGTCGAGCGTGTCCGGTCCCACGACCTGCTCGTAGAGCGCCTCGCCCATGCCGTGCAGACGCTGGAACTCGAAGGCGTCGCTGGCGCCCTTCTCGCGCGCGTACTCGCAGACCGAGGCCACGGTGTGGGCGTTGTGTGTGGCGAACTGCGGGAAGAAGGCGTCGACATCGTCGAGCAGGCGGCGGGCACAGGCGAGATAGGAGACGTCCGTATTGGACTTGCGGGTGAACACAGGGTAGTCGTCCAGCCCCTCTTCCTGTGCGATCTTGACCTCGGTGTCCCAGTAGGCGCCCTTGACCAGGCGGACTTGCAGGCGGCGTCGCGACCGGCGCGCGAGATCGCGCAGCCAGTCGATCGCGGGCAGGGCGCGCTTCTGGTAGGCCTGCAGCGCGATCCCCAGGCCGTCCCAGCCGGCCAGCTCCGGATCCATGGCGAGCGCTTCCATGACATCGAGCTGTGGTTCGAGGCGGGCGGCCTCTTCCGCGTCGATGCAGAAGCCGACATTGCGCTCCCGGGCCATCAGCGCGAGGCTGCGTATGCGCGGCAGGAGTTCATCCCACGTGTGCGCCATGTGGGTGAACTCGTAGCGCGGATGCAGGGCGGTGAGCTTCACCGAGATGCCGGGCCCGTCGATCACGCTGCGGCCCTTCACCTGGCCGCCGATCGCCTCGATGGCCTGGGCATAGGAGTCGTAGTAACGGCGGGCGTCGGCATCGGTGCGCGCCCCCTCGCCGAGCATGTCGTAGGAGTAGCGGTAGCCCTTCTTCTCCATCTCGTGGCCGCGCTTGAACGCCTCTTCGATGGTGCGCCCGAGGACGAACTGGCGGCCCATGATGCCCATTGCCTGGCGCACCGCCTGGCGGATGACGGGTTCGCCGCTGCGGGCGACGAGGCGGCCAAAGACGCTGCGCATGTCCGACTCCTTGCTGGTGCCGAAGCGCAGCACGTTGCCGGTCAGCATCAGGCCCCAGGTCGAGGCATTGACGAAGAGGGAATCGGAGCGGCCCAGGTGTTCGCGCCAATCGCCATGGGTCAGTTTGTCCCGGATCAGGCGGTCGGCGGTCTCCTGGTCGGGGACCCGCAGGAGTGCCTCGGCGAGACACATCAGCACCACCCCCTCTTCGCTGGAGAGTTCGTATTCCAGCATGAAGGCATCGATGCCACCCTTGCCGGTCCGGCCTTCGCGGACGGCCTTGACAAGCTCGCGGGCATGGTCCTCGATGTGCTGTATCTGGTCGGCGGGGAGCTGGAGCTGTTGCAGCAGGCTGTCGATGCAGGTCGGCTCGTCGATCCGGTAATGGCGGCGCACCTCGGCGCGCAGTGGATCGGCATCACGCGGTGTCTGATCGAATATCATGTGGCTGACCTCTCGCTGGTTTGGCAAGAATATAGGCAAACCTGG
>SLKC01000136.1 GCA_007134775.1 Ectothiorhodospiraceae bacterium | reverse complement strand
TCCTCGGCGGGATGTTCATGCTGATCCGCAACATGGAGAAGCCCTACTCGCCCTACATTGATTCGCTGATCAACGCGAACATCGAGCCGCTGCTCCGCCTCGACCGCGAGCAGGGGGGCGAGGATGAAGCCGCGGAAGGGCGCGTGGGGAGTGACGCGGTTACAGGCCGCCCGGCGCCGCAACCGGGCACCTGATTCGCATGCAGCAGGTAGCGCCCATCGCTTGAACTTCACTCGCTACGGGTTCGGGTGACGGTCACCCGGGGCGGTTGTGTCGGCAGCGACACCGCCGCTCCGAGATTCATCGGAGTATTCCATCGACAGGCGGCGCGCCGCGTGCCGTCGCCGCGGTTTTTCTTCGCGAGGGGAGAGTGTGTATGCCTGAGGAAACGAGCTACGCCGTTGTCGTCGGTGATTGGCCCGATGCCACATTCCGGGTGGTCCGCTTTGTCGGCGAGGAAGGGGTCTCGCAGCTCTACTGGTTCCGTATCGATGTGGCCGCCGAGGATGCCGATATCGCCTTCGATGAGCTGCTTGGTGAGCAGGCCACATTGCGCTTGAGGCAGGGTGCCCAGGAGCGGCTGATCCAGGGCGTGATCGCTGACGTCGAAGTCCTCGACCAGGTCGGTGATTACACCGTCTACCGGCTGCTGCTCAAGCCCGCGGTCTGGGAGCTGGGCCTCGGCGCGGTGAACAAGGCCTATCTCGATGCCACGACGCCGGAGATCATCACCGAAGTGCTGGAACGTGCCGGCATCACCGAGGTCGACCATGTACAGGACCTGGAGACGAACGACTATCGCCCCTGGTCCTTCCGGCTCCAGTACAACGAAAGCCACTGGCATTTCCTCAGCCGCGTCCTCGAGCGTGAGGGCATCTACTACTACTTCACGGCGGGCGAGGATTGCGAGCAGATCGTGTTCTGCGATGCCCGCCACCGCCAGCCGGAGATCGCTGACCCCCGCATCCCGTACGAGGCAGCGCTGGGTGCAAGTGTTGGCGACTCCGAGGGCGCGGTCCATGCACTCGTCGCCCGCCAGCGCCGGCTGCCCCGTGAGCTCATCGTCCAGAGCTACAACGACGTCAATCCCTCGACCGAGATCAGTGCCAGCGCGATCGTCGACGACGCCGGACTCGACACCGTCACCGAATACGGTCAGAACATCGGGGAAGTCGAGGAGGCCGAGGCGCTCGCGCGCATCCGCGCCGAGGAGATCCGCGCGACCAAGGCCATCTACAACGGCGAGAGCACGGTCGTGCGACTCGTCCCGGGCCACGAGTTCGAGCTCCATTCCCATTTCCGCACGCGGAATAATGGCCGGTATCTGATCACCGCGCTCGAACACAACGGCTACGACCCGCACTGGGCCGGCCGCGTGAAGATGGAGCCCGAGGGCGACGCGCCGGTCTACGAGAACCGCTTCACCGCGATACCCGCTTACAGCCAGTACCGCCCGCCGCGCGCGACGCCGGTCCCGGAGATCAAGGGCAGCATCACCGCGCATATCGATGCCGAGAGCGACAGCGGCTACGCCGAACTCGATGAGGAGGGGCGCTACCGTGTCGTTTTCCCCTTCCAGCAGTTCCGCCCGACCGGCAATGGCGGCTCACACGCCGAGCCCACGCGGCCGGGCAAGGCCTCGCACTGGGTGCGGATGATACAACCCTACGGTGGCACCCGCGAGGGCATGCACTTCCCGCTGCGCAAGGGCACGCGCGTGCTGATCGACTTCCTCGCCGGCGACCCCGACCAGCCCGTGATCGCGGGCACGCTCCCGACCACCGAGCAGGCGAGCGTCACCCAAAGCGACAACCTCGCCCACGGCACGCTGCGTACCGCCAGCGGCAACCTCATCGAGGTCGACGACGAGACGCCCCGCATCAAACTCTACTCCCCGCACTGCGACTCCTATTTCCATCTCGGGTACTCGAATGCGCCAGGTGATGGCATCGTCTCCGCAACGACGGGGATCTCGCTGACCGCCTCGCTCGGCGGCACCGGCGGACTCTCCGCGACGGATGGTTGGATGATCGACAGCGAGATCTGGCCCGAGTCGACTTTTGAAGCGCGGAACCGCGAAATCGCCGCTGGTGCCCTACCTTATGCGGCGGCCAAAGGGGAAGGTGAGGAATGGAAGATCCAGGATACCATCGGGCGCTACTTTCGCTTTCCGCTCAAGCACGAGCGGCCCGACTCCGACGATGTCCACTACCGCTCCTATCACGAAAGGGTGGCGGGCGCCGACTCCGACGAGGTCGACGAGGAGGAATACGTCACTTCGACAGACGAATTGAGTCACCTTCTCCACGTATCGCGTAGCGTGGGTGACGCTTACCACTACAGCAGCGGCACCAGCTTTGCCTTCAACGGGCCGCAGAACGAAGCCTTCCGTTTCGGTCCCACCGCTAGTCTTGCTTCGCACAGCCACTACGCGAAATGTGCCGACCTGCGCCAGGGCTTGCGAACCGTTATCGATGAATTCGTGGACGCCGAACCCGGTTACGGCAATAGCGGCAGTGGAGATGTAGACGACGTCTACACCGCCCGCAAGAAGCGCTTGCGCCGCGAGGCCCTCCTGGTCTGGAACGAGGACGCGAAATTCGCGCGGACTGAACAGGACGGGGCTTGGCGGCCCGTCGATGACGCGCATTCCGGAAGCTTCGTAGAGGTGAGCGGTAACTGGCGCCCGTTTGATAGCGATGAAGCCGAGCAAGCAGATGATGATGCGGTTCTCATAAAGTCCGAACAGGGCGGAGCATGGAAGAAACGTGACGAATATGAGGACGTCAAGGAGGAAAAAGAGGACGGCAAGACGGTCTGGAAGGGCAAGAGAAGGGATGTCGACGAGAAGGATAGTCAATGGGAGCGTATTGGAACAGAAGATGACTTCGAGGATGTCAAGACAGGCGATGATGCCACCTTCTATCGAGTCGACGGGGTCTGGAAGCATGAGAACGAGATCGAAAGCGGTCAGACTCGCTGGAAAGTCGATGGTAAGTGGCACAAGAAGGAGGATCTGCCCGATACCTTCTCTGGTTGCCTCAAGGAATGGGTAGTGAATCAAGAGGAGGATGGTGTTGCCCTTGGCATGCTTCGGGGTCAGATTGATCGCCGGGTCGAGCGCATCCTGGGGTATGTCAAGGATGAGGCCGGTGACAAGGAAGTTGTCGATTTCCTGCGCACCAAAGTAGAAGAGGATCTTGAAGAGGAGATCGAGGAAGACGAACAAAAGAGTAATCTGATAACGGACCGGATTCTGAGCCTTCTCTATCCATCAGGTATTGCGCGTGAGATCCACGAGATCTTTCGCGAGGGCAGCGACGAAGTAAAAGGCGGATGGGATTTTGACGAAGAGGATGTCGAACAGATCTTTGAGGGTTGGTTCGAGGAAGAGATCGCGACAGACAGTCAGCTAAACCTCGAAGAAGAGGAGACCGAGCTCGGGGACCCGGCCTCAGATAGCAACAAAACGGAGTATCTGGTTCATCTTATCGCTGAACATGTTCGCTCCATGATCGGTTCACGAGACGTGGGCGAAAAGGTGGCATTGGACCGCCTCCTGCGCGGCAGCTTGTCGATTGCCGATCACAGTAGTGTCTCCGTGACCCACGGTGACTCGATCTCGTTCCGCAAGGGCGCCTCTTACAGCGAAGTACACGTCGCGCCGGTCGATGACGAGATTCCGAGCGACCTTGTCGACTTTGCTGGCAAGGACCATGACAAGACCTCTGATGCGGGCCCCAACTGGGGTACGATCAGCGCGAGCGTGAACGCCTACGATCCCGGGGCAGACGACTTCGGCGGCGACTGGGAGCCCGGGAATGTCGATGTGTCGAAGACGATCGGCAATACTTACTCGTACCACAAGGGCAGCAGCATGAGCGTCCGATATGGGAATGCCCACAGTGTGGTGCGGGTAGAGGACTATGATCGCACGGAACATCTGGATCCACGTGGGAATATGATTGCCTTCAGTCAGGAAGGGTGGAACGCGGATGGCTCTGCGGATGGTGGGTGGAATGCGTTCGCGGTTAACTACATGCCCGCGATCGGGATGACGATGAACCTGGGTACGCGATCGAACATTACAGTGAATGCTGGCATCATTAATGAAACGGCAATCAATATGCTCGGAAAGAATGAGCTGGCGGTCAACTTTGGAGGTGTCGGGCGCGCTAGCATAGATTTCGGGTTCGTCGGGGACTTAAATATCAGTGGACTTGGTGCCGGTATAGTGAATCTGACCGGGGGTGGGCGCAAGACTATTAGCTCCACCGCGGGATGTGACGTGGCTGTGGGGAACAATTCTTTCAAGGCCAATATCGAGGCCACACCCTTGTCCACGTTGCAAAGGGGCACGGAGATCGTAAACCAGACCTACGAAATTAGCGCGCAGATGGGGAACTTGCAAAAGGATGTTACCGCGTTGGCGCAACATTCCACGGATATCGCGTTGTCGAATTTCTCGATCATGACGCAGAGGATGGTTGCAATCGGTTGATGCGACCGTGAAATGAGTGCTATTGGAGAGTTAGGTTGGGGAGTACGTGCTGCGTCGTGTTGGAGGGCGATTCTTGGATCAAGGGCGTGTAGTGTCTGAGTCTGTTCCGTTTTCGGTGGAATTTAAGGCGCGATCGATTACGGTCTTCGTGATCGATGCCGGGGGCGTGGATGCACAGGGATTGCTGGATGCCGTGGATCGGCGCATCGCGCAGGCGCCGGCGATGTTCCACCAAGTGCCTGTGGCGCTCGAGTTCGGTGGATCGGCGCTGCCGCCCAGTGCAGACGCGCTCGACGCCCTGGTCACGGGGTTGCGCCGCCGCGGCCTCGTGGCGGTCGGCGTGACTTCGCGCCACGCGGATTGGGCGGGTCTCGCCGCCGATGCGGGCCTGGCCGTGCTGAATGGACAGACCGAGTGCGCGCGGGATGCTTCTGGTGCCGAGCGGGAGGCGGGGAACGCCCAGGCGCCCGTCGCCGAGGCACCCGAGCACAACACACGCTTCATCGAACGCCCCGTGCGCTCCGGCCAGCAGGTCTACGCCCCGGAGGGGGATCTGGTCGTTCTGGGGGCGGTTGGTGCGGGTGCGGAAGTGGTTGCAGCGGGCAGTGTTCATGTAT
>SLKC01000184.1 GCA_007134775.1 Ectothiorhodospiraceae bacterium | reverse complement strand
CGCGCCGCGGCGGGGCCTCAGCAGTCGTCCTCGCGTGCGATGCTGACCGTGGTTTCACCCGCGCCATCGAGGTGCAGGTCGAAGCGGATCGGTCGGCAGCAGATGGGGCAGTCCTCGATGTAGCACGCATCCCCTTCGCTCGCATCGATCAGGGCGGCAAACGCCTCGCCACAATAGGGGCAGGCCACGGAATGTTCGCTGAGCGCCTCCATTACTCGACGGCCACCGGTATCCGCCCGACGCGATCGCGGGCGGGGCGCCACTGCTCGGTTGCAGCGGCGAAGCGCGCGAGCAGGTCGTTGAGGTAGTTCAGTCCCGTCGGGGTCGGTCGTACGGCCGTGGCGGTGCGCTCGATCAGGCCGTCGGCTTCTGCCGCCGCCAACGGCTCCTCGAGCCAGGCCAGAGGAACGTCGGTGCGCTGCTCGAAACAGGCGCGGGCGAAGCCCTGCGGCAGCCGCAGCGCATTGAGCAGGAATTCGAAGGCCGCGTCGGCAGGTGCGAGCCCGTCGCGGTGCGCGATCGCGGTCCCGGCCGCCGCGCGCTGTAGATATTTGTCGGGCGCGCGGATGCGCGCCTGGCGTTCGATGGAGCCGTCTTCGTGCGTGATCTTCGCGTGCGCCCCGGCCCCGATGCCGAGATAGTCCCCGAACTGCCAGTAATTGAGGTTGTGCCGGCAACGGTGCTCCGCGGCGGCCGCCCAGGCGGAGACCTCGTAGCGTTGGTAGCCCGCGGCCTCGAGGCGCGCGGCGCCGGCGGTCTCGATCCCCGCCATGGTATCGCCGTCGGGCAGGGCGGGCGGAGCGCTCCAGAAAGCCGTGTTGGGCTCGATGGTGAGTTCATACCAGGAGAGGTGGTCCGGCCCGAGGGCGATCGCACGGGCGAGGTCCGCGTCCGCCTCCGCTGATGTCTGCCCCGGCAGCCCGTACATCAGGTCGAGATTGACGTGATCGAAGCCGGCCGCCCGTGCTGCCTGTGCCGCGCGCTCCGCATCCGCGCCGTCGTGGATGCGGCCCAGCGCGGTGAGCATCGCGTCGGCGAAGCTCTGCACGCCGAGCGACAGGCGGTTGACGCCGGCGGCGCGGAAGCCAGCGAAGCGCTCCGCCTCGAGCGTGCCGGGATTGGCCTCCAGGGTGATCTCGAGGTCGGGGGGCAGGTCGAAGCGCGCGCGGACTGCCGCCAGCAGCCGCTCGATCGCCTGCGGCGGGAAGAGGCTCGGCGTGCCGCCGCCGATGAAGACGCTGATCAGCGGGCGCCCCGCGGCGTCGGCGCGCGCTTGCTCGAGGTCGGCGATCAGTGCGTCGACATAGGCCTCGGCCGGGATACGCGCGGGTGCCGCGTGCGAATTGAAGTCGCAGTAGGGGCACTTGGCCACGCACCAGGGCAGGTGCACATAGAGCGCCAGTGGTGGCAGGGCGGCAGGGACCATCGCTCAGGCCTCCCGGGCCACGCCTAGGCGTCACCCGCGTCCGTGCCCGTGCGCACCACGGTCCGGCCTTGGGTCTCCCCCGCCAGCATGCGCCGGAACACGTCGGGGAGTTCCTCGAGGTCGACATCGGCGGCACGGATGCGGTCGAGGTGTCGCGGTCGCCAGTCCGTCGCCAAGTGCTGCCAGACGGCTTCGCGGTAGTGGCGGGGGCAGTTGGCCGAGGTGATCCCGAGCAGGCTCACGCCGCGGATGATGAAGGGCATGACGGTCGTGTTGACGTCCTGTCCGCCGGCGAGGCCGATCGCCGCGACGCTGCCCCAGGGCACAGTGGTACGCAGCAGTTCGGCAAGCACGGGGCCGCCGACGTTGTCGACCGCGCCGCCCCAGACACCTTTCTCCAGTGGCCGGCCCTTCGTGGTGATCTCATCGCGGCCGATGACCCGAGCGGCCCCGAGCTCCTCGAGCCAGGCGGCGGCGTCGGATTTGCCCGACACGGCGACGACCTCGTAGCCGCGACCGGCGAACAGATCGACCGCGAGGCTACCAACACCGCCGCTCGCACCCGTGACCACGATAGGGCCGTGTTCCGGCGTGAGGCCGTTTTCCTCCATCCGCAGCAGGGCGAGCCCGGCGGTGAAGCCTGCCGTCCCGAGTACCATCGCGCTGTGCGGGTCGAGACCGCTCGGGATCGCGATGACGTCGTCGGCACTGGCGCGCAGGTATTCCGCATAGCCGCCGTCGCGAGTCTCGGAGAGGCCGCAGCCGGTGACCAGCACGGCATCGCCCGCGGCGAATGCGGGGTCCGACGAGGCGACCACCCGACCGGCCACATCGATGCCGCCCACCAGCGGCAGGGTGCGCGCGATCGGCGCCGAGCCGGTGCCGGCGAGCGCGTCCTTGTAGTTGACCGACGAGTAGGCGGTGTGGATGACCACCTCGCCGGGGCTGAGATCGTCGAGCCGGATCTCGGTGACTTCGCCACCGCTGCCGTCCTCGCGCAGGCGGAAGGCACGGAAGGGCTGATCGGGCAGGGCTTGTTCGCTCATGGGTCACTCCGTAGCGGGGGCTGACGGCCTTCATGGTACGCGCGCGCCGCGGTGGACGGCCAATCGCGCGGACCGCGGCGGGCACGCGCTGGGGCTGCGGCCATGAAAGTCGGGCGATGGCGGCGTACAATGCGCCCAGGTCGCGAAGTCAACAAGCCGCGAATCAACAGGGGAGTCAACAAAATGAACAAGATTGCCGTGGTCGGGGGCGCGGGTCGCGTGGGCGAGGCCGCGACGCTGTTCCTGATGCAGCAGCATCTGGCCCGTGAAGTCGTCGTGATCGATATCCACGAGGGCCCGGCCAAGGGGGCCGCGCTCGATATCGCCGAGTCGGCGCCCGTGTTCGGCTCCGACGTCCGGGTCTGGGGCAGCAGCGACTACGCCGATCTGGCCGACAGCGACATCATCATCGTCACCGCCGGCCTGCCGCGCAAACCGGGCATGAGCCGCTCCGACCTGCTCGACAAGAACGTCGCCATCATGGACCAGATCGCCGATGCCGCGCGCGAGCACGCACCCGACGGCATGATGATCGTCGTCGCGAACCCGGTCGACGTCATGACCTACCGCGCCTGGCAGCGCACGGGCTGGCCGCGCAACCGCGTCTTCGGCCAGGCTGGGGTGCTGGACTCCGCGCGCATGGCGTGCTTCCTCGCCGAGGCGACCGGGCGTTCGCTCGCCGATATCGATGCGATGGTCCTCGGCGGGCACGGCGACCAGATGGTGCCAATGATGCGCTACACCACGGTCAACGGCGTGCCGGTGGCAAACTTCCTCGATCCGGCCAAGATCGACGAGATCATCGAGCGCACCCGCAAGGGCGGCGCCGAGGTGTTGCAACTGCGCGAGAATTCCAGCGCCTACATGGCGCCGGGCGCCTCGACCGTGGAGATGGTCGAGTCGGTCGTGCGTGACCGCGGGCGTCTGCTGCCCTGTGTGGCCATCCTCGAGGGCGAGTATGGCCACAGCAATACGGCGATGGGCGTGCCTTCGATCCTCACGCGCAATGGCCTTGAGCGCGTCGTCGAACTCGAGCTGAATGACTCGGAACGAGCCGAGTTCGAGCAGTCGCTGGCTTCGGTCGAGGAGGATCTCGCCCGTATCAAGTAGTGCTCGGGGTAGCCGCCGTCCCCGGGGCGGCGGCCGCTCTGCGGTCATCCCCTCATCGGCCGCGCCGGCCTCTGGGAGCGGTCGCCGGAACCCATTGTCCTGATCGCGCCGAAGCCTGCTTCGCGAGCGTCATGCGCCCATGCAGGGCGTTTACGCTCGTCGCAGCGCGTGCTAGGTTGCAGCTCCTTCAGGGCGGGCACGGCCAATGGACCAAGATAGGGTGAAATTGGTCCAGTCGCCGTCGCAAGATGATGACTCCAACGAGGAGCGGAGGGGCGCTGATGAGTCACACCTTCTATACCCCGGCTAAGCCGCGCCTGCAGCGCAGCGAATTGGCCGTGCCCGGTTCCAATCCGAAGATGTTCGGCAAGGCCCTGGAATCGGCTGCCGATTACGTCTTTCTCGATCTGGAGGACGCCGTCGCGCCGGCGGACAAGCTCGATGCCCGTGCCCACATCATCGAGGCGCTGCGTGAGCACGACTGGGCAGCGGCCGGCAAGACCGTTTCGGTGCGCATCAACGGCATCGATACGCATTACATGTATCGCGATGTCGTCGACATCCTGGAGCAGGCCGGTGATCGTCTCGACACCATCCTGATCCCGAAGGTGGGCGTGCCCGCCGACGTCTACATGCTCGACGCGCTCGTCACCCAAATCGAGACGGCCGTCGGTATCGAACACCGCATCGGGCTCGAGGTGCTGATCGAGACGGCGCTGGGCATGGCCAATGTCGAGGCGATCGCGCAGGCGAGCACCCGCCTCGAGGCGATGCACTTCGGGGTCGCCGATTACGCCGCGAGTTGCCGCGCCCGGACCGTGAGCATCGGTGGGCTGAGCCCCGACTATCCGGGTGACCAGTGGCACCAGGCGATCGCGCGCATGACCGTCGCCTGCCGCGCCCATGGATTGCGGCCGATCGACGGGCCGTTCGGCGATTTCAGCGACCCGGACGCCTACGTCGCCGCGGCGAAGCGCGCCGCCGCGCTCGGTGTCGAAGGTAAATGGGCGATCCACCCCTCGCAGGTGGAACTGGCCAACGACGTCTTTTCCCCGCCCGCGGCGGAGGTCGAGCGAGCCCGGCGGATCCTCTCCGCGCTGGAAGAGGCCGCCCGCGAGGGCCGTGGGGCAGCGCAACTCGATGGCCGCATGATCGATGCCGCCTCGGCGCGCATGGCCGAAAGCGTTGTCGCCATGGCCGACGCCATCGCTGAACGCAGCGGCTGAGGCGGTAAACCGCCCTACGGCCCGAATCCGCTGTAGCAAGAGGCAATCAGGTGGAGAGGTAGCAGAAGTGGACATCCACGAGTATCAGGCAAAGAACCTGCTGGCCGCGGCCGGCGTGCCGGTGCCCCATGGCGCCGTCGCCCATAGCGCGGAGGAAGCGGCCTATCTGCAGCACGAGATCGCTGGGGATCGCTGGGTCGTCAAGGCGCAGATCCACTCGGGGGCGCGCGGCAAGGCCGGTGGCGTGAAGGTCTGCAGCAGTGACCAGGAGGTCCGCGAAGCGGCCAACGAGATGCTCGGCAAGCGCCTCGTCACGGCGCAGACGGGGCCGCAGGGCAAGCTGTGTAACGCCGTCTATGTCGAGGCCGCCACGCGGATTGAGCGTGAGCTTTACTTCG
>SLKC01000031.1 GCA_007134775.1 Ectothiorhodospiraceae bacterium | reverse complement strand
GTCGGAGCTGACGACCGACGGTGTGGCCGCAACTCGAGGGTAACAGGGACGTGACGCCGAGAGCTGCAGGGTGGTGTGAGGGTAGCGCGTTCGCTGTCCAGCCAACTGGCTTGGGTCGCGGACATCCCGTAGCAACAGGTTATGTAGTGAGTCGAGAGCGACCTACGCCAGTTCGATCCGGTGGCGAGACGCCGCGATGAGCTCCTCCTCGGTCAGCTCACCGTCCGCGTACTCGCGCAGTGTGTCGGCGTCGAGTCGGGCGGTGGCAAGCGTCATGCCGGATACATGTGCGAGCGTGGTCTCGACCGTCTCGATCTGGCCGAAGAATCCCTCGGCGTCCTCGATCCCGTCCTCGAGGGCGGGCGGGAGTTCGTCGAGGTCGTCGCGGAGCTGGGCCAGGTCCTCGACTGTCGTGGCGAGCTCGACCGTCAGCGTTCGACCGCGACGCTGGAACTCCTCGATGTGGACGACTCCGCTGTCGAGTTCGACCTCCTCGGGAACGAAGCCGGGAACGCCGGTCGGGCCGTCCTGACCGCGTCCCTCCCCAGGGTGATCGTCCCGTTCGTTGCCCTGCCCGCCACTGTTTCCGGGGTGATCGTCGTTCGCGCCGCGCCCCGCACTGGTCTCTGACTGGAGGTCACCAACACAGCCAGCGACGAGCGTTGTGAGCGCGCCAGTACTACCGAGAAGAACCGTTCGTCTCTTCATGCCCGACACCACCCCATCCGACCATTAATACGTTTTCATATCGATATTACCGAAGTTGTATCTTATTACGAGAGGTGCAAGATGATTTTTACTTTGTAGTTTGATCTATGACTCTTCGTACAGCGGTTAAACACGCTCATGGAGTCGGTCGGCGAAGCAGCGATGGCCTCACGATCGGTCGACAACCAGCGGTAGCGCAGAACTCTGCTTTTTCTCAGTTCGGGGATGGGTGTCTCGGAGACCGGATGACGGTCGGAATTGCATTGATCACGGATACGTCACCCGTCAATGACCGGCCTCGACGTCACGGCGTGTCGGTTCCAGTTCTCCAGTCTGAACGGTCATAGTACGACGAATCCGCGGCACAAACTCGCTTCCCGATGGTCGATCTGTGCTTTCGTCAACCCTATATACCCATGTAAGTCATTACCTAAGATATGGATCGACGGACGTATCTTCAACTGGCTGGTGTGGGTGGAGCCGCCTCTCTGGCGGGCTGTCTCGGTGAGCTAACCGGCGGGGGCGATTTTCCGGACGGCACGATTACGTGTATCGTCCCGTTCGACGAGGGAGGCGGCTCGGACGTTATCGTTCGGCAGATGGCGGATCCGCTCTCGGAGAACCTCGATACGAACATCGAAGTCACGAACGTACCCGGCGCCGGCGCGATGCGTGGGATCGGTCAACTCACGAGCGAAGACGCCGATGGGTATACGATCGGGAAATTCAACCCGCTCACGACGTCGATTCAGGCAATGATCGAGCCCCCAGACTTCGAGATGACCGATCTCGAGGGGGTGGCGACGATCGGATACAACGCGGTCGTTGTCGTCGCCGATCCTGAAGAGGAAGTCGAAGGGATGGACGACCTGATTGGGCGCTACGAAGACGAAGAGTTCGAAACGATCGGTGGGTTGGGTGTCCACTATCTCGTCCACGCGTCGTTTTTCAGAGAGCTCTATGACATGCCCTGGGATCGATACATCCAGTACTCGGGTGCCGGTCCGATCAACGAGGCGATCGCCTCCGGGGAAGTCCCCGCCGCAGTCACGTCGGATGCCGGCGCAGCCTCGGCGGTCGAGAGCGGCGACGCCGATGTGGTCGCCGTCCTGACATCACAGGGAAGCGAAGTGTTCCCCGACGCGGAGACGGTCGTCGATCAGGGGTACGAGGAGATCGATTTCGTCGGGCAGGTCACCCGGTCGGTATGGGCACCACACGAAACGCCCGACGACAGGATCGAGGTGCTCAGCGAGGGACTCCAGGAGACGATCGAGTCAGACGAGATGCAAGCCTGGGCCGATGAAAGTGGAAACCCATTGGAGTACAACGGGCCCGATCACGCAAACGAAACGCTCGAGGAGATCTGGTCGGACGTCCCCGAACTCGTCGACGTCGACGACCTCAGGGACGAGGCTGGCGACTGAGCGGTCGATCACCCGGTCTCGGCTGTGCTCGAGCTGGGACGGCCGTGCTCTTTTATCGTCTCTACCCGGCACACGATCGAAACCGACTAGTGGGTCTCGTGAGAGATGTCCAAGCATGCCCGATACCCTTGCAACTGCCCGTGAGCTTGACACCGAACGGGCCTTGCTGCTGTTCTTTTTAGTCCTCGGCAGCGCGCTGTTCGCGCTGACATTCACCTTCGAGTACTCCACGGCCGCCCTCTTCCCGCGGCTGACCGCGGGGGCGATTATCATCGGCTCCGTGCTCCTGCTCGCAGAGAGCTGGTTGCCTGCCCCGCTGCAGCGGGTCGTCGCCGAACCGGTGTCGATCGCTGACCCGGACGACGAGTTCGACTCGGCAGCGGAGCCGGCCGCGGCGACCGACGAACTCCCGACGACTCGCGGCGTGCCGGACGCCGTCGCGACGTTCGGGCTGCTCCTGGGATACCTGCTCACATCGTATCTGATCGGGATCCTCTGGGCGACGCCAGTGTTCACACTCGCCTACTCTTGGTGGTTCGGCCAGTCACGACGAACCACTGCGATCATCTTCACGACCGCGATGGTGATCGTGTTCGCCTTCTACTTCCTAGTGGACGCACCGCTCGAGGACGGCCTGCTGCTGGAGTGGATCTGGTAGATGTCCGCCCTCAACGCCCTCATTGACGGGATCGGGATCGCGCTCTCGTGGCCGACGCTGTTGTGGTTGGTGCTCGGTGTCACCCTCGGGATCATCATCGGCGCGATTCCAGGGCTCGGCCCGAACCTCGGGATGGCGGTCGTACTGCCGCTGACGCTACCGCTTGGGGGTACGAACGGGATCATCCTTCTTGTTGGAATTTACAGCGGCTCGATGTACGGCGGCAGTGTCGCGGCGATCCTCCTGAACGTGCCCGGGACGGCGGCCGCCGCGGCGACGACGTTCGACGGCTATCCGCTCTCCAGACAGGGGAAAGCCATGCTCGCACTCTCGGCGTCGGCGTTCTCCTCGGCGACGGCCGGCTTCATGACGATCGTCGCGCTCATCCTTATCTCGCCGATCCTGATTACGGTCGTGCTCCTCTTTGGCTCGCCGGAGTACTTCCTGATCGCGATCCTCGGGCTCTCGATGATCACGATCGTCGCCCAGGGGTCGATCGTCAAGGGCCTCGTCGCCGGGGCGTTCGGGCTGTTGATCTCGACGATCGGCGTCGCTCAACAGTCACCCGAGGTCCGGTACGCCTTCGGCTACGTCGAGCTGTACGATGGCCTCGATTTCGTCGCCGCGATCCTCGGGATCTTCGCTGTCGCCGAGATGCTCAAACTCGCCACTGAACGGGGCAGCATCGCCAAGCAGTCCATCGACGCCTCGGGCACGCCGACCGAAGGGGTCCGAGCCGCGTTAGGCCGACGGGTTCTGCTCGTCAAATCGGCGTTCATTGGGATGTTCATCGGCTCGATTCCCGGCGCCGGGGCGGCCGTCTCGAACTTCGTCGCCTACAGCGAAGCGATCCGGAGTTCAAAAAACCCGGACGGGTTCGGCAGCGGGGATCTCGACGGCGTGATTGCAGCGGAGTCCTCGAACAACGGCACTGTCGGCGGCTCACTCATCCCCGCGCTGTCGTTCGGCATTCCCGGCAGCGGCGCGACCGCCGTCCTGCTGGGCGGGCTGTTGATGCACGGACTCAACCCGGGCCCCGAGCTGTTCACGACGGAGCTGAGCTTCACGTACGCCGTTTTCGTCTCGCTGTTCATCGGCAACATCATCATCCTCGTCGTGGGGTTGAGCCTGATCACCCGTATGGAGTACCTCACCCGGGTCGACACCCAAGTGTTGATCCCGATCGTCTTCGTCCTCGCAGTCTCGGGGGCGTACATCCTGCGGACGAACTGGATCGACGTGCTCACCGTTGCGCTGTTCGGTATCATCGGCTACTACATGTTCGCCCACAACTACTCGATCGTCGCGTTCATCCTCGGGATGGTGCTGGGCGATATCGCCGAGGAGAACTTCCTGCGCTCGCTCGAGATCGCCGACGGCTCGTTTCTCATCTTCGTCGGTTCATGGCCCTCGCGAATGCTCGTGGCACTGACACTGCTCGTGCTGGCCGGCCCGTTCCTGAAGAGTGCCCTCGAGCGCTCAGACGAGTCGGCCGGCTGACGCGGGTCGGCCCCTACGCTCTTGGTCTCGGTCTGCCTCTGGAGAACCGATGACACGCATCTGTGACGTCACCATCCGGGAGAGCGAGCAACTCCCGGGGCGGACGTACGATCTCGAGGCGAAACTCGCTGCCGGACGCGCGCTCGATCGGCTGGGGGTCCCCCTGATCCAGGCCGGGTTTCCGATCGTCGGCGAGACGGATCGGCGCGCCGTCAGCGAACTCGCAGAGACCGTCGAGGCGGACGTCGTGGCGATCGCTCGTGCAATGGAGCGCGACGTTGAGGCGGCGCTGGCGGCGAACGCCGACGTGATCGAGCTCTTCGCTCCTCTCTCGGACCGACAGCTCACTGCAACCGTCGAGACCGACCGGGAGACGATGGTCGAACGGTTCCGCCAGGCGATCGATCAGGCGACCGCAGGTGGGGCGACGGTGCACGTGACGATCATGGACGCCTTCCGGACCGACCTCGAGCACCTTCGGGCGGCCTGCGAGCGGTTCGACGACGTTGAAATCCTCGGGTTAGCCGACACTGTCGGTGCGACGCCCCCACACCGAGTTACTGAGGTGCTCGAGGAACTCACGGCTGGCGGTGCCGATCCGGATCGGCTGGGCGTCCACTTTCACGACGATCTGGGGGTGGCAACGGCGAACGCGATCACCGCGGCGGCCCACGGCGTGGGTCGTCTGGATGTCAGCGTCGCGTCGTTCGGGGAGCCAGCCGGCAACCCCAGCCTCGAGGGGGTGGCGGTCCTCTGTGATCGGCATGACTACGCCACTCTCGGGTTGGCCCTCGAGGAGCTGATTCCTACCTGTGAGACCGTTCTGGAGGCGCTCGGCGAGTCCGTCGACGATCGAAAGGCGGTGCTCGGTGCCGACGTTTTCGAACACGAATCCGGGCTCCACACGGCGGCGATGCTGCGCGATCCGAGCACGTTCGAGCCGTTCGACTCGGCG
>SLKC01000085.1 GCA_007134775.1 Ectothiorhodospiraceae bacterium | reverse complement strand
GTCCTTCGCAGGGGGCGTGTGCGGCCAGGGATGGCCGCACCCCAAGCGCCCATGGACGGCTCGAGCGGCCCCCGGAGAAGGGCCCGCCGCTTCGCTGCACCGCGACACGGCCCCGGCGAGGTTTTGGCGAGCAGCAGCCTATCTCACGCAGAGGCGCGGAGGGCGCAGAGATCGAACGCCTCTGCGAGATTCACCGGCAGGGCGCTCCCCGAACGGGTCGCGCCCTGCCAGCCCTCCATCCGATCAGGACTTCGGCCGCGCGTTCTCCGGATCGTAGAGCGGCTTGTAGCCGACCGCCTCGATGCGCACCGGGAAGTGCTCGTGGAAGTACTCGACCTTCAGCTCCTTGCCCTCCTTAGCATGCTCGTACGGGATATAACCCAGGCAGATGTTCTTGCCGACTGACGGCCCGTAAGCGACGCTGGTGACATAGGAGCGGCGTCCCGCCGCGTCGATCAGGACCTCGCCCGTCTCCGCATCCATGATCGGCATGTGGCCGACCGGATACCGCGCGACGCCGTTGGCATCGACGTTATCCACCATCGTCAGCGTGCAGAGATAGGCCGGCTGATGATCCCGCTCCCGGATCTTCACGTAGGCATCCTTGCCGTGGAAATCGGCCGCCTTCACCTTCGGCCGTGCCAGATCCGCCTCAATCAAGTTGTACTCGGTGAGCAAGTCCGCATTCTGCAGCCGCAGACTCTTCTCCAGACGCCGGCTGTTGGCGTAGGTCTCGATGCCAACCGGCGTCACGCCCTGACCGTGCAGCGTATCCCAGAGCGCGAGGCCATCATCGTAGGCGAAGTGCAGCTCCCAGCCCTGCTCACCGACATAGGAGATACGGAAGGCCGTCACCGGCGTACCGTTGACGCTGATATCGCGCACCGCGGCGAAGGGGAAGTGCTCCGTGGTCAGCGCATCCGGATCGTCGGCGACCTTCTGTAGCGTGGCGCGCGCATTCGGTCCCCACAGACCGATGCAGCCGAAGTCGGCCGTGCGGTCCTCGATGCGGACGTCGTCACCGCGATCCTCGGCCATGCGGCGCATCCAGACGAAGTCGCGGTTGCCGGCATCACCACCATCGATCACGCGGTAGTGATCATCGGCCATGCGCAGCACGGTCAGGTCGGCCCGGATGCCGCCTTCGTGATCGAGGAAGTGGGTGTAGATGCCCTTGCCCACGGGCGTGTCGCCACCGACCTTCGCCACGCAGACGTACTCCATCAGCGCCTCGGCATCAGGACCGGAGACGTCGTAGATGGCGAAATGGGACAGATTGATCATGCCCACATCCTCGGACATCTTGAGATGCTCGGCATTCGACACCCGCCAAAAGTGGCGGTTGTCCCACTCGGCATTGCGCTCGGGGACACGGTCGGCATACTGCTCGAGCAGATGTTCGTTCGAGGCGTAGCCGTGGGCGCGCTCCCAGCCGGCTGCCTCCATGAAGTAGCCGCCCAGCGCCTTCTCACGCTCGTAGAAGGGGCTCTTGCGGATGCCGCGCGCAGCCGTATACGGCTCGCGGTTGTGCACCGGCGGGTTATAGATCTTGAAGGCGGTCTCGTAACAGCGCGCCTCGATGTACTCCTCGGTCTTCTGGAACGGGTAGTAGCGCGTGAAATCGATGCCGTGATGATCGACCTCGGTCCGCCCGTCGGTCATCCAGTCGGCGACCACCTTGCCCGTGCCCGGCCCGTCCTTGACCCAGACCGAGACGGCATACCAGAGACCGCGAACCTCGGCCGATTCGCCGATCGAGGGCCCACCGTCGGCGGTGACCTGGAGCAGCCCGTTGAACGAATGCTTCTCGTCGTAACCCAGCTCACCCAGGATGGGCGTGAGTTCCATCGCCCGCTCCAGCGGCTCCATGATCTGCTCCATCTCCAGATCGCGCTGGGACGGCGACAGGCGCGCCTGCTCCTTTTCGAGGATATCGCGCGGATGGACCATGCGCGGATTTTTCTCCTCGTAGTAGCCCCACTCGATCTGGCCGCCTTCGCTCGTCTTCGGATCGCCGGTGTCGCGCAGATAGGCGGAGTTGCCCTGATCCCGCAACAGCGGGTAGCCGATCTCCTTGTCCGTGCCGGCGAACTCCTCGAAGGGCCCAAAGAAGGTCAGCGGATGATCGACCGGCATGACCGGCAGGTCCTCGCCCGCCATCTCGGCGATCAGTCGGCCCCAGAGGCCGGCGCAGACAACCACGTAATCGGCTTCGATATAGCCGCGATGGGTGTGCACGCCCTTGATGCGCCCGCCTTCGATCTCGAGGCCGGTGCACGGTGTATTGGTGAACGACTGCAACTTGCCCGTGGCCTCTGCCTTCTGCACCAGTTCACCGGCGACGATCTGCGAACGCGGGATGACGAGACCGGCGTCGGGATCCCACATCGCGCCCTGGATCACGTCCTCCTCGAGCAGCGGGAACTTCTCCTTCGCCTCGCGGGCACTGACCAGCTCGACATTGGTGCCAAAGGACTTGCCCGAGGCCACCTTGCGCTTGAGCTCTTCCATGCGTTCGTCGTCATCCGCACGCGCGACCTCAAGCCCGCCGATGCGCTCGTAGTGGCCGAGCGCATCGAAGAAGTTGATCGAGTACATCGTCGTGTAGCACGTCATGTGATCGTGCGCCGTGGCGTAACAGAAGTCGGACGCGTGCGAGGTCGAACCGATGTCGGTCGGGATCGACGACTTGTCGATGCCGACGATGTTGTCCCACCCACGCTCGATCAGGTGGTGTGCCACGGAGGCGCCGACGATGCCTCCCTGACCGATGATCACAACTCTTGCGCTCTTCGGGAAATCCGCCATTGCTTACGTCTCCGGCCGGAATGGGGTTGCTATGGCGCGTTTGTAGCAGCCGCCGATTCGCCCGCGCAATCCTGTGGACGGCAGAGCGCTTTCCCACGCGCGACATCCCGGCACAGCGGGCCGCGCAGAGGCCCCAATCCGCGCACATGCGGGCAATTCTCAGGCCTCAGGCGAGCCCTTCGAAGGGCTGAACATCGACCCAGTCTCCGGCAGTCACCCCTTCACTGTCGGCGGGCAGCACCACGAGACAATCCGCACACGCCATCGAGGAGAGCCGCCCCGAGCCCTGGGAGCCCACCGAATCGACCTCGGTCACGCCGTCGGCACCGGTCCTCAGCACACCGCGCTGGAACTCCGTGCGCCCCGCCTTCTTGCTCAACGTGGCCGCGGCCCGAGCCCGCAGGCAGCGCGGCGGCCGATAGGGCTCACCGCCGAGACAGCGGATCGCCGGCTGGACGAACTGGTAGGCCGTCACCATCGCCGAGACGGGATTGCCCGGCAGGCCGAAGAAGAGCGCTTCGTCGATGCCCCCGAAATTCAGCGGTCGCCCCGGCTTCATGGCGAGCTGCCAGAAGTCCACATTCCCCGCTGCCTTCAGCACGGGCGCGATGTGATCGGCTGCACCCACGGAGACGCCGCCGGTCGTGACAATCGCATCGGCCTCGGCGGCGGCCGCCCGCAGCGAGGCCTCGACCGCCTCGCGGTCATCCGGCAGATGCCCACGGTCGTCGACCTCCGCACCGAGCCGGGTCAACAGGGCATGGATGGTGTAGCGGTTGCTGTCGTAGAGTCGCCCCGGTGCCAGCGGGCGTCCCGGCTCGATGATCTCGTCGCCGGTGGCGAAGAGTGCGACAACGGGGCGGCGCACGACGGGCACTTCGGTGAGCCCCAACGATGCCAGGACGCCGAGTTCCGCCGGGTTGATCCGCGTGCCTGCCTCCAGGGCGCATTCGCCGATCGCGATGTCCTCACCGGCCTCCCGGATATTCGCCCCAAACTCGGCCCGGGCGACGATCACGTCATCGCCCTCGCTGTACGTGCGCTCCTGCATCACCACCGTGTCCGCGCCCTCCGGCAACGGTGCGCCCGTCATGATGCGTGCGCACTCGCCGGAGCCGACCGCGCGCTCGAGCGGATGCCCCGCCCACGCCGTGCCCACGCAGTGCAGGCGGGCACCACCGTTGGCGTCCAGGTCAGCAGCGTGCAGCGCAAAGCCGTCCATGGCCGAATTCCTCGCCGACGGGATATTGATCGGGGAGATCTGATCGCGCGCGAGCACGCGACCGAGGCTCGCGCGCAGCGACACCGTCGCCGCGTCCATCAGGGGTACAACGCGTGCGGCCACGCGCTCGTGTGCCGCTTCAATCCCCAGGGCGACCGAACCGTGGCCGACGCCGCACTCGGCGGCGGATTGATCCGGTGATCCACTCATTGCGATGACTCCTGCAGGCGTACCTCGATACGGGCACGGTCTTCCGCGGTATTGATGTTGAGAAAGGCCTCGGGACAGTCGCTGAAATCGACGTTGGCGACACGGTGTCCGGCAAACCAGGCGTCGATCTTGCGCCCGCCGCCGTGCAGCCATTCGGCGAGCGCGGGCCCGAGAGCGGTCGCCGCCAGCAGGAAGACGGGCTGCTGGCGTTCCCCATCGTGCGCCACGGCGATCTCGGCCCTGTTCGCCTCCGCGCCGGTGCAGAGGCGGCCAACCAGATCGGGGGGTACGAAGGGCGAATCACACGGCGCGGTGACCACGCGATCTCCGTGCGCGGCGCTCATGCCGGCCAACACGCCGGCCAGCGGACCGAGGAACCCTTCGAGCGTGTCGGCTACGATCCGATCGGCGTGCTCCGCGTACGCGGCGGCGTTGCGGTTGGCATTGATCACCAGCTCGTCGACCTGCGGACGCAGCCGGGTGGCCACATGCGCCACCATGGGCCACCCCGCCAGCTCGATCAGTCCCTTGTCCGTGCCACCCATGCGCCGCGACCGACCGCCGGCGAGGATGACGCCGGTGATGCCGCCGTTGGCTCGCTCGTCGCCGGCGTTCATTCGGGGATCTGCACCGCGGTGGACTCCTTGATCTCCTCCATCACCACATAGGTGTGGGTCTCGCGCACCCCTGGCGCGGCCGTCAGCCCCTCACCGAGAAAGGCGCGATAGGCCTGCATGTCGGGGACGCGGACCTTGATCAGATAGTCGAAGCCGCCCGCGACCATGTGGCACTCCTGGACTTCCGGGCGCGCCGCAATCGACGCCTTGAAGCGCTCGAAGACGTCGGGTGTGGTACGGTCGAGGGTAACCTCGACGTAGAGCAGCAGACTCATGTCCATGCGCTGCGGGTCGAGGATGGCAACGTAATCGCGGATGAAGCCGGAATGCTCGAGGCGGCGGACGCGTTCGAGGCAGGGCGTGGCACTCAGATTCACACGCCGGGCCAGTTCGACGTTGGAGATGCGCCCGTTCTGCTGGAGTTCGCGCAGGATCCTCTTGTCCGTACGATCCAGCCTGTGGTCATATACTTTGCGTGCCGCCCGTTTTGACATG
>SLKC01000137.1 GCA_007134775.1 Ectothiorhodospiraceae bacterium | reverse complement strand
GGATGGATGGTATGCGCGGCATCGCCGACCAGCGCCACACGCTCGGCAACGTACTGCAAGGCGTGGCGGCGCACGATGGGCGCGGCGAAGCGCGGATCGGCCGCCTCGACGGCGCCGAGGGCGCCCTCGGTGGCCGTGGTCAGTCGCGCACAGAACGCCGCGTCGTCGAGCGCCAGGAGTTCATCCGCCTCTTCGGGTGGCCGGAACCAGGCCAGGGCACAGCGGCCATCGGCGAGCGGCAGCATGGCGACGGGGCCACCGGGGAGGAACCGCTGACGAGCGACGGCACCGTGGTGACGCTCGGTCGCGAAGTTGCACACGATCGCCTTCTGGCCGTAGTCGTGGACCCGCTGTTCGATGCCCGCGCCCTCGCGAATCCGGGAACGGGCGCCGTCGGCGCCGACCACGAGTGCGGCGTCGAGAGAGGCGCCGTCGGCCAGGGACACCCGGCGGGCGTCGCCCGCTCGCTCCAGCGCCGCCACCTCGGCCGACCAGCGCAGGTCGATGCGCGGATGCGCCACGAGCGCCGCATGCAGCGAGGCCTCCAGCAGGCGATTCTCGACGAAGTGGCCGAGGACCGGCTCGCCGATTTCGGCGCTGTCGAAACGGGTCTGTCCCCCGCCGCGGGCATCCCAGAGCGCCATCGCGATATAGGGCGAAACACGCCGCGCGGCGATCTCCGACCAGACGTCGATCCGATCAAGGATGTGGCTGCTGGCCAGATTCAGTGACAGCACGAAATCGGCGTAGGCCGCACCGGGTGGCTCGGTGGGACCGGCGCGGGCGTCGAGGACGGCGACCTCGCGCCCGCGCTCGGCGAGCGCGAGGGCGAGCGTCGCCCCCACGGCCCCGGCCCCGACAACGACGACCTCGGGTGCGCGCCGCCGGGTCATGCCGCACCCTCCGGCCGCCAGGTGCCCACCCGGGGCAATCCGCTGGCGAGCCCCATGGTCTGCGCGGCCAGCAGATGGCGTCCACCGCGGCAAAGATCGAGCCCGAGCAAGGCGCCGGCCCGCGGCCCTTCCAGAAGCGCAGGCCCGTGGCCCAGCCCCCGCGCGAGGGCGTCGGTGAAGCCGCGCGTGAGCCAGCGATCGAGCGCGCGGGCGCGGCGCCATTCCGCCAGCACGGCCGGTGCCCCGGGGTCCGCTGCGGGCAGGAGGCGTTCAGCCAGGGCGCAGGCATCGCGCAGCGCGAGATTGAATCCCTGCGCCGCCACCGGATGGAGGGTACGCGCCGCATTGCCGATGACGGCCCCGCGCGCGGCGATCAGCGTACGCGCCTCGACGCGCTTGAGCGGATAGGCCACGGGCGCCCCCGCGAGACGCACGGGGGCGAGTTCGCCACCGAGCAGGCGCGCGACCTCATCGCGCAGCTCGCCCGGCGCAGCAGCCTGCCAATGGGCCGCCGTGGCCGCGGGCTGCGCCCAGACGAGGGTTCGGCGGGAGCCACCACGAGGCAGCAGCGCGAGGGTCCCGGCCCGAGTGAAGCGTTCATGGGCCGTCGTGGCCTCGCCCCCCGCCTCCACGTCGAGCAGCAGCGCGGTCTGTTCGTAATCGTGCTCGTCGACGCCGATGCCGAGCAGGCCGCGCAGCGGTGAGTGGGTACCCTCCGCGGCGACGGCGAGACGGCTGTCGATCTCGCGCTCCCCCGCGGCGAGGGCAAGGCGTAGCTGTATCGCGGCATCGCCAGCGTCCGCGGCCTCGACCGCGGCCGGCGCGAACCACTCGACCCCGGGCGCCGCCCGCGCATGCGCGGCAAGGGCCTGGCCCAGGGCCGCATACCCCACGACCCGGCCGAGCGCGACCACACCCTCCTCGGCGGCGTCGATGCGAGTACGGCCGGGCCAGCCGCGCTGTGAGACCTCGACGCGATGGATCGGGCTCGCCTGCGCGGCGAGGACATCCCAGACACCGAGCGCCTGCAGCAGGCGCACGGAGCCACTAGCAAGGGCGATGGAGCGGTCGCTCGCGGGTGGCTCGCGCGTGGTTGTCGCATCGACCACGGCGATGCGGCGCCGGCCATCGGCCAGCGCAACGGCCAGTGCGCTGCCCACGGGGCCCGCACCGGCGATGAGGATGTCGTAGTCGGCCATGAGGCCCTGCCTCGCTCGCGACCAGAAGACCCGCGCGGCCGGGCCGCCCGTCAACCGCGCATCCGCGCCTCGATCTCGTCGGCCGTGCGCGGCAGGCCACTAGTGAGGACATCGTGACCTTCACGGGTCACGCACAGATTGTCCTCGATGCGCACGCCGATGTCGTGCAGGTGCGGCGGCACATCGTCAGCGGCCGGGATGTAGCAACCGGGCTCGACGGTCAGGCACATGCCGGGCTCGAGTTCACGCCAGGCATTGTCCACACGATAATCGCCTACATCATGGACATCCATCCCGAGCCAGTGACCGGTACGGTGCATGAAGTAGCGTCGGTAGCTGCCGTCCTCGATCCGGGCATCACGGTCGCCGCTCAGCAATCCGAGATCGATCATGCCCTGGGTGAGTACACGCACCGCGGCCTCGTGGGCGTCATTCCAGTGACGACCCGGTGCGACTGCCGCCATCGCTTCGGCCTGTGCGGCGAGCACGATCTCGTAGACCTCGCGCTGCGCGCCGGTGAAGCAGCCATTGACCGGGAAGGTACGGGTGACGTCGGCGGCGTAGCCATCGTACTCGGCACCGGCGTCAATGAGCACAAGGCTGCCGTCGACGAGCTCGTCACTGTTCTCGGTGTAGTGGAGGATGCAGCCGTTGGCACCGCCGCCGACGATCAGCCCGTAGGCGGGCTCTGCACCATTGCGCCGGAACTCGTGCCAGAACTCGGCCTCGAGCGCGTGCTCGCGCAGGCCGGGACGGCAGACCTCGAGCGCGCGCTCGTGCGCCGCCATCGAGATGCGCGCGGCGCGGCGCATGGCACGGACCTCCTCGCGGCTCTTGAACAGGCGCATGTCATGCAGGAAGTAGTCGAGCGCGATGAACTCGTTCGGCGCTCTGCCGCCACTGCGCATGCGCCCGCGCACGCGGTTGACCCAATCCATGACCTGGCGATCGAAGTCGGCGTAGCGCCCCATGGTATAGAGCACGCGCGCGCGGCCCTCGATCATCCCGGGCAGGATGTCGTCGATATCGCCGATGGGGAAGGCGTCATCGGCCCCGTACCGCTCCACCGCGCCCTGCACCCCGACCCGGCGACCGTGCCAGACTTCGCGATCCGGATCGCGCTCACGGCAAAACAGCACGTACTCGCCATGCTCGCGCCCAGGGGCGAGAGCGGCGACGGCCTCCGGCTCGGGGAAGCCCGTGAGGTAACGCAGATCAGAATCCTGGCGGTAGGGATAGTCGACATCGCGATTGCGCACCGCGCGCGGCGCCGCGGGTACGATGGCAATCGCATCCTCTCCCATCATGCGCATCAGCGCACGACGCCGCCTGACGTGCTCCTGGTCATCCATATCGCGAGTATCCGGATACCGCCGTGCTCAGGCCTTCGACATCCAGCCCTTGATCTGACGCCCATTCACCTGCAGGCGCTCGCTACGGAACAGCCCGTGCGAGCCCGCCTTCGGGACAAGGCGATCGAAGAACGCCCGGCCCGCCGGTGCGGCGAGTGCCGCCTCGCGGTCCTGGCGGAAGGCATCCGTGTCGTAGCGCCCCTCCCCGGGGCCGAGACCGAGGAACCAGCGATAGAGCGTGTTGTGCCGGATGTGATCGCACAGGGCCTGATCGCTGGACACCGAATAGAGCGCCATCAACAGGCTCGCCTTCATCAGCACCGCGAAGCTCGCGCCCGTGCGCTGCCCCTGGCCGCTCCCCGCACCGAGATCGGCCAGGATTTCGTCGGCGAAGCGGCGGAACTCGTGCAGGGGATGGTCATCCTCGATCCCGATATCGGGCTCGGCATCGGCAAGCCCGTCCAGACCCGGGGTCGCGGTATGGTGCGCCGCCCCTTCACTCGCATCCGCCAGGCCGTCCAACCCGGGCCGAGCCGCCTGTGCAGCGACTTCCTCGGGATCGGCGTCCGCCAGTCCGCCCGCCCCCGGAGCGGCACTCGACGCCGCCGCTTCATGGGCGTGCGCCGTATCGGCCTCCCCTCCCCCACTCGCCCGAATCGCGGAGGTACTGGCGGCACCCGCTGCCGCCAGTGCTTCGCTCGAGGCCTGCGCGGCCGCCGCCGCGGCGCTTGAACGCACCGGTGGGCTCGGCATCGGTCCCGGCGTCGCGTCGGGATCGGGCGCGACATCGGCCTCTGCCAGGAGGTCATCAATGTCGATGCCGAGTTCGGCGGCGATATCGCGAATGCGTGCCAACCGGGCCGCGTCGTCGGGTGCGTCGTAGCCGAATCGCTCCGGATCGAAGCCCTGCAACACCAGTCGGGTTTCAACGGTCAGGGCAACCACCGAATTGCCCCCCGAGCGGACTTCCTTGATGCGGTCAATGATCTTGCGGATCGTGCCTGGCATGGCTCGTCCTGTTGTTGTCTAACATACGTAATCGGAAGCTCCGACGGATTCAGCACCGAATCCCGCCGCGACGACCGGTTGCGCCTGCGATCATAACGAAAAACGCCACCACCGGCAGCGACGATATAGCGGCGGCGGCAGACCGCGCTATCCCCCCACGTGGCCCCGCGCGCTCACGCGCAGGCCGAGGGTGCCGATGCGCAGATACTCGACAATCTCAGCGAGCGCCTCTTCGTCGGCCTCCTCCGCCTGCGCGACCGCCGGATCGGCGCGCGCAATCTCGCCCACATCGGCAAGGAACTCCTTCGCATCGGCATCGAGCGAAGCCTGCTCCAGCCCGCCGACACCGAGGCCGTAGATCAGGCCCGTGCACCACTCGGCAAGCGCCGCCGTGCGCTCGCTCACACTACCGGTGTCGTCGTCGGGCAGCAGGACCTCGAAGCCGAGGTCGGCATCGTCAAGGCCGTGGAGCGTGGCGCGAAAGAGCGCGTCGAGTGGCGGGGGCGGCGCTTCCTCGGGGGACCGCCCCAGAGCCTCGCGAAGCCACAGCGTCGCTGGCTCGTCACTCGGGGCGCACAATAACCCGCAGAGGATGCCGTGGCACTCCGCCGCGCCCGTCGGCGCCGCGAACTCACTGAGCTTGTGCTCAACCTCCTGCCAGTTCGGCAACTCCATGACCCCACCCACACATGTGCCCGACATCATGCGTCAATTTGTGGCGCAACCAAACATGTATGATAGCAGGCCACCGATGGCGCGTGTCCGGCAGTTGGCGAGGCTGCGATACAGCTAACAAGCGCCATTGACCGGCGATGGGGCTGACCCTAGTATGCTGGCAATGGCTGATGATGTCGCACGGAATGCCGAAGCGCGCCTAGAGGCATTGACCCGTCAGGTCGATGAGCTACTGGCGC
>SLKC01000042.1 GCA_007134775.1 Ectothiorhodospiraceae bacterium | reverse complement strand
GCCAGCCACACCCCCGCCACCGTGCTCGCGCAAGCAGCCCGCGAACATCAGGCAGCGCTGGTCTGGCTCGCCCTGTCCCGCTGCACCGACCCCGACGCCGCGCGCGCGAGCGTGGTCGAAGTCCGCGATGCGCTGGCTGGCGAGGGTGTGCAGGCGCCGCTCGTCGTCGGCGGAACCGCCATCGCCGGCGCGACCGCGCCCCCGCCACAGGGGGTGGAAGTCTTGCCGAACATGGCCGCGCTCGATGCGCTCGCGCGCCGCCTGTCCGGACGCGCCCAAGGCGCGCAGGCACCGGTCGATTGATGGCGCCGCCGCCAGTCGCCGCAGTTGCGGTGCGAGCGCGATGGAAACGGAGGCGGGGCTGAAGGTCGCCGTCATCGGTGCGGGCATATCGGGGCTCGTCGTAGCGCGTGGTCTCGATACCGCGCACGATGTCACCCTGTTCGAGGCGGAGCCGCGAGCGGGCGGGCACGCATGCAGCGTCACGGTCGAGGATCCCGCCGGGCCGATGGCAATCGATACCGGCTTCATCATCTTCAACCGCACCAACTACCCCCGCTTTGCGCGCCTGCTCGATGACCTCGGCATCGCTTCGCAGCCCACCGACATGAGCTTCTCCGTGCGCAGCGACCACGACGACGTCGAGTGGTGCGGCAGTGGTGAACTCAACCGCATCTTCGGCCAGCGACGCAACCTGGTACGGCCACGATTCTGGCGTATGCTGGTCGACATCGTGCGCTTTGGCCGCGACGCACGCCGCGTCCTGGCCGACTCAACCGATCAACGCACGATCGGCGAATTCGCCGCCGCACGCGGTTATGGCTACGCCTTCATCGACCACTACCTGCTGCCCATGGGTGCCTCGCTCTGGTCCTGCCCGGAGGCACGCTTTGCCCACTTCCCTGTGCGCTTCGTCGCTGCCTTCATGGACCAGCACGGCCTGCTCGATCTCTGGCAGCGGCCGCAGTGGCGAAGCCTGCCCGGGGGATCCCGGGGTTACGTCGAGCGTCTGCTTGCGGGGTTGCGCGGCGAAGTGCGACTGGTTGAAGCCGTACAGCAGGTCCGGCGCAGCCCAACCGGTATCGAAGTCGACTCCATCGGCGGCCGCACCAGCTTCGACGAAGTGGTACTCGCCTGCCATGCCGATCAGGCCCTCGCCCTGCTTGCCGCACCCGAGCCGACTGAGCGCGAGCTGCTCCAGGCCTTCCCCTACGAGACCAATGAGGCCATCCTGCACCATGATCCAGCCGCCCTGCCGCGACGACAACGCTGCTGGGCCGCCTGGAACCACCGGGCAGCGGCGGACCGCGAGGGCTCACGCGTGGCCGTCACCTATAACATGAACATCCTGCAGTCCCTGCCGGCGCAGTGGACCTGGTGCGTGACCCTCAACGACGACCGCGAGATCGACCCAACGCGCATCATCCAGCGTATGCGCTGGAGCCATCCGCTGCAGACCGCCACCGCTGCCGCGGCGCGCGCCCGCCACCCCGAGCTGATCCGGCGACGGCGGATCTCCTACTGCGGCGCCTACTGGGGCTGCGGCTTCCATGAGGATGGTGTCGCCAGCGCAACGCGGGTCCTGGAAGGCTTTGGCCTGGAGGGCCCCTGATGCCGGCCTCCGCACTCTACACCGGCGAGGTGCGCCACAACCGCCTGCAACCACACCGGCACGCCTTCCGTTATCGCCTGTTCCTGCTCTATCTCGACCTCAGTGAACTGGACACGGTCTTCCACAAGCGCTGGTTGTGGTCGGTCAACCGCCTCAACCTGGCCAGCTTCCACGAGTCCGACTACCTGCCCGGCCTCGGCGATGGCAACCTCGAAGAGCGTGCACGCGGCGTCGTCTCGAGCCGCCTGGGCACTCGCCCGAGCGGACCCATCCGCCTACTCACCCACCCCCGCTACTACGGCTATGTCTTCAACCCAGTCAGCTTCTATTACTGCTTCGCCGCGGACAGCTATACCCTGGAGGCGGTCATCGCCGAAGTGCACAATACCCCATGGAATGAACGCCACTGCTATGTCCTCGACGCCATCCGCGGCCAGGAACGCACGGGCGACTACCACTTTCGCACCCCGAAGGCCTTGCACGTCTCGCCCTTCCTCGCGATGGACTACATCTATGACTGGCGCCTCTCGCTGCCGGGTGAGCGCCTCGAGCTCACACTGCGCAACGAACACAACGGCCGGCCGGACTTCAGTGCGCGCCTGAGCCTGGAACGCCGCGCGCTTGCGGGCCGGCATCTCGCACACGCCCTGGCGCGCCATCCCTTCATGACCGGGAAGATCAGTGCCGCGATCTATTGGCAGGCCTTGCGCCTGTGGTGGCGAGGCATCCCCGTGAAGCCGCACCCCGGACCCGGAACGCGTTGATGGGCGCACCGGCACAGGGGCGACGCACCACGCTACCGCGACGAGCGCCCGTACGACGGCGTGCGCCTACGGCACGCGAACTCGAGAGTAACGGGGTGTATGCCATAATGATAAATTGCGTCGCAGCAAACCAATGACGGCCCCCTGATGCGAACCTTTAGCTGCGTTTGCGGCAACCGGCTCTATTTCAATAACACGCAGTGCCTATCCTGCACCCGTCGGGTGGGGTGGTGCCCGGACTGCAACACCCTGCGCGGCCTCGATCCGGCCGGACCCGATCGCTGGCGCTGCGGCGAACCGAGCTGCCGGGCGTTGCTCAAGCCCTGCCACAACTACACCGTCGAGCACGTCTGCAACCGCATGATCCGCGCGGACAGCAGCGAGGCGTTCTGCGACGTCTGCCGACACAACCGCACCGTCCCCGATACCAGTGTTCCCGGCAACCGCGACAAGTGGGCACGGCTGGAGTCCGCCAAGCGGCGGCTGTTCTACACGCTCGATCTGCTGGGCCTGCCCCATGGCACGGAGCAGGACGGCTTCGATCCGCCACTGCGCTTCGACTTCAAGGCGGAGATCATCCGCAGCCGTTCGGCCTGGCACTCGCTCGGCCCGATCGAGCATGTGTACACAGGCCACGCCCGGGGGCGCATCACGATCAATCTCGACGAGGCCGACGACGCCGAACGCGAGAAGCGCCGCATCAACATGAACGAGGCCCACCGTACCCTGGTCGGGCACTTTCGCCATGAGATCGCCCACTACTACTGGGAGCTGCTCGTCACGGGTCCCTGGCTGGAGCGCTTCCGCAACCTGTTCGGTGACCACGAGAACCCGCAATACCAGGATGCGCTGAAACGCCACTACGCCGAGGGTCCGCCCGAAGACTGGCCGCAACGGTTCATCTCGGCCTACGCCAGCATGCATCCGTGGGAGGACTTCGCGGAGACCTTTGCCGCCTACCTCGACATGATCGCGGTCATGGACACCGCGCACCACTGGGGCCTGACCCAGATCGCGCCGCGCTCGCCGGATCTCGATGCGATGCTGCAGGCTTACGGCGACCTCGGCCTGATGCTCAACGAAATCAACCGCGAGATGGGCCTGCTCGACGTCGTACCCGAGATCTTCATCCCGCCGGTCCGACGCAAGCTCCACTTCGTCCATGATCTCATCATGGCGGCACGCGAAGACCAACGACAACCGGGAGAAGCGAGGGCATGAGCGCGAGCGACGACACCACCGCGGACGCGGGCCTGTTGCGCGATTACGACCACGGCGACCATTTCTGCGAGATGTTCGGCCGCGGCGCCATCGAGTGTGCGCACACGCGGGTACTACGCGACCGGCTCGATGCGATGTCGCTGACCAGCCTGCGTGAGCGCGCCCATGATGCCGAGCTGGAGCTGTACAACTTCGGCATCACCTTCACCGTCTACACCCAGAAGGACGCCATCGACCGTATCCTGCCCTTCGATGTCATCCCCCGCGTACTCGCCGCCGACGAGTGGGCGCACATCGAGGCGGGTGTGCGCCAGCGCGTGCACGCGATCAACCTCTTCCTCCACGACGTCTACCACGAGCGCCATATCATCAACGACGGCGTCGTCCCGGGCGACATCATCTTCAGCAACGACAACTACCGGCCCGAGATGGACGGACTCGATGTGCCCCACGGTACCTACGTCCACATCGACGGCTCCGATCTGGTCCGCGACCAGGATGGGCGCTTTCTGGTGCTTGAGGACAACGGTCGCTGCCCCTCCGGCGTCTCCTATCTGGTAGAGAACCGCCACCTGATGCTGCGCACCTTCCCCGATCTGATGGACGGACTGCCCGTGCGTTCCGTCTCCGACTATGGCGCGCGCCTGCGAGCCGCATTGGAAGAGACCGCACCCGCTGGCGTGAGCGAGCCGACCACCGTGCTGCTCTCGCCAGGCACCTACAATTCTGCCTACTTCGAGCACATCTTCCTGGCGCGCGAGATGGGTGTGGCGTTGGTCGAGGGGCGCGATCTCCTGGTCGACAACGACCGGGTCTATATGAAGACGATCCGGGGCCTGGAACCGGTGCATGTCATCTACCGCCGGATCAATGATGATTTCCTCGATCCGCGCGCGTTCAACCCGCAGAGCCTGCTCGGCGTGCCGGGGCTGATGCAGGCCTATCGTCGGGGCAACGTCTCGCTGGCCAATGCGATCGGCACGGGGGTCGCCGACGACAAGGCGGTGTATGCCTACATGCCGCGGATCATCCGCTACTTCCTCGATGAGGAACCGATCCTGCCCAATGTCGAGACCCACCTCTGCCGTGAACGCGAGGGTCTGCAGTACACGCTCGACCACCTGGAGGAGCTCGTGGTCAAACCAGTCGGCGAGGCCGGCGGCTACGGTATCACCGTGGGCCCGCACGCGACTGCGGAAGAGCTCGCCCAGTGCCGCCAGCAGATCCTCGATCGACCACACAACTGGATCGCCCAACCGACGCTCGATCTCTCGGTCTGCCCGACCCTCGTCGATACCGGGATCGAGCCGCGCCATGTTGATCTGCGCACCTTCGCCGTCACCGGTCGCGACACCTGGGTCCTCCCCGGTGGCCTGAGCCGGGTCGCGCTCAAGCGCGGCTCGCTGATCGTCAATTCCTCGCAGGGCGGCGGGTCGAAGGATACCTGGGTACTGGAGGACTGAACCAACGCCCTGGCCGACAAGGGAGCCGCATGAGCATTCTACTTTCGCGCTATGCCGAGGACCTGTTCTGGATCGCACGTTACATCGAGCGTGCCGAGGCCGTCGCCCGCATCCTCGATGTCAACGAGACCTTCTCCCGCGACAGCCGCGGCGGCCAGAACTGGCAGTCCGTGCTCGCCATCTACAGTGACGAGCCGCGATTCTTCCGCGAGCACGCCAGTTCAAGTGCAGAGAACGTCATCCACTTCTATACGCTCGACAGGCGCAATCCCACTTCGATCCTCTCGGCATTGCGCATGGCACGCGAGAACGCCCGCGCCATGCGCCCACTGATCTCCACGGAGATGTGGACCCAGATCAACATTTTCTACAACCGCCTCCAGGCGCTCGGCCCCCAAGAGATCACCGAGCCACGGCTCGCGCGCTTCTGCCAGTTCATTAAGGAGGGATGCCAGACGCACACCGGCATCACCGAGGGCACGTTCTACCGTGACGAGGGCTGGTGCTTCTATCAGATCGGCCGCCAGATCGAGCGCGCCGACCAGACGACCCGGCTGCTCGATGCGAAATACCACCTGCTGCTGCCCTCCGTCGACCAGGTCGGCACGCCGGTCGACGCGAGCCGCTGGAACGCACTGCTGCGCTCGGCCTCGGGCTATCACGCCTTCCGCCGTGTGCATCCGAGCGGCCTGACCGCCAGCGATGTCGCCGGCTTCCTGCTGTTCCATCGCGCCTTCCCGCGCTCCGTGCTCGCCTGTGTCGCCGAGATCAGTGAGCGTGTCACGGAGCTGCGCTCGTTCTACGCCATCCCCGGGGCCACCGGCGTGACCGGGGCGCTGGACGATCTGCGGCGCCTCGTGGATGATGCCGATATCGAGCAGGTCATCCGCGACGGCCTCCACGAATATCTCGACCGCGTGCAGCGCCAGCTCAACACGCTGTCACGCGACATCGGTCGCGAGATGTTCGGCCACCCGGGGACCGGCTAAAGCGACGGGCGTCGCCGCCAAGACTCGGTCCCCCGCAGGCGGGAATCCGGATCCGACCCGGCGGCGAAGCGGTTAGGGATATTCGCGACGAGGCCAACGATGGCGTCAGTAATGGACAAGCCGCGAGTCGCGGCGGTGGGACGACCACCACGGGAACAGCCGACCCGGCTGGAGCGCTGGCTACGCCAGCTGATCCTGCACCGCCTCGGCGCGCTCCGCAGCGGACGCCTCGTCATCCGCGACGCGCTGGGGGAGATCGAGCTCGGCAGCGGCGATGAGACCCTCCGGATCGAAGTCACGCGCACGCGCTTCTACCGCCGCCTGGCCCTGGGCGGCAGCCTGGCAGCGGGTGCGGCCTACATCGATGGCGACTGGGACTGCGATGATCTCAGCGGGCTGTTCCGCCTCTTCCTGCGGGGCATGCCCAGCGGTTACGAGCTTGAGCGCGGCCCCGTGCGCGTCGCCCTCGCGCTGCTTCGCGCCGGCCAGCGCCTGCGCCCCAACTCGTTGCGTGGCAGCCGCCGCAACGTCCGTGAGCACTACGACCTCGGCAACGCCTTCTTCCGTTCCTTCCTCGACCATTCGCTGACCTATTCGGCGGCCGTATTCGATCCGCCGGCGGCGACGCTGGAGCAGGCGCAGACGGCCAAACTCGACCGCATCTGCCGCAAACTCGCGCTCGGCCCCGACCACCACGTCCTCGAGATCGGCTGCGGCTGGGGCAGTTTCGCACTCCACGCCGCACGCCACTACGGCTGTCGCGTGACCGCCACGACGATCTCGGCCGAGCAGTGCGCATTGGCACGGAGACGGGTAGCCGACGCCGGACTGAGCGACCGCATCGAGATCCAGCAGCGCGACTATCGCGAACTCTCAGGGCGCTACGACCGCATCGTCTCGATCGAGATGATCGAGGCGGTCGGCCACGAGCATCTCGGCACCTTCTTCCGCACCTGCGGCGACCGCCTGGTGCACGACGGCCGGATGCTGCTGCAGGTCATCACCACAAGCGACACCTACTACGAGACCTACCGGCGTTCGGTCGACTTCATCCAGCGCTACGTCTTCCCCGGCGGCCTATGTCCCGCGCCGATGGCCCTGGCGCGCGCGGTCGGTCGCAACAGCGATCTGCGCGTGACGCACCTCGAGGACCTGACCGGCGACTATGCGCAGACCCTGCGCCACTGGCGTGCCCGATTTGCCCAGCGCACTGGCGACATCCTCGCGCTGGGCTACCCGGAACGCTTCCTCCGCCTCTGGGACTTCTATCTGCAGTATTGTGAAGCCGGCTTCGCCGAGCGCCACATCGGCACCGTCCAGATGGTGCTGGCCCGCCCGGGCGATCGCAGCCCGCCGGTCCGGCCCGAACTGGGGCAGGCGGTGCCGTGATCTTCACCTTACCTTCGAAGACTGCGGCGTTGCGGCGATGAGTGCCTGGCTGCTGGCCGCTCCCCGGTATACCGACAGCAGGGGGGCCAAGCGGTGATACCCGCCTCGCTGTTCCAGACCGGGATCGACTGGGCTGAGCGCGGCTTGGTCCCCGACCCCCTACTGCGCGTAGCCATCCGCCGCCTCTGTGCCGAGCGCAGCCGTCAGGAGACACGGGGCGACTGCGAGCAGCGGCTCGCGCGCCGGGATGCCTTCATCGCCGGTATGGATGCCGGGCCGATCGCACCCGTCCCCGAGCGGGCCAATGAACAGCACTACGAGCTCCCCGCTGCATTCTTCCGCTACGTTCTGGGACCACACCTGAAGTACAGCGCCTGCCTCTGGCCGACCGGGGACCGCGACCTCGCCGCCGCAGAAGCCGCGGCACTCGAACAAACCGCCGCACATGCCGGTCTGGCCGACGGCCAGGATATTCTTGAGCTGGGCTGCGGCTGGGGCGCACTGACGCTGTGGATGGCGGCGCGTTTTCCCGCGAGCCGGATCACCGCGCTGTCGAACGCCCGTGCACAGGGCGCGCTGATCGAGGCGCGGGCCGCCGAGCGCGGTCTGGACAACATCACGGTCGTCACCGCCGACATCAACGACTTCACAACCGAACAGCGCTACGATCGTGTGGTCTCCGTGGAGATGTTCGAGCACCTGTGCAACTGGCGGCGGCTGCTCGGCCGGATCGCCGACTGGCTGCGCCCCGAAGGTCGACTACTGGTACACACCTTCTGTCATCGCGAATGCCCCTACCCATTCGCCAAAGACGATGCCGGCGACTGGATGGCGCGACACTTCTTCACCGGCGGCATGATGCCGAGCGATGGCCTGATGCTGCAGTTCCAGGATCGACTGCGCCATCGTCGCCAGTGGCGCTGGCATGGGGGCCACTATGCCGCAACCGCAAACGCCTGGCTGGCCAATCTCGATCGCCACGAGCGTGCACTCCGCCCGGTTTTCGAGGGCGTCTACGGTGCCGACGCCGCGCGCTGGCACGGGCGCTGGCGGCTGTTCTTTCTCGCCGTCGCCGAGCTCTTCGCCCAGCGCAACGGCGACGAATGGTGGGTGGTGCACCACCTGCTGGAGAAGCCGGGGACGCAGTGACCACGACATCCGCCGGCCTCACTTGCGGCGACATCCGGGGCAAGCCGATATCGCGGCAAGACAGAGAATCCTGCTTGCTCCGAGCCCCGATCGACAGCGATTCTCTCCACAAACGACCGTCAATCGATGAAAGGTTTGCTGATTTCACTAGCCGGCATTGATTTCTCGGCTCGACGCCTATAGAAAGCACGCACGACGGCGTGGTGTCCCCGGTCGGGCCAGCCTGACAGCGCCCCGGCCCGACGGCCATGACCAGACCGCGGCACGCCAGCCGCCCCCCACTCCGTGACCCGACGACCGGATCTGCCCGTGGTCCGCGACGATGGCGCTCGTCGCACCATCCGGCGTCGCGCGCGCGGATACGGGAAGGCTGGTGGCCTAGGCCTGGCCGCACCCACGTCGACGCAACGTTGCTCGCTCTTTCGTTTCATTGTTCGGAGGTCTACACCATGCAGAATGTCCAGATTGAAGTCGGTCTCGCCTACGTCACGGCCTATGCAGTCCTCGGCCTGCTCCTGGCCGTGCTCACCTGAACAAGCCCGCGGGTGCGGGCGCACGTCTGCGCCCGTGGTGCGTACATCACGACAGCGAGGGATGACGCTTCATGCTCGTCAACGCGCTCTCACGCGTCGCTACCTTGGCGCTCTCGTTCGACCCGCTCATTCTCCGCGACGGCATCGGCGAGGGCTTGCGCCGAACCGTGCGCTCGCGGGCGGGTGGACTCACCCCCTCATGCGCCACCGCCCCGGCCGGACCGGGTGCATATCGACCACCGGGTCGCGCCCCGCGATCTCGTCCGCGATCAGCTGACCAGTGAGCCCGGCGAGGGTGAGCCCGAGATGCTGATGGCCGAAGGCATAGCTGACATTCGGCTGGCGCGGTGAGCGTCCGATCACGGGCAGTGAGTCCGGCAGGGTGGAACGAAAGCCCATCCACTCGGACCACTCCGAAGCAGCCAGGGTGGGGAAGAGCCTGCGCGCATGGCGCAGCATGCTGCGGAATCGCTCCGGATTCGGGGGCAGCCGGGTACCGCCCAGCTCGGTCAGCCCCGCCAGGCGCAAGCCCAGCGCCATCGGCGTCGTAACGAACTTGTGTTCGCCCGCCATGACCGGGAGTGCGGGGCGGATACCCGCCTCCGGGGCCATCAGGTGGTAGCCGCGCTCCGTGTCCAGCGGGAAGTGATCCCCCACGTCGGCTGCCAGCCCCTTCGCCTCGATGCCCGTGGCGATCACGACGTGCTCCGTGGCCCGCACGCCATCATCGGTCTCGATGCGCACCTCGTCGCTTCGCGGTCGCAGTCGCCGGGCACGAACTGCTTCGAGATCCCCACCCGCGGCACAAAAAGCGTCCGCGAGACGTTCGACGAACCCCCCGGGATTCGTGCACATGGCACAATCGGGCGAGCGCAGCCCCCCGACGATCCGTTCTGTGACTTCGGGCAGCCACGAACGGACCTCATCGGCGCTCAGCACCTCGCAGTTGACACCTCGCCGGTTGCGCTCGGCGGCTTCGGCCCGACCCGCGGCCAGCCCCCGCTCCGTCTCAAAGATCGTCAGCCAGCCGGTCCGGTGGATCAGCTCACCGGCCCTGCCGCCTGCGACCAGTCGCGCCGTCGCGTCATCGGCCGCCGCGCACAGGGCAGTCAAGGCGCGCGTGATGGCCTCGACTCGGCGGGGGCGGGCATTGGCGACGAAGCGCGCCAGCCAGGGCAAGAGCCAGGGCACATAGCTCCACCGCAAGGTCAGTGGTGCCTCCCGGCTGAACAGCATCGGCGGTACGGCGCGCAGCGTCGCCGGCGTCGCCAGCGGGATCACGGAGTCGGTTGCGAAGACGCCGGCGTTGCCCCAGGAGCAGCCCTGTCCGGGGGGCTGCGGGTCCAATACCTGGACTCGATGGCCATCGCGCTGCAGGCTGCGGGCGCAGGCGATGCCGACGATGCCGGCGCCGATGACGGTGATATCGCGAGAGGTCATAGGCATGTCACAGCGAGGGCGGGGTGTTGGCACTGATGATTTCGCACGGCTCCGCGCCCGGATTCCGGAAGCGGTGGGGCAGACGGCTGGGGAAATAATAGGCGTCACCGCGCCGCAGGAGCTGCGTCTCGCCGGCCACCGTCAGCTCGATCTCGCCGCTGACCACCACGCCGGCCTCCTCGCCATTGTGGACCAGCATCTCCGCCCCCGTGTCCGCGCCCGGCGCATAACGCTCGTGGAGCACATTCATCGCCCGCTCCGCGCGCTCGGCGCCCACGAGACGGAAGGCGATATCGCCACTGCCCATGTCGGGCAGCTCGTCGGCACGATAGAAGATCTGCGGACTCGTGTCCGTGTCAACCGTGAAGAATTCGGCCAGCGAGATGGGCACGCCATCCAGCACTTTCTTCAGTGAACTCACGGAAGGGCTGACACGCTCCGCCTCGATCAGTGAGATCGTCGCATGCGTCACCCCGGCGCGCCGCGCCAGCTCGCGCTGCGAGAGCCCGTGGATCTTGCGCAGGGCGCGCAGGCGTGCGCCAATGCCCGTGGTTGCTTCGTCTGCGATCTCGGAGTCCACCATCGATCCATCCCTTGCCGCCACACCCGGCTACATCATACCGGATACTTGTTAATTATTTTAACCGTGCTATGCTGCGCACCGGAAATTCTCCGGAGGCAGACATGGTTCCCAACTCCCCTGAGCAGACCGAGGCAGGCGACCTGGCCGCGTTCTGGATGCCGTTCTCGGCCAACCGCTATTTCAAGCAGGAACCGCGCCTGATCGCGGAAGCCGCCGGCATGTACTACACCACGAGCGGTGGCGACTCGCTCCTCGACGGCACCGCCGGACTCTGGTGCGTCAACGCCGGACACGGCCGCCGGGAGATCAGCACCGCTGTGGGCGATCAGCTCGCGCGACTCGATTATGCCCCGACCTTCCAGCTCGGCCATCCGCTGGCCTTCAAGTTCGCCGACCGCCTCGCCGGCCATCTGCCCGCCGGGATCGACCATGTCTTCTTCACCAATTCCGGCTCCGAGGCCGCCGAGACGGCGCTCAAGATCGCGCGCGCATACCAGAAGCGTCGCGGCGCGGGTGAACGCTGGCGCCTCATCGGCCGCGAGAAAGCCTACCACGGGACCAACTTCGGCGGCGTATCCGTCGGCGGGATCGTGAACAACCGCCGCGCGTTCGGCCCGCTGGTGCCCGGCACCGATCACATCCGCAACACCTTCGATCTCGAGCGCAACGCCTTCACCCGCGGGTTGCCCGAGTATGGCGACGAGCACGCCGACGACATCGAACAGCTCGTGCAGCTCCACGGCGCCGAGACCATCGCCGCCGTCATTGTCGAGCCGATCGCGGGCTCCGGCGGCGTCTTCATGCCATCACGCGGCTATCTTCGGCGTGTGCGCGAGATCTGCGATCGCCACGACATCCTGCTCATCTTCGACGAGGTCATCACCGGCTTCGGACGGCTCGGCGAGGCCTTCGCCAGCCAGCGCTTCGATGTCACGCCGGACCTGATCTGCATGGCCAAGGGCTTGACCAATGGGGTGATCCCGATGGGCGCCGTGGGCGTGACGGGCACCATCTATGAGGCCTTCATGGACACGGGGGCACCGCGCGGCCACGCCATCGAGCTGTTCCACGGCTATACCTATTCCGGCAACCCCGCTGCCTGCGCCGCCGGCATGGCGGCGCTCGACATCTATGAACGCGAAGGATTGTTTACGCGCGTGCGTGAGCTGGCGCCCTACTGGGAGGACGCGCTGCACTCGCTCGCCGACGCCCCGAACGTCATCGATGTACGCAACTTCGGTTTGATCGGTGCCGTCCATCTGGCATCGAAACCGGATGCCGTAGGTGAACGCGGATTCGCCGCCTTCCGTCACTGCTTCGACCATGGCGCGCTCATCCGCGTTACCGCGGACATCATCGCGCTGTCACCGCCGCTCATCATTGAGCGGGCCGAGATCGACCGATTGATCGAAACGCTGCACGATGGCCTCAAGGCCGTCGCACAAGCGCATTGATGCGGAATCACCCAGCCAACCACACGGGCGCTGCCCGGGAGAGCGCAATGACCGAAACACTCCACCACTGGATCAACGGGGCCCGGGTCGGCGGCACCAGCGGCCGCAGCGGCCCCGTCTACAACCCCGCTACGGGCCATGTGACCGGGGATCTCCCCTATGCCAGCACCGACGAGACGCGCCAGGCGATCGCCGCGGCGCGCGAGGCGCTCCCGCAGTGGGCGGCGCGTACGCCGCTGGCGCGGGCACGGGTGCTGTTCCAGTTCAAGTACCTGATCGAGCAGCATTTCGACGAGCTCGCCGGGCTCGTGTCGGCCGAGCACGGCAAGGTACTCGGCGATGCCCGCGGCGAGGTCACGCGCGGACTTGAGGTCGTCGAGTTCGCCTGCGGTATTCCGCACCTGCTCAAGGGGGAATACTCGGAGAATGTGGGTACGAACGTCGACTCCTGGTCGGTGCAGCAGCCGGTCGGTGTCTGCGCCGGCATCACACCCTTCAATTTCCCCGCCATGGTGCCGATGTGGATGTTCCCCATCGCCCTGGCCTGCGGCAACACCTTCGTGCTGAAGCCCTCGGAGAAGGATCCCTCCTGCCCGCTGCGGCTCGCCGAACTGCTCCAGGAGGCGGGCCTGCCCGACGGCGTGTTCAATGTGGTCAATGGCGACCGCGAGGCCGTGGACACGCTGCTGACGGACGAGCGCGTTGGCGCCGTGAGCTTCGTCGGCTCGACGCCGATCGCCGAGCACATCTATCGCGTCGGTTCCGAGCACGGCAAGCGCGTGCAACCGCTCGGCGGCGCCAAGAATCACATGCTGGTCATGCCCGATGCCGATACCGGGCAGGCGGCCGATGCGCTCCTCGGCTCCGCCTACGGATCCGCAGGCGAGCGCTGCATGGCCATCTCGGTCGCCGTCGCCGTCGGTGATGACACGGCCGACCGGCTCGTCGCGGAGCTCGCACCCAAGATCCGGGCCCTGCAGGTCGGACCGGGAAGCCGCGAAGGTGTGGAAATGGGCCCGCTGGTTACCGCAGAGCATCGCGAACGGGTTAAGGGATATGTCGATCTCGGGGTCGAGGAGGGCGCGGAACTCGTCGTTGATGGCCGCGACCTCGTCATCGAGGGCTACGAGGACGGGTTCTATCTCGGCGGCTGTCTTTTCGACCACGTCACCCCGGAGATGCGTATCTATCAGGAAGAGATCTTCGGCCCAGTGCTGGTCGTGGTCCGTGTCCCCGATTTCGAACGCGGACTGCGTCTCGTGAATCAGCACGAATTCGGCAACGGCACGGCGATCTTCACCAACGACGGCGGCACCGCCCGCGCCTTTTCCTCCTATGCGCAGTGCGGCATGGTCGGGATCAATGTGCCGATCCCGGTGCCCATGGCGTTCCACAGCTTCGGCGGCTGGAAGCGATCGCTGTTCGGCCCACTCCACATGCACGGACCGGAAGGCGTGCGCTTCTATACACGGATGAAGACCGTCACCTCGCGCTGGCCGCAGTCCCAGCCCCTGCCGGCGGAATTCGTCATGCCGACGATGAAGTAGCGAGGCAGCGCCATCAGCCGCGCAGCCTCGACGACGACGGAAGTCCGGCCCGATACGCTTCTCGGGCTGGGCTTCGTCGCGCTGTGGGGGACCGGCTTCGTTGGCGCGAAGTTTGGCCTACCCTATGCGGATCCGATCGACTTCCTCGCCATCCGCTTCGTCATCGTGGCCCTGCTCTTCAGCGGCCTCGCCGTGGCACTCGGCGCGCCCTGGCCCGATCGTCGGCGCGATGTCGTCCATATCGCGGTCGCGGGGCTGCTGCTCCACGGGGTCTATCTCAGCGGGGTGTTCATCGGTATCGACCGCGGGGTTCCCGCCGGCGTCATGGCGCTCATCGTCGGGGCCCAGCCCGTTCTCACCGCCATCGTAGTCGGCCCGTTTCTCGGTGAACGGGTACGACCACTGCAATGGCTCGGTTTTCTGCTCGGCTTCGCCGGACTCACGCTGGTCGTCAGCGAACGCCTCACCCTGCCCGACGGCGACAGCCTCGCCGTGCTCGGCTTCGGCTTCCTCGCGCTGCTCGCGATCACCGCGGGCACGCTCTACCAGAAACGCTATTGCCCCCAGCTCGACCTACGTACCGGCACGGCCATCCAGTATGTCGCCACAGCGGTGGCACTGGGGGCACTCGCCCTCGCGCTCGAGAGCGAGACCGTCGAGTGGACACCGGAATTCCTGTTCGCGCTGGGGTGGCTCTCGCTCGTGCTCTCGCTCGGCGCCGTCACCCTGCTCTACGTGCTGCTGCGCCGCGGCGCCGCGTCGAAAGTAGCCAGCCTCTTCTTCCTGGTACCGCCGACAGCCGCCGGCTACGCCTGGCTGCTGTTCGGCGAGACCCTCGGGCCACTCGCGTTCATCGGCATGGTGGTCATCATGGTAGGCATCCTGCTGGTCAACCGCGCCGCCCCGAGGGCGTGACGGCTCACTCCACGGGTCGTCAGCCGACACGGCTGGTCAGACGCCCCGGGAGCGGCTCCAGGGGCGGCATCGTTGCCGGGATCAGTCCGCGTCGGGAACGGGTACCGTGTAGTTGAGGGCCAGGCGTCCGCCGTCGGCAAACAGCGTCTGCCCCGTTACATAGGAAGCGTTGTCGGAGGCGAGAAAGGCCGTTACTGCGGCCACTTCCTCGACCTCGCCCAGACGTCCCATCGGCGTACGCGAGAGGACCTTCTGGCGCGCGGCGGGGTCGCTCGCGATCACCGTCTGCAGCATGTCCGTACCGATCGAACCGGGACCGACCGCATTGACGCGGATGCCGTGCTCGGCGAGCGACAAGGCCATGACCTTGGTGAGCTGCTGGATACCACCCTTCGCGACACAGTAGGGAACCTGATTGGGGATAGCGACCTGGGCATTGACCGACGACATGTTCACGATCGCACCACCACGGCCCGTGTCGACCATCGCGCGCGCGGCGGCCTGACCGGTGAGGAAGACCCCACGCAGGTTGATCGCGAGCACGCGGTCGAAATCGGACTCCTCGATCTCCAGGAAATCCGCGCCGTGGACCACGGCCGCATTGGCCACGCAGATGTCCAGCCCGCCCCACTCATCGACGCACTGCTGAACGGCCGCGCGAATCTGCTGACCATCAGCCACATCGCACGAACGGGCAGCGAGCCGGTCCGGCGCGTCGAGGCCGGCACCGATCTCGTGCGCCGCGGCCTGTACGCGCTCCTCATCGATATCGACCAGCAGCACACGCGCACCATCACGGGCCAGGCGCTCGGCACATCCACGGCCGATCCCCTGTGCCGCACCGGTGACGATCGCAACCCGATTGGACAGATCTGCCGTCATATCATCCTCCGTTGTGCAGCGGTAGTCGCCTCGTTCCACACCGTGCGCCAGCGCTCAGCGGACGATCAGGACGTGCTGTTCAGCGATATTGGAGACCTTGCGTGAGACACTACCCAGAAGGGCTCCGCTCACCGTGCCCAAGCCGCGCGTGCCCAGGACGATCAAGCCAAGTTCCTTCTCCTTGGCCAGGGCGACGATCTGGGTCGCCGGATCGCCCTCGCGCGAGACGGTCTCCACCTGCTTCGCACCCAGATCGCGGGCATCCCGGCGCGCCTGCTTCAGCAGCTTGTTGGCGACGAATCCGAGTACGTCGGCACGGCTACCGACCAGCCGCTCCACCTCTGCCATGCGCGAAAGCCCTTCCGGGAACTGCATGTCGCGGATCACGTAGAGCAGGTGCAGCGGCTCGTCGTGTGCAGCCGCCATGCTCGCGCCGGTTTCCAGCGCGCGTTGGCTCGCCTCCGATCCATCCACCGCGACAAGGATCCCATTGAAAAGCTTCATGTATCTTTCCCAATCTTGTCGGTCCCCGCCAATCGGTACGAGCCTTCACGGCAGGGACGTGAGCACGAACAGCGCACCGATGTTGCCTCGCCTACTGCGGTACGATCCCGCGGATGCGCTCGTTTCGCCGCCGAATCATCTCCAGTGTCGTCAACAGGATGACGGAAATCGTCACGAGTATGGTCGCCACCGCGAGGATCGTTGGGCTGATCTCCTCACGGATACCGGCGAACATGCGCATCGGCACCGTCCGCTGACCCGCGCCGGCGATGAAATTCACGATCACGATCTCGTCGAGTGAGGTAATGAATGCGAACAGGGCGCCCGAAATCATGCCGGGGGCGATGAGCGGCATGGTCACCTTGAAAAAGGTCGTCTTCGGATTGGCTCCCGAGATCGCTGCGGCCCGCACCAGGGACTGATCAAACCCCATCAGGGTGGCCGTGACCACGATGATCACGAAGGGCGTGCCCAGTGCGGTGTGGGCGAGGATCACGCCGGGGAAGGTCTGTGCGAGACCCACATCCGAGTAGAAGAAGTACATGCCGGCGGCGGAGATGATCAGCGGGACGATCATCGGTGAGATCAGCATCGCCATGAAGGCGTTGCGGAAGGGCATGTAGGCGCGCGAGAGTCCGAGTGCGGCGAGCGTACCCAACGATGTCGCCAAGAACGACGCCGCGATCGCGATGATGAAGCTGTTGCGTATCCCCTGCATCCAGCGCTCGCTGGTAAGGAAGTCTTCATACCAGCGCAACGACCAGCCCTCCGGCTGCAGGGTGAGCATTTCGGTCGTGAAACTGAAGTAGGGCTGTGCGTTGAACGACAGCGGGATGATCACCAGAATCGGCGTGATCAGGAAGAAGAACACCAGCCCGCAATAGAAGCGGAAGCCGTAATACCAAGCCGTTTCAAGTTTGCCCGCGTATGCCGGAAGTGCCATCTCTGGTATTCCCCTATCAGCCGAGCTTCATCTTATCGACGCCGATAAGCTTGTTGTAGAAGTAGTACAGAATCAAAACCGCGACAAGCAGTATCCCGCCCAGCGCGGCCGCGAGGGACCAGTTCAGCGAGGACTGCATGTGGTAGGCGATGAAGTTACTGATCAACTGGCCGCTGGAACCACCGATGAGCGCCGGCGTGATGTAGTAACCGATCGAGAGGATGAACACGAGGATGCTACCCGCCCCGATTCCAGCCACGGTCTGCGGCAGATACACGCGGAAGAACGCAACGACCGGATTCGCGCCGAGCGATCTTGCGGCGCGCACATAGCTCGGTGGTATGCCCTTCATCACGCTGTAGAGCGGCAGGATCATGAACGGCAGCAGGATGTGGGTCATGCCCACGACCGTGCCGATCATGTTGTAGATCATGCGAGGTCGATTGTCATCGGCGACGACGCCGAGTAGCACCAGGATATCGTTGAGTACGCCCTGCGACTGCAGGATCACGATCCAGGATGACGTTCGCACCAGCAGCGAGGTCCAGAAGGGCAGCAGCACCAGGATCATCAGCAGGTTGCTGATCCGCATCGGCAGGTTCGCCAGCAGATAGGCCACCGGGAAGCCGAGCAGGATCGTCAGTCCGGTAATCAGTGCGCTTACCCACAACGTCCGCCAATAAAGCTCCACATAGATGCGCTGGAATTCTGGCTGGCGCTCGATGTTGCCTTCGGCGTCATAGCGAAAATCGAGCGCGTTCAGATAGTACTGCGCCGTGATCGGGTTCATCTGGCGCTGCATGATCTGGTAGGTCGCCGGATCCTCCCACAGCCGGTGCTGCTCGAGGATGAAGTCCTTCCAGCTATCCGGCGGCTCGTCGAGACTGGTGACCGCGCGCCCCGTGCGACCCAACATCGACCGCGCGCCGGGGATTTCGTAATTCAGCTGCCCGCCGGCGCGGCCGATGTGGCGATCTTCCTCATCCGCCGTGAGCATGTCCAGCGATATGGCGCGGAAGAACGACTCGGGCGGCAGATCCGACTCGGCGGGAGTCCAGGCGCGCAGCTCGGCCGTCGCGCGCGGCAAGTGATCAATGATTTCGGGATTCGTGATGCTGCGATACATCATCGTGAGGATCGGCATCACGAAGGAAAAGAAAATGAAGAGACCGAGTGGCGCGACCAGCAGTAATGCCTTGATCCGGTTGCGCCGCATGGATCGCCGCAGGCTCTCCTTGAGCGGCGTGCCGTCGGATGTCGTCATCACCTCGGGATTGGCGTTATCGCTCTGCGCCATCGGCTCGGCCCCTCTCAGCTCTGTCTCCGGACAGTCGGCGTGGTCTTTTTCAAGGATTCATCCCGGTCCGGTCGGGTGAATCCGGTCCGGGGCGGCCACGCCACCCCGGACCGTTCCGCTTGCTTCAGTCACTCAAGCGCCTGCCCCGATCAGCGGGCCAGCCAGGAACTGAAGCGCTCTTCGAGCGTGTCGCCCATGTCGGCCCAGAACTCGGCGTCCTGCAGGATGCCGACCTCGATGTGGTCCGGATGCGTCGGCATGTGCGGCGCCATGTCGACACCCGTGTCGGCGTGGTCGCCGACCATCGCCGCGGAGGAGGCCCGGGCGGGGCCGTAGGCGATGTACTTCGCCTGGTCCGCCAGCCGCTGGGTATCGGTGGCGAAGCGCAGGAACTGACGCACATCCTCGCTCAGCTTGCCCTGGGGGACGACCCAGCCATCCGACTCAAGGACCTGGCCGTGCCAGATGATCTCGATGGGCTGGTCCTCGACGACCTGGGCGTTGAAGAAGCGGCCGTTGTAACCGGAGGCGATCGCGACCTCCCGGTCCGCCAACAGCTGCGGCGGCTGCGCGCCCTCGGTCCACCACAGGACATCGTCCTTGATCTCGTCGAGCTTGGCGAAGGCGCGCTCGGGACCATCGCGCGTCATCAGGACGTCATACACCTCGTCGCGCGGCACGCCGTCGGCGACGAGTGCCCACTCGAGGTTGCCGGCCGGCACCCGCCGCAGCGAACGCCGACCCGGGAACTCATCCATTTCCCAGACATGCTCGACGCGGCTCGGCTCCTCGCCGTCGAACGCCTCGGAATTGTAGGCAAGCGCGGTGGAGTAGAGGATCTGCGGGATGTAGCAGTCGCGCATCGGCAGGACGAAGTCCTCGGTCGGCGGTGTGCCGTCCGGGGCCGGCTTCAGGATCTCGTCATGGTCGATCACCTCGAGCACGCCGTCATCACAGCCGCGCATCGAGTCGGGCTCGAGCATGTCGACAATGTCCCAGGTGACGTTGCCGGCCTCGACCTGGGCGCGCACACCGGCCAGACCTTCGGCCGAGCGGGATTCCTGCACGATGTCGATACCGGTCATCTCCATGAACGGCTCGTAGTAGGCGCGCCGCTGGCTCTCTTCGTACGCACCACCCCACGAAACGATCGTGAGCGAATCCGCGAAGCCGACACTCGGTACACCCATCAGCCCGACCGCCGCCGCACTAGCGACCGTCGTCTTCTTGAAAGTGTGCTTCATGTTGTTTCCCCTCATCTGTGCTGTCGGCAGCATGCCGACGATCCACTGACTGATGCTTCCGCTGCATTCAGGCCGGATACATCAGCCAGCACTCGATACACCGCGTACGGAATGCCCGTTCAGGCATCCAGAGCGCGGCAATCCTCCGCAGCCCAGCCGAAGCGCACACTCTGGCCCTTCTCGAGCTGCGCATGCCCTTGTGCGTTCGGGATCTTGACGATGAAATCCTCGTTGTCACCCACCACCGCACGCGTACGGATGTGGTCGCCCAGATAGATCAGTTCACGCACAACACCTTCTAGGACATTGTCACACTGGCCTTCGTTCGGGTTCACGACGACGCGTTCCGGGCGCAGTGACAGCGTCGTGCGCTCACCGACGCCGGCAATATTCACGGGCAAGGCCGTCACGGTATTACCGTCGCCCTCGAGCTCAACCTTGCACCAGTCGCCATCGGACTCCTTGACGGTGCCGTAGAAGCGATTGTTCTCGCCGATGAAATAGGCGACGAAGGCATTGACCGGCCGCTCATAGAGTTCCGGCGGACTCGCCAACTGCTGGACGACGCCGTCGTCGAACACGGCAATGCGGTTCGACATCGTCAAGGCCTCGGACTGGTCATGGGTGACATAGACCATTGTGGTCTCGATGTCCTCGTGGAGATGTTTGATCTCGATCTGCATTTCCTCGCGCAGGTTTTTGTCCAGCGCGCCCAGGGGCTCATCCATCAGCACGACCTTGGGCTCGAAAACCAGGGCGCGTGCCGAGGCGACACGCTGCTGCTGACCGCCCGAGAGCTGAGCCGGTCGACGGCTGCCGAAATCGCGCAGACGGACCATGTCGAGCGCCCGGTTCACCCGGTCCTCGATATCGGATTTTGCATAACCACGCACCTGAAGCGGGAAGGCGACATTCTCGGCAACGCTCATGTGCGGGAACAGCGCGTAGTTCTGGAAGACCATGCCGATACCGCGCTTGTGCGGCGCCATCTTGTTGATGGCCGTGCCATCGATATAGATCTCGCCATGGGTCGCCGGCTCGAAACCGGCAAGCATCATCAGGCATGTGGTCTTGCCCGACCCGGAAGGACCGAGCATCGTGACGAACTCGCCACGAGCAATATCGAGATTCAGATTCTTGACAACGAGTGTCTCGCCATCATAGCTCTTCTGCACTTCACTGAATTGGACGAAGGCATCATCGGACATGGTACCGGCGACTCCCCTTTCCTAGTTCTTGATGGCGATCAGCGCGCGACAAAGATCGCGGCATCTAAACACAGCCCTATAGCGAGTGCAACGCGCTGGTCACTAGACACACCGGATTGGTGAGCGCACGCGTTGCTTCCGAGCCTCTCGGCAATAGCGGCCCGCGACCACAAACGAGCCCAACACCTGGGTGCGGCGTCGCCATGCACGATCACGGCACACCGCGCCAATCGACGATGTACGACTAAAGGCGAGCACGAACCTCATTCCCCCTCGTCCAACCAGGCCGCAAACCGTTCATCCATTTCCTCTTGGTTCTCCGCCCACCAGATGAAATCGTTCTGCAGCGCATTGCGCATGTTGGCGGGAGCAGTGGGCAGATGCGGGCGATACTCGTCACGGACCAGTGGCAGCGACGAGCGCCGCGCGGGCGCATAGGACATGACCTCGGTCTGATCCGCGAGCGGCTCCGTGCCGGTCGAAAAGGCCACGTAATCGAGGATGCGGGAGAGATTGTCCGCGCCGCGCGGGATGGCCCAGAGGTCGAACTCAAGCATCTGGCCATCCCAGATATACTCCCAGTTCTGTCCCTCGTGGATGATGTGATTGAACGCGCGGCCGTTGTAGGCCGCCGTCATCACGACCTCGCCATCGGTCAGCCACTGCTGCGGCGTGGCACCATCCTCCCACCAGCGGATGCTGTCGCGGATTTCGTCGAGCTTGGCAAAGGCGCGCTCGATGCCCCCCTCGGCTGTCAATTCGGCATAGACGTCTTCAGGTGGGACACCGTCTCCCATCAGCGCGTACTCAAGCGTATTGCGCGCCGTGCGCCGGAAACCACGTTCGCCCGGGAAACGCGCCGTGTCGAAGACATCGGCCATGGTTTCGGGCTGTCCATCGCCATCAAAGGCATCCTTGTCATAGACGAATAGCGTCGACCAGATGATCAGGCCAACGGCACATTCGTGGAGCGTATTCGGCAGGAAGTCGTCCATGGGTGGCGTGCCATCGGGCGCGGGCTCGAGGATGCTCGGCGGGATCGGCTCGAGATACCCCCCGTCGCAGCCGCGCATCGCGTCGGCGAGCGTGACGTCGACAAGCTGCCATTCGACTTCGCCACTCTCGACCTGCTCGATGACGAGGTCGAAATCACCGCCATAGTTGACCGTCTCGATCTCGACCCCCGTCTTCTCGGTATAGGGATCGTGGTAGGCGTACCATTGGCTCTCCTCGTACTCGCCACCCCAGGAGACCACGGTCAGCATTTCATCCTGGGCGCTCGCGGTAGCCACCGGCACCATCAACAGGCCCGCGAGGAAGATTCGAGGGACACGCGCTCCGTCTATAGGCGAATACCGGCGCAACCGGTTGTTCAGCATGATGGCTCTCCAGGATTCGGCATCGCGCCATCGCCATGCGGGGCAATGGCCACGGGCCGGCATGGCGAAAAATACGGCTCGGGAAGGGAGGGATCGGTCGCGTAGGGAGTGGGCGGAATCGAAGACGGCGAACTGGGGAGCGGGACCGCGCATCGCCATGAGAGCGAAGCCTTCTCCCGCACCCAGATTCGCGCCCGGGCAGAGACGAATCGCCGCCATCCACCGCGCGCGACCGCCCTCGCCCCGTGCCTGCCTATGATCCCCAAAATCATCAACCCTTGGCCCCCCGCGGCGGTTTTCGCGCCGCAATGATGTCGCAGAGTTTAGACCGGCACTTCCCGCCGATTCAACAGTGGAAATATGCCGCCCCCACAAGCACGCGGAACGAAACACCAGTTACCGCCTGATAACCCGAAAAACTTCACCACCTTCAGCCACCTGCGCGGCATATTCTGCCACTCAACCGCGCCCTCGACGGCCGGCACGGCCGTATGGTTACATTCACCGGACCGCATCGCTGCCGAGAAGTTGCCGTGCCCGTAGCCCTTTTCCGCAGCCCGTCCGACGCCGCCGAAACGTGGCGCTCGGCCCTGCAATCCGCGATGCCCGAACTCGAGGTGCGCATCTGGCCAGAGGTGGGCGACCCCGCGGAGGTCGATTATGCCCTGATCTGGGCGGCACCCGACGACCTGCTCCACCAGTTGCCCAACCTGCGCCTGGTGTTCTCGCTCGGTGCTGGTGTCGATCACCTGATCGGTGGCGCCGTTCCGCAGCATATACCGATCGCGCGCCTGGTCGATCCGGCGCTCACGGAAGGCATGGTCGAGTACGTCCTCTACCAGGTGCTACGCCACCATCGCGGCATGGACCAATACGAAGCGCGCCAGCAGCGCGCTACATGGGCCGTGCACGAGCAGGTGCGCTCCGGGGATCGCGGCATCGGCGTGCTCGGCCTGGGCGAACTCGGCAGCGCCTGCGCCCGGGCGCTCGCCGGCCTGGGCTTCGCCGTCGCCGGCTACAGCCGCTCGCGACGCAAGCGGGCCGATGTCACCCGCTATGCTGGCGCGGACGAGCGGGATGCGTTCCTCGCGCACAGCGAGATCCTGATCTGCCTGTTACCGCTGACCGATGCCACTCGCGGTGTCCTCAACGCCGAGCTGTTCTCACGCTTGCCGCCTTCCGCAGTGCTGATCCACGCCGGCCGCGGTCAGCAGCTCGTCGAGGACGATCTGCTCTCGAGCCTGGAACAGGGCCACCTGCGCCACGCGGTGCTCGATGTCTTTGCCGAGGAGCCGCTGCCTGCCGGCCACCCCTTCTGGTCCCATCCCGCGATCACTGTCACGCCGCATATCGCGAGCCAGACCAATCCCTGGACCGGCGCCGCGCGCGTCACCGAGGGGATTCGCCGCGATCAGAACGGAGCGCTTCCCGAATCGATCATCGATCGCGAGCGCGGCTACTGATCGCCGGCTTGCACGGCGCAGATCGGCTCACTACCCTCGGCGCGACCGCGACGGAGAGCCCTCCATGAAGCTCGATGCCTTCGACGTCCGTATCCTCGCTGCGCTGCAGCGTGACGGCCGCATGACAAAGCTGCGCCTGGCCGACGAGATCGGCCTCTCCCCCAGCCCTTGCTGGGAGCGCATGCGCCGTCTGGAACAGGCGGGACTGATCCGCGGCTACCATGCCCACATCGATCACGAGCGCATCCTCCACACGACGACCATCCTGGTCGAGATCACGCTGCGCAGCCACCAGGCACGCGACTTTGAACGCTTCCAGGACGCCATCGCGCGTGTCCCCGAGGTCATTGAGTGCTACGCCACAGGTGGAGGTGTCGACTACATATTGAAGGTGGTCACGCTCGACATCGAGCACTATCAGCGCATCATCGACAGCCTGCTCGAGGCCGAGATCGGCATCGACCGCTACTTCACCTACATCGTCACCCGTGAAGTGAAACGCTCAAGCGGGCTGCCTCTGGGCTATCTGCTCGAGTACGCCGGCGACTCCCGCGCTCCCCGCTGACGGCGCGGCCTCCACGCCCCGAAGCCGCGCGGTTCAAGTCTCTCGCCCCGCTGCGCGATAGCGGCGCAGTAGTGCCACCGTCGACGGATCAACATCGCCGTCCGCCTCGCCCGTAGAGAGGGCTGGAACGAGCACTCGGGCGAGGGCCTTGCCCCGCTCCACGCCCCATTGATCGAAGGGATTGATGCGCCAGATCACCGCCTGGCAGAAGACCTTGTGCTCGTACAGCGCAACCAATGCCCCCAGTGTGCGTGCATCGAGGCGATCGAGCAGGATCACGGTGCTGGGCCGGTCACCGGGCAAGCGCCGGAACGCCCGCTCAGCCGGGGGCACGCCCGCCTGCTCGAGTTCGCGCTCGGAGACGCCCGCCATCAACGCGGCCGCCTGGGCCAGGCAGTTGGCCGCGAGGACATCGGCATCGGGCTCCCCGCCACCGAGCACCGCGATCAGGTCGCAGGTCGCGGCCTCCGTACCCTGGTGCAGCCACTGAAAGAAGGCGTGCTGCGCCGTGGTACCGACCGTGCCCCAGAGGGCAGGCGCCGTGGCATAGTCCAGCGGCTCGCCATCACGGTCCACCGACTTGCCGTTCGACTCCAACTCCAGTTGCTGCAGATATTCGGGCAGACGCGCCAAGCGTTCACTGTACGGCACGACCACATGGCTGCGCGCGCCGAGGAAGTTGCCGTGCCAGATGCCGACCAGCGCGAGGCGCAGGGGCAGGCTCACGGCTGGATCGGCCTGGCGAAAATGGCGGTCCATCTCCGCCGCCCCCGCGAGCAGCTCGTCGAAGACGGCACCGCCACCGGCCATCGCGACGGGCAGCCCGACCGCGGACCAGACCGAGTACCGCCCCCCGACCCAATCGGGCAGATCGAGGATGCGCTCGCTCGCCACCCCGAACGCCGCGGCGCGCTCCCCGGCACCCGTGACCGCCACCAGATGCCGCCCGACACCATTGGCCGGCAGCGCGGCCGCGAGCCATTGCCGCAGCGCTCGCGCATTCGCCAGCGTCTCCAGTGTCGTGAAGGTCTTCGATGCGACGATCACCAGCGTGCGCGTCGGATCGAGGTCCGCAAGCACCGCCTGACGCGCGTGCGGGTCGATGTTCGCGATGAAGTGCATCCGCAGCGGCGCGTCGCCGGCGAGCGCCTCGCAGGCGAGGCGCGGACCGAGATCGGAGCCGCCGATGCCGATATTCACGACATCGGTGAAGGCGGCGCCCGTCGCGCCGCGCAGTTCGCCGGTACGCACCGCCTCGGCAAGCCCGATGACCGCATCATACGTCGCGCGCACACGCGAACCAACGGCCTCGCCCGCGACACGGGCGGTGGCGATCTCCGGCGTGCGCAGGGCGGCGTGGAGCGCCGCGCGCCCCTCGCTGGTGTTGACCGCCTCCCCCGCGAACATGCGCTCGCGCCAACCCGCGACATCGGCCTCCACCGCGAGGTCGTGGAGGGCTGTCTCGGCGGCCGGGGTCAAGCGCGTCTTGCTGGCATCAACGGTAATGCCACCGACCGAGCCAGTCAGCCGCTCCACCCGCTGCTCATCCCGCGCCAGCAGCTCGGCAATCGGGACCGCCCGGGCCGCTTCCGCCTCCGCAACCAGGCGTTGCCAGGGCGATGAGTTCGTCACTGTACTCACTTGGCCTCCCCGAGCGTCACCGCCACGTTGTCGATCAGACGGGCACGGCCAAGGCGACCCGCGGCGAGGACGCGCAACTCCGCCGCTGAGTCCGCGGGGCGCGGACGCGCGAGATCCGCCGCCCGACGGATCTCCACATATTCGGGCCGCAGGCCGTTGGCCCGAAGGCGCTGTTCGGCGTGCGCCGTTAGCGCTGCGAAGTCGCGTGCACCGGCGCCGACGGCGCTGGCTGTCTCCTGCAGGACCGCAAATAACGTGGGTGCGCGTCGGCGCTGCTCCTCATCGAGATAGCTGTTGCGCGAGGACAGCGCGAGGCCGTCGGCCTCGCGAACGGTCGCGACGCCGTGGATATCGATGGCGAACAGCAGCTCGGCCACGAGGCGGCGGACGAGCAGGAGCTGCTGATAGTCCTTCTCGCCGAAGACCGCCACATCGGGATCGACCGTGTTGAACAGCTTGGTCACGACGGTCGCGACGCCGCTGAAGTGCCCGGGCCGATCAACGCCGCAGAGGATGTCGTCCAGCCCCGGCACACTGATACGCAGCGCGCTGTCGAGGCCGAAGGGATAGAGCGCCTCGTCGGACGGTGCGAAGACCGCATCGACACCGTGTTCAGCGAGCCGTGCACGATCCTGTTCCGGCACGCGCGGATACGCCGCGTAGTCCTCGCCCGGCCCGAACTGCAGCGGGTTGACGAACAGGCTCACCACGGTGCGATCCGCCACGGCGCAGGCGTGATCGACCAGCGCCAGATGGCCGGCGTGGAGGTCGCCCATCGTCGGCACCAGCGCAATGCGCTCGCCCTGCCGGCGCCATGCGCGCACCTGCTCGCGAACAGCGCCCGGATCGCTCAGTACTGGAGACATCGCCTACTTGCCAGTGGGGAAGCGACGAGCGCGGACATCGGCGACATACGTGGTCATCGCCGCGTGAATACTGCCCGCGTCGGCGAGGAAGTCGCGCGCGAATCCGGGCATACGCGCGGACACGCCGATCGCATCATGAAGCACGAGAATCTGGCCGTCACAGCCGCTGCCCGAGCCGATACCGATGACCGGCACGCGCAGATTCCGCGCGACCTCCTCGGCCAGTGTCGCCGGGACGCATTCGAGGAGAACGAGATCGGCGCCCGCCGCCTCCAGCGCCAGTGCATCTTCGAGCATGGCACGTGCCGACGCCTCGTCACGCCCCTGCATGCGATAGCCGCCGAGCTTGTGCACCGACTGGGGCTTGAGCCCCAGATGGGCACAAACCGGGATGCCGCACTCGGTGAGCCGTGCGACGGTGTCGACCTGCGCGCCGCCGCCCTCAAGCTTGACCATCTGCGCATCGGCCTCCTTGAGCATCCGCCCCGCATTGGCGACCGCCACCTCGGGTGTCGAGAAGCTCAGGAAGGGCAGGTCGACCATGAGCAGCGCCCGGTCCAGGCCCGCGCGGACACAACGCGCGTGGTAGACCATGTCATCGACAGTCACGGGCAGGGTGGTGCTGCCCCCCTGGATAACCATGCCCAGCGAGTCGCCCACGAGCACGACATCCAAGCCGGCCTCGTCCAGCAGCCGGGCAAAACTGGCATCATAGGCCGTCATCGCGGCGATGGGCCGGCCATCGCGTTTCATCGCGGCAAGGGAATCGACGGTGACCTCGCCCCGCCGGCTCGTGTGGACGCTCATCGCAGAACCCCGATCTAGGCCGCCCGAGGCAGCACGGCGAGCAACTGAATCGCTGTCGATTATAACGCCGGGCGCGGTCCCTCGACAGCGTCGTCCGGCCCACACCCATGGGGCCTACGATCCCATTAGGGCACTGCACTGCGCTCATGCCGACGGACCGACAGGGGGTAGACCGTGCCATCGTCGCGCGCCGCGGCGAGCCCATCCACCCGCCCGAGGCCGGGGACCGACTGCGCCGGCGCGATCTCGGCCCAGGGGAGCAGGACGAAGGCGCGCTCGGCGATCCCCGGATGCGGCAGCGTCAGGCGCTCCTCTGCGATCTGCAGATCGCCCCACATCAGCAGATCCAGATCGAGCGGACGCGGGCCCCAGCGCTGCCCATCCGTGCGCCGCCGCCCGGCGGCGTGTTCGATCGCCTGCAGCCGGTCGAGCAGCGCGTGCGGGGACAGATGCGTGCGCAGCCAGGCAACCGCATTCACGTAGTCGGGCTGATCCTGGGGGCCCATCGGCGCGCTGGCGTAGAGGCGAGAACGGGCGTGCAGCATCGAATCCGGCAGCGCCGCGAGGCACTCGAGCGCGGCGGTGACCTGCGCGGCGGGGCCATCGAGATTGCTCCCGAGGCCGATGAAGGCGTCCACCGCGGTGCTCACGTGCGATTCCGGCCACCACGGCGGCGGCGGCCACCGCGCCGGGAACGCCCACTACCGCCCTTCGAAGTCGCCTCCGCCGACCGCGTCCCCGTCTCCGCGCGATCCATCTCCTGCTGCCACCAGTCGCAGGCGTGCTGCACGTCTTCTCCGGCGTCACGACGCAGGCAGAGGAAATCCCAGGCGGCACGCAAACGCGGATGTTCCAGCAGCCGCCGGGCCCGGCGACCGTGATAAAGCTCGAGTTTGGGCTGCAGGATCCAGATCTCGCGCATCGGACCCGCAAAACGCTTCGGCAGGGAGGTGTGGTCCTGCTGCGCATCGACGGCCCGGGACGCCCCACGCTGGAATGCCATCACGGTCGATTCGCCCTCGTCCACGAGCGCGCTCGCCTCACGGAGCAGGGCCGGCCAGAGGAACACGGCATAGATGAACGCCGGTGTAACCGGTTTGCCCACGGCGATCCGGCGATCCGTATTCTCCAGTGCACAGCGCAGCAGACGGGTGAACGGTTCATCGCCCGCCTTGAGCGCGGCATCCGCCGCCGGAAAGAGGTACTGCAGCAGATTGTGTCGGCGCAGGTGCTCGAGGCTGGTGACCGCATGTCCGGTCTGGAACAGCTTCAGCACCTCATCGAACAGCCGAGACGGCGGGATATCGCACAGCAGTGAGCCCAGCTCCGCCATCGGAGCCGCCGTCTTCGCATCGATGTCGAAACCCAGCTTCGCCGCAAAGCGCACCGCGCGCAGCAACCGCACCGGATCTTCCCGATAGCGCGTGGCCGGATCCCCAATCAGCCGCAGCCGCCGCGCAGCCAGGTCGTCCATGGCGCCCGTGTAATCGAGCAGGACGAAACCGTCGATATCATAGTAGAGGGCGTTGATGGTGAAGTCGCGCCGGAAGGCATCGTCCTCGATCGTGCCGAAGACATTGTCTCGCAGGATCCGGCCGTCATCGTGGACGACGCCGTCCTCGTCCTCGTCATCGACGGCGTGGCTCGCCCGAAACGTGGCGACCTCGATGACGTCGCGCCCGAAGACGACATGTGCAAGCCGGAATCGGCGACCGATGAGGCGGCAGTTGCGAAACAGCGCGCGGACCTCGTCGGGCTCCGCATCGGTGGCGATGTCGAAATCCTTCGGCTCTTCCCCGAGGAGCAGATCGCGGATCCCGCCCCCCACGAGGCATGCGAAAAAACCGGCCTTCGACAGCCGATAGAGGACCTTCAACGCGTTCGGATCGATCTGGCGGCGGGAGATGTCGTGATCACCGCGAGCGATCACGCGGGGGGAGCCGGGATAGGTCTTCTCTGCGGGGACGGCCTCCGCGTCAGCGGGGCTTGCCGGAGGTGCCGCTTCAGAGCGCGGCATCGCCTTCCTCTCCCGTGCGAATCCGGATCACGCGCTCGACCGCCTCGACGAAGATCTTGCCGTCACCGATCTTGCCTGTATGCGCTGCACGCGCCACAGCGTCGATCGCGGCGTCGGCGATGTCGTCCGCGACCACCGCTTCAAGCCGGATTTTGGGCAGGAAGTCGATGACGTACTCGGCGCCGCGGTAGAGCTCGGTATGCCCTTTCTGGCGACCGAACCCCTTGACCTCGGTAACGGTCATGCCATTGACACCGGCCTCGGCCAGTGCCTCGCGGACGTCGTCGAGTTTGTAGGGCTTGATGATGGCGATAATGCGCTTCATCGATTGGAGCATCCTGCAACCGTGCCGAAGGAGGGGTAACATAGCACGTTGACACCGCTGCGGAGAAACCGGGGGATGGCCCCTCGCGCCCCCGTGTCAGTCCTCTTCTCCGGAAGCGGGCGGCTCCCGCCGGGCGCGAATCGCACTGCGCCGCGTGCGCCGGTCGGGGCGCTCGCGGTCGAATTTCACCAGTGCACGGGCGCGACGGCGCTCGGCCTGCTCGCGCTCACGCGCCTCGCGGCTCGCGACCGTCTCGATGTAGAGCTGCTGCGCCTCGGCGGCGGGCCCCCGCTGGAGATTGAGCCCCTCGACCACCACCGTGAATACCCCGGCCGGACATCGAATGGTGAGGGTATCACCAGGCACGATGTTCCGCGCCGGTCGGGCGCGCAGCCCGTTGACCTCGATCCGCCCAAGCTCTGCGGCCTTGCTCGCGAGCGAACGGCTCTTGAAAAAACGCGCCGCCCACAACCAGCGATCCAGGCGTTGACGACCCTCAGGAGGTATCTTCCTTCCGGCACTCATACAGCAACGGTGGCAACGGCGACGGTGACATTGTCATGCGCGCCCGCGGCCAGCGCGGCGTCGATCAACGCCTGCGCCGCATCCGCATCGCGCCGTCGACCGACCAGACAGGCCTCGATGGCGCGGTCACCGATCTCGCCGTGGAGACCGTCACTGCACAACAGGATGCGATCACCGTTGGCGACGGGTCTTGTGACCGTGCCGACATGCTCGCGGCCCAACCCGGCCGTGCCGATGCTGCGGGTAAGGACGTGGCGCTGCGGATGGTCTGCGGCACTGGCCGCATCGAGGACACCAGCGTCGACGAGTTCCTGCGCCCGCGTGTGGTCGTGGCTGAGCTGCTGGAGACGGCCTGCCCGCAGCAGATAGGCACGGCTGTCACCGACCCAGGCGATCTCGAGCAACCCGCGCGCCAGGCATGCGACGACCAGGGTCGCCCCCATGCCCTGCAGCGCCCCGTCGCTCGCCTCCACGACCGCGGCATTCGCCGCGACAACGGCATCGACCGTATCACGAACCATGTCGTGACGCAGCGCGGCATCAACGGCGTCGACCCCGATGCGGCTGGCGATCTCGCCGCCCGCATGCCCGCCCATACCGTCGGCGACGACGATCCAACCGCCCTGCGCATCCAGCCTCCAGGCGTCCTCGTTGTGCGCGCGCACGAAACCGACATGGCTGTCGGCCACCACACTCACGAAATAGGGGCCGGACTCATCCTTCACGGCTCGCTCCACCACCACCCGGAAACACGGTCAGCGTCCAAAACGCAAAAAGGCCCCGTCGAAGGGGCCTCGCTGCAAGTGGCGGAGGGGGTGGGATTCGAACCCACGTGGGGCCGTTAAGCCCCCATCCGATTTCGAGTCGGCGCCGTTATGACCACTTCGGTACCCCTCCTGACTGGACTTGGTATCGTAGCGCAGCGGCCTACCGATTGCCTAGAGCCGGATCGGTGCATCACCTATAATCGCCACGGAGTGAGCAAGCAATGGATGGCGGTGTGAACCCCGATCTGGATCGACTGCAGCCCTACCCGTTCGAACGCATGCGCCATCTGCTCAGCGATGTCGGGGTGCCTTCCCGACTGACGCCGATCAACCTTTCGATCGGCGAACCGGACCATCCAGCGCCACCGGCCGTACGGCGCGAGCTCGCGCAAGCGATCGACGGCATCGGCCAATATCCGGCGACGCGCGGCAGTGACGAGCTACGCGGCGCCATCGCCGACTGGTTGGCTCACCGCTTCGGCCTGCGCGCCATCGATCCCGCACACGAGGTGCTCCCGGTGAACGGCACACGCGAAGCGCTGTTCGCCTTCGCCCAGGCCGTCGTCGACCGCAATCGCAGCGGCGCCGCCGTGGTCATGCCGAACCCCTGCTATCAGATCTACGAAGGGGCCGCGCTGCTCGCGGGTGCCGAGCCGGTGTACTATCCGGCCGCGGAGGGAGCGGAGCCCGATTTCGCGGCCGTGCCCGAGTCGGTCTGGGCGCGCTGCCAGCTCCTGTATATCTGCAATCCGGCCAACCCGACCGGTACACTACTGAGCCGGACCACCCAGCAGGCGCTCATCGAACGGGCACGGCAGTACGGCTTCATTATCGCGGCCGACGAGTGCTACAGCGAGATCTATGCCGACGAGGCCACCCCCCCGGTTGGCCTCCTCGAGGCCGCTGCCGGAGACCACCGCAACTGTGTCGTCTTCCACAGCCTGTCGAAACGCTCGAACCTACCAGGGCTGCGCTCCGGGTTCGTCGCCGGCGATCCCGACGTGCTCGCTGCCTTTGCCCGCTACCGAACCTACCACGGTTGCGCCATGCCGCCACCGATCCAGCGCGCGAGCGCCCTTGCCTGGCGCGACGAGGCCCACGTGCGCGACAATCGCCGCGCCTATCGGGAGAAGTTCACGGCGGTGATCAACCTGCTGATCGGCGCGCTCCCCGTCGAGCACCCACCTGGCGGCTTCTATCTCTGGCCCAGGGTGCCCGGCGGGGATGACGAGCAGTTCTGTCGACAACTACTCGCTGCAACGCACGTCCGGGCACTGCCCGGACGCTACCTCGGCCGTACGGTCGATGGCGTCAACCCGGCGGCGGGGCGGGTGCGCATGGCGCTCGTCGCCGAGCGCGGCATCTGTTATGAGGCCGCCTGCCGTATTCGCGATTTCGTTCGCGACTACGACCGGGCTTGAGAACATGCACGAACACGGACAACAACGACCATGAACGACATCCAAGCAACGATCGAAGAGGCCTTTGAACGGCGCAATGAGTTCGCCCCCGATCGGGCGCCCGATGAAGTCCGCGCCGCCGTGGCTGCGGCCCTCGACCAGCTCGACAGCGGCGAGGCCCGCGTGGCCGAGCGGCGGGCGCCCGGCGATTGGCAAGTCAACGAATGGCTGAAAAAGGCGGTGCTGCTCTCGTTCCGGCTGCATGGCAACCAGCCAATTGATGGCTATGTCACGCAGTACTTCGACAAGGTGGCGCTGAAGTTCGCCGACTGGTCGGAGGAGGATTTCCGCGAGGGCGGCATGCGCGTGGTGCCACCGGCGATCGCTCGCCACGCCAGTTATATCGCGGACAACGTCGTCCTCATGCCGTCCTACGTGAACATCGGTGCCTACGTGGACGCGGGCACCATGGTCGACACCTGGGCAACGGTGGGCTCCTGTGCCCAGATCGGCTGCAATGTCCACCTCTCCGGGGGCGTCGGCATCGGGGGCGTGCTCGAGCCGCTGCAGGCGCAGCCCACGATCATCGAGGACAATTGCTTCATCGGTGCGCGTTCGGAGATCGTCGAGGGCGTCATCGTCGAAGAGGGCGCGGTGGTGTCGATGGGCGTCTACATCGGTCAGAGTACGCGCATCTACGATCGCGAAAACGATACCGTGCTGCAGGGGCGAGTACCCGCCGGTGCGGTCGTCGTCCCCGGCACCCTGCCCTCGCGTGACGGCAAGTGCGCCCTCTATGCGGCGATCATCGTCAAATACGCCGATGCCCAGACCCGCGCCAAGGTCGGCATCAACGAGCTGCTGCGCAACGCCCAGTGATGGCCGCACGACCCTATGTCCTCTACGGGCTGCGCAACTGCGATGCCTGCCGCCGGGTCCGGCGGGCCCTGGAATGGGCCGATGTCGACTGGCGCTTCCACGATCTGCGTGCCGAGGGCGTCGATGCAGACCAGGTGAGCGACTGGCTGGAGCGGCTCGGTGCGATCACCCTGCTCAACCGCCGCAGCCGTGCGTGGCGCGAGCTGAGCGCCGCCGAGCGCGAGCTGCCCGATGATGCGTCCGTTCAGGCACTGCTTGTTCGCGTGCCCACACTGATCCGCCGCCCCCTGCTGCAGACGCCGGAGGGGCGCATCGCCAGCGGCCGCGATGCCGAGACCGTGGCCGCAGCGGCGGGACAAAGCGAGGGCGATGGCACGACGTGACAAACACGCCGCCATCGCCGAGAATCGCCAACATCACCGGCACATGACCGCCGGGATCCACGGGGGGAGGACAACGCGGCCATGGCAACCGCAACAGGGACGCGCCGGCGGGTCACGCCGTTCTGGCATCGATTACCGCAATTCTTTCTTTACCCGTTCAAGCCGCGCACGCTGGCGATCTTTGTCGGCATGGTCGTCATCACGGCCGCGGCGGGCAACATGCCACCCATTGGCGCCGCACTAGCGTCGATCGCTCTGACCCTGTTCCTGACCAAGTTCTCGCTGGACATCCTCGCTCACACGGCCGAAGGGCACATGGATCCCCCGCCGCTGGACGGCGAGACCTTCCTGCAGGGCTACGCCCTGCCCTTCAAGCTCGTCGGCATCTTCCTCGTGCTCGGTATCGCCCTACTCATCGTCGGTACCGTCCTCGGGGGCTTGTTCGCGATCCTGCTCCTCCTCGCCGCACTCGTGCTTCTGCCGGCGAGCGTGATGACGCTCGCCGTCACCCACAGCCTCGCCCAGGCGGTCCACCCGGGCGAACTCATCCGCACTGTGCAGGCAACCGGCTGGGGCTATGTCGCACTACTGGGGTGTCTATTCCTGCTCAACGGCAGCGCGTCCATCGCGCTCAACTGGCTCGCCGCCGGCCTGCCCGTCGAGCAATTGATCGCACTGTCCCTGGTCGTCCAGTACTACTTCACCTTCGTCATGTTCCACCTGATGGGCTACCTGCTCTATCAGTACCACGACCACCTCGGCTATGAACCCGAAGCCGGAGTAAATGCGGCGCAGGATGTCGATCCGCGACACGCAGGCATCCAGGAGCACATCGATGCGGGCAACCATGCCGCGGCGATTGAAGGGCTCAAGCGACTGATCCGTGAAGAGGAAGACAACCTTGAGCTGCGCCTCTGGCTACACCGGCTCGCCGTTGCCGCTGGCGACGACCGCCTCGTGCTCGCGCGCGCGGGTGGCCTGATCGAGAAGCTGATCGACCTCGGCCGGGTACGCGACGCTACCGAGATCTATCGCACCTGCCAGGACCTCGATCCGGCCGCGCGCCCGCGTCGTCCCACCGATTATTTCCCCCTCGCGCGCATGCTGTTCGACGCCAACGAGCCGGACCGGGCGCTGCGCCTGGCGAACGGCTTTCACCGCAACTTCCCCGACCATCCAGAAATGCCACCGCTCTATCTGCTCGTCGCCCACATCCTCGCCGAACACAAGCAGCAGCCGGAAAAGGCCCGCACCCTCCTCGATTTCATCCGCCGCCGCTTCCCCGATCGCCCGGAAGCGCGCCAGGCTGCCTCACTGCAGAGCGCGCTGGCGGGCTGAGCATCGTCGGCATACGCTGCCGGGTGGAACGGGGACACCGCAGCGCCGCCTTTACTCGCGCTGGCGCCCGAGTCCCTGTGCTGCGACCCGGGCGACATCGCTGCCGGGCCACGCCTTGAGGACATGCTGGTAATAGACCAGAGCCCGCTCGCGATCCCCTCCGCGTGACAGTGCGCGCGCCAGGCGACAGGCCATCTCCCCCGGCCGGGTGAACGCGTCCGGACGTTTGAGCATCGCGTTGACCAGCGGCATCGCCGCCCGTGCCTCCCCGCGCGCGAGCAGAATGGGCACAACATTCTCGATCGTTGCCGCATTCAGTCGCGGTCGCGGTCGCGCGCGCTCGCGGTAGTCGTTATAGATTCGGACCACCCACTGCGCGGTCTCGCTGTCAGTCCCCGGTTGCTGCAGTATCCTCACAGCCGCCGCATGGAAGGCCTCACTCGCAGGCTGCAGGGCGCCGACGTCGTAAGCCGCCTGCCACACCCGCGGATCCTCGGGGAATGCCTGTTGAAGTCGGCGTAACGCCCGTTGGGCGGTTGGTGCATCGAGCGTGCGCACCGCCTCGTTGACTTCGTCGAGATCGGTCTGCAGGTGCTCCTCGCGCTCGCGTTCGCCGATCGCGTCGTGGTCGACCAGTGGCGTGAAAACACGCACACCCGTGGCCGCCAGTGCACCCACAACGAGGCCGCCGATATGGGCGCTATAGGCAACGGGATCGCGCTCGTCCGCGGCGATATACTGATACAGCTCATACCCGAGCCACAGCGGCAGCAGCACGAGCGCGGGTGCCTTGACGTAGTCGAAATACACACCGACGAAATAGAAAAACCGGATCCGCTGCATGCCGTAGACGACAGCGAGCATCCCCATCAGCCCGGCGATCGCCCCCGAAGCACCCACCAGCGGCATGGCCTGTGCCGGGTTGGCCACGATGAACAGCGCGGCACCGCCGAAACCGGCCAGTGTGTAGAGCCCGAGCAGAAGCCAGGACCCCAGAGCGAGTTCGACCAGGAAGCCGACCGCCGCAAGGAAGATCATATTGCCGATGAGATGCAGCAGGCCGCCGTGCAGATACATGTGCGTCAGCCACGTCGCCCACTCCGCCCGCACCGGGGTGAGACCCCAGGCCATCGTGGTACTGCGCTCCAGCCGTGCCTCGAACTCCGCGTGCTGCCGTCGCCAACGCGCTTGAACGGTGTCGTCCTCGATAACGCCACCCGCCAACAGCGCCTGCTCGAACTCGCCATCGGCGAGCCGCCGCCCGAGCCACGGCGATCCCCGCTCCTCGAGGCGGTGTTCGTGGGTCTCGACGAAGTCGCGTTCGCCCTGTTCGAGCAGCCAGTCGCGGTAGCGCGGCAGCTCGATCTCTGCCAGACCGGCTTCGTAGTACCAGTCGTACGCCGCCGCCTCGGCCCGGCGGTCGTCGCTCTGCACGCCGAAGTAGATCACCACGTTGACGAGCACGAGCAAAACGACCATGACTGGCGGTCGCCGCCAATCGATGGGACGGTCGAGAGGAAGGATGAACACCGCTGCGCCCCCCGGTTTCCCTGGCGCGGTCCCCGCGCAGTCTTTGCCTCTGTCCGTTCAGTCCTCGTCGCGCAATGCGCGCCGCAGGATCTTGCCGACGTTGGTCTTGGGCAGCTCGTCACGGATCTCGATCTGGCGCGGCACCTTGTAGCCGGTCAGGTTGGCTCGACAGTGCTCCCGCACACTGTCGACGTCGAGCTCGACGCCCGCTTCCGGCACGACAAAGAGCTTGACCAACTCCCCACCCCCTTCGGGATCGGGAACGCCGACACAGGCGGCCTCCATCACACCTTCGTACATGACGGCGACGTCCTCGACCTCGCTCGGCGTCACATTGAAGCCCGAGACCAGGATCATGTCCTTCATCCGATCGACGATGCGCAGCCACCCGCGGTCGTCGATGGTCGCGACATCTCCGGTGCGGAACCACCCCCCTTCATAGAACACCGCCGCCGTCGCGTCCTCTTTCTCCCAGTAGCCATCCATCACCTGCGGGCCGCGTACGCAGAGTTCGCCGGGCTCGTCCGCGCCCAGTTCATGGCCCTCTTCGGGATCGCGGATGGAGACATCGGTCGAGGGCAGCGGTAGTCCGATCGAGCCGGTAAAGGATTCGATATTCAGCGGGTTCGCCGCCACAACGGGCGAGGTCTCCGTGAGGCCATAGCCCTCGATCAGAGGCGTGCCAGTGAGACGCTGCCAGCGCTCCGCGACGGCCCGCTGCACGGCCATGCCACCACCCACGGCGAGATTGAGCTGCGAGAAGTCGAGCTTGCGGAAGTCCTCGTTCTGCAGCAGTGCGTTGAATAGCGTGTTGACGCCGGTCATCGCCGTGAACGCCTCGCTGCGCAACGTCTTGACGAAAGTGGGGATATCGCGCGGATTGGTGATCAGCACATTGGTGCCGCCATGTTTGACGAAAGTCAGCAGGTTCGCCGTCAGGCTGAAGATGTGATAGAGCGGCAGCGGCGTTATGACCACCTCACGCCCCTCCTCACGTTGCAACCATGCGGAGATCTGCTCGAGATTCGCGATCATATTGCGGTGGGAGAGGCGGGCGCCCTTCGCCTGCCCGGTGGTACCGCCGGTATACTGCAGGAAGGCCAGGTCGCCGCCATCGAGCGTCGGCGGCGCCAGCTTGCCGCTCGATCCACGATGCAGCGCATCCCGCCAGCCGATCGCGTCGTTGATCTCCCACTTCGGCACCATCTTCTTGATGTGACGAACAACGAAATTCACCAACGGCCGCTTGGGAAAGCCGAGCATGTCGCCGAGGCTGGTCACCACAATATGCTCGAGCGAGGTGTGCCCGCGGACCTGGGCCAGTGTGGCGCAGAAATTCTCGACGATCACGATCGCCCGCGGACGGGCATCGACGAGCTGGAGCTCAAGCTCACGGGCGGTATAGAGCGGATTGACATTGACCGCAACCAACCCGGCCCGAAGCACCCCGTAGAGCGCGACCGGGTACTGGATCACGTTTGGCATCATCAGCGCGACCCGGTCGCCTTTCTGCAGACCAAGGTCGTTCTGGAGGAATGCAGCAAAGTCGCGGGCACGCGCCTCGAAATCGCTGAAGGTCAGCGACGCCCCCATGCAGCGGAAGGCGTCGCGATCGGCGAAGCGCTCACAGGCGTGGTCGAAGACCTGCGGAAGCGACTGATAGGCATCCGCATCGATCTCGTACGGCACGCCCTCTTGATAATCCTGCTGCCAGACACGTTCCATGGGATCCTCCATCCGCTTGTTCAGTCCGTGCGCTCAAACAGGCCGGCCGCTCCCATGCCGGTCCCCACACACATCGTCACCATGCCCCAGCGTCCTCGCGTGCGCCGCAGACCATGCGCGAGGGTTGCGGTACGGATGGCACCTGTCGCCCCCAGCGGATGGCCCAACGCGATCGCGCCACCAAGTGGATTGACGCGTTGCGCGTCGAGCCCCAGGTCACGCATGACGGCAAGGCTCTGCGCCGCGAACGCCTCATTGAGTTCGACCCAATCGACATCCTCGGCTGCCAGGCCAGTGCGTTGCAGGGCACGCGGTACGGCCGCCACCGGGCCGATGCCCATGATCTCGGGCGCCACCCCCGCCACGGCATACCCGGCAAAGCGCAGCAGTGGTTGCAGATTGTAGCGCTTGACCGCCGCTCCACTTGCAAGAAGTACCGCCCCGGCCCCATCGCTCATCTGCGAGCTGTTACCGGGTGTCACGCTGCCGCGGGCGGCGAACACGGGTCGCAGCTTCGCCAGACGTTCCGCCGAGGTATCCGCCCGCGGGCCCTCGTCGGCGTCCACCCGGCGGCGCGACGCAACGACCTGCCCCGCCTCCAAATCGGGGCGCTGCTCGACCACGTCAAAGGGCGCGATCTCGTCGGCGAAATGGCCGGCCTCCTGCGCGCCAAGCGCGCGTCGATGGCTCTCGAGGGCAAAGGCATCCTGATCCTCGCGGCTGACCTGCCACCGCTCGGCGACGCGCTCGGCAGTCATCCCCATGCCATAGGCAATGGCGACATCGGCGTCGTCAAAGATGCGCGGATTGAATGCGGGTCGGCTGCCCATGAAGGGGATCAGGCTCATGCTCTCCGTGCCGCCGGCGATCAGGACATCGGCCTCACCGAGGCGGATCTGATCGGCGGCACGCGCTACCGTCTCCAGGCCCGACGCGCAGAAGCGGTTGATCGTCACGCCCGGCACCGCGTCCGGCAGTCCCGCGAGCAGCGCGGCGATGCGCGCGACGTTCATGCCCTGCTCACCCTCGGGCATGGCGCAGCCGACGATGACATCCTCCACCTGCGCCGGATCGAGATCCGGCTGGTCGGCAAGCACCGCCTGGATCACATGCGCGAGTAGGTCGTCGGGGCGGGTATGACGGAACACCCCGCGCGGCGCCTTACCCACCGGACTGCGGCGAGCGGCGACGACATAGGCTTCGCGATCATCAATGGCCATCAGGCAAACTTCCGTTGGCAGTCAACTATCAAGGGCGGCGCGGCGTCGGCGCAAATCGCCGGGCGAACCTCGCCGATCAGTTTCTGAGCGGCTTGCCGGTCTCGAGCATGTGGGCGATACGCGCGCCCGTCTCCTCGGTGCGGGCCAGCGCCATGAATCCCTCCCGCTCGAGCCGCAGCAGCCATTCGTCATCGACCTCACTACCCGCCTCGACGCGACCACCGCAGAGGGCTTCTGCGAGGCAGCGGCCGATGGTGTAGTCGTGGTCGGAGATAAAGCCGCCGGCATGCAGGTTCACCAACTTGCCCTCCAGCGTGGCAATGCCCGGCGCCCCCGCGACCCGCACCGGCTGGTTGCGCATGCGCGACCGGTAGCCGGTCTCTGCCAGGGCAAGGCCCGCACTGCGCGCGGCGTGCAGCACCTCGTCGGCATTCATCACGACCCGATCCCCGCCCTGCAGCCAGAAGCGGGCGCGCGCGTCACTGGCGCTGCCGGCGACCCGCGCATAGGCGATCTCTTCGAAGTAGTGCTGGATCCAGGGCCAAGGGTCACCGTCCGGCGACCACTCGACCGCCCGTCGGGCCAGGTTGGCACAGCCACCGCCGGCTGGAATCAGACCGACGCCGGCCTCCACCAGGCCGCAATAGGTCTCCATCGCCGCGACCCGGATGTCGCAGTGGAGTAGGATCTCCAGCCCGCCGCCCAGGGCGAGCCCTGTGGGCGCACCCACGGTCGGGATACGGCAATGGCGCAGCGCCATCGTGGCCTCCTGGAAGCCACCCACCAGCGATTCGATCGCGGCATAGTTGCCGCCATCGCGCGCACGCCGAACCGCCTTCAGATCGGCCCCCACACAGAAGGGCGCGTTGGCCTGCCAGACCACCAGCGCACGGCACTCGCGCTCGGCGACCTCGATGGCGCGCAGGATCCCCTCAAGCACGGCGTCGTTGACGGCATGCATCGGTGTCCGGAACCCCAGTACTGCGATATCGTCGCCGGCATCCCACAACCGGACCCCATCGTTTTGCCACAGCGTCGGTGTGCGTGGCTCGGGCTCTCCGACGAGGCGCGCAGGAAAACGCTGACGCTGGTACACGGGATGGCTCGAACGCGGCAGCCAGCTGCCCACATCGGGGGCCCAGGAACCGCGTGGGCCATGCACGCCCTCACGCCACCGCTCCCGAACCCACTCGGGCAGTGGGGCGGAGGCCAGGGTTTCCCCCGCCTCGATCGCGCGCTCAAGGCGCTCTGCCGTCGGCGCCCAGCCCAGAAGCTGCCACGTCTCGAATGCCCCCCGCTCCCAAGCGAAGCCCCAGCGCAGGGCGAGATCGAGCTCGCGCGCACTGGGCGCGATCTGGGCAAGGTGGTAGGCGCAGTAGTGGAACAGATCGCGCTGACTCGCCCGTATCAATTCCGCCTGTGGGTCATCGAGTTCCGCCAGGGCGTCGTATTTCGCCGACAAGTCGGACTTGGCCAGCGCCGCTCGCACCCCGTCACTGACCCGATCTTCCGCAGGACGGTAGTCGCCGCTCGCGGGATCGAGCACCTCGATGCCGCCCTTGCCCTTGCGATAGACACCGCTCCCTGTCTTCTGGCCGAGATTGCCGGTATCGAGAAGCCCCTGGAGCCAATCCGGGATGCGGAAGCAGTCGCGCCAGGGATCATCGGTCAGGGTGTCATGCAGATGCGTGACGACGTGGCTGAAGGTATCGAGCCCGACGACGTCGGCGGTGCGGAAGGTCGCAGACTTGGGGCGGGCGATGCCCGGCCCGGTCAGTGCATCGACCAGATCGAAGGGCAGATCGAGGCGCTCGGCGTGACGCATCACGGCGCAGAGCGCGAACACACCAATCCGGTTGCCGATGAACCCGGGGGTATCGCGGGCATGGAGCACGCCCTTGCCCAGGGTCGTCGTGAGAAAGCCTTCGAGCCGATGCAGCGCGTTGCCGTCCGTCTGCGGATGGGCAATCAGCTCGACGAGGTGCATGTAGCGTGGCGGATTAAAGAAGTGGACGCCACAAAACCGCGAGCGCAGCGTCCGCGGCAACGCCTCCGCCAACCGCCCGACGGGCAGCCCCGAGGTGTTGGAGACGAACAGTGTTGCCGCGCCCAGAGCGGGAGCGATCTGGCGGTACAGCGCCTGCTTAACGTCCATGCGCTCGGCGACGGCCTCGACGACCAGGTCGCACGCCGCCAACCGATCGAGATCGAGATCGTAGGTCGCAGGCTGGATCGCACGCGTCACATCGGGACGCGCCAACGGTCCCGGCCGCAACTTGTGCAAGCGGTCAATGGCGTCACGCGCGGGCGCCCGCGAGTCGGCCCCTTCGGCTGGCAGCTCGAACAGGTCAACGGGAATACCCGCGTTGCCCAGATGGGCCGCAATCTGCGCACCCATGACGCCCGCGCCGAGAACGGCTGCGCGCTGGATGCTTGTACCCGGATCGATCATTCGTTCCCCTGTTTTCCGTCCGCTTGCCTGGTGTCATCGGGCGCCGAATCGCTACTCGGCGTTGCGCTACCACCGGCCGCCTCCGTGGTCGACTGAGCAACCGCGGCCTTCTTTTTGACACCCCGTTTCTTCGTACTCGCATTGTTGCGCGCAGCGGTCTTCTTGGCGCCGGTCTTCTTCGCCGCCGCCTTCTTCCTCGCCCCGCCGCTTTCGTCCCCGGTGGGTCGACCGCCCGCCGACTCCTGCGGAACCGGCTGGATGATCTCCCCGGGATCGAAGTCGTCGACATCGATCACGCGACGCACTGCAGGACGCCAGGCCTGCATCAGCTCCGCTTCCTCGTCGGTCAGGATCCCGTCGGCCCGCAACGACTCGATCCAGTCGGGCCAGGCAGTCATCGGATGCTGCTCATGCCCGGCCTTGCGCAGCCGCGCCATGACGGGCTCAACGCGTACCGCCATTTGCAGCGCGTGCTCGAGGCAGCCGGTCAGATCGTCGGGGCGATCATCGATATGGATACCCTCGGTCAGCCGGTCGCGTGCGGCGGAGGGCTCCAGCAGCAACCGGGCTACCTTGTGGCCCACGCGGTCATTGGGATAGCGGAACCGCCGCCCGAGGGGGAAGATCACCAACCACCGCATCGCAATGCCGAGCGGCTTGATCGGGAAATTGCGCAGGATTTCGTCAAGGGCCTGTTGCACCTGGTAGAGATTGTGCTTGACGGCCCACTCCATCACCGGGACGTCCTCTGGCTTGCGCCCCTGTTGCTCGAACCGGCGCAGGGCGGCCGAGCAGGCGTACATGTGGATCATCGCGTCGGCGAATCGCCCGGAAAGCTTCTCCTTGCGCTTGAGTTCTCCCCCGAGCACGAGCAGCGTGATATCGGCGAGGAAGGCGAACGCAGCCGACATCCGGCCCAGCCGTCGATAGTACTTCGCCGCCTGGCCCGTCGCCGGCGCGGGCGCGACCACGGAACGCGTAAGGCCGTACACCAGGGCCCGAACGGCATTGCGCGTGGTGTAGCCGAGGTGCGCGAACAGGGCCTTGTCGAACGCATCGCCCGCGACCTCCTCATCGCGCTCCTGCGCCGCCTCGATCTCCTGCAGCAGATACGGATGACAGCGCATCGCGCCCTGCCCGAAGACGATCATGCTGCGCGTGAGGATGTTCGCCCCCTCGACGGTAATGGCCACGGGGATCGCCCGGTAGGGCGTCGCCAGGTAGTTGGCCGGTCCGTCGCAGATGGCCCGGCCGCCATGGACATCCATGGCATCGTTGATGACCTCGCGCGTGCCCTCGGTGTTGTAGTGCTTGAGCATCGCCGAGACGACCGAGGGCTTTTCGCCGGCATCGAGCGCCGCGAGCGTGAGCATCCGCGCGGCGTCCATCGAGTAGCTCTTGGCGCCAATGCGCGCGAGCGGCTCCTCGATCCCCTCGAAGCGCCCAATGGGCGTGCGGAACTGGCGGCGGACACGGGCATACGCCCCGGTGACGCGGGTGGTGAACTTGCCGGTGCCCGCACCCAGGGCCGGAAGCGACACCCCGCGACCGACGGACAGGCACTCCATCAGCATGGTCCAGCCACGACCGACTCCTCCCTGACCGCCGATGATCCAGTCCAGGGGGATGAAGACATCCTTGCCTTCCGTGGGGCCGTTCTGGAACGCGGTCCCGAGCGGGTCGTGGCGGCGACCGATCCCGACCCCCGGGGTGTCAGTGGGGACCAGTGCACAGGTGATACCGAGATCCTCGTCGCCACCGAGCAGACCCTCCGGATCATAGGCCCGGAAGGCAAGCCCCAGCACCGTGGCGACGGGCGCCAGGGTGATGTAGCGCTTCTCCCAAGTCGTGCGCAGGCCGAGGACGCGCTCGCCGTTATGCTCACCGTAGCAGACGACACCACAATCGGTGATCGCCCCCGCGTCCGAGCCGGCGAAGGGGCTGGTGAGCCCGAAACAGGGCACCTCACGGCCATCGGCCAGTCGCGGCAGGTAATAGTCCTTCTGGGTTTCCGTGCCATATTCAAGCAGCAGCTCCGCCGGGCCAAGAGAGTTCGGCACCATCACCGTCACACCGGCCGTTGGCGCGCGGCTCGAAATCTTCATCACGACCTGTGAATGCCCGTAGGCGGAAAAACCGAGCCCGCCATACTTTTCCGGGATAATCATGCCGAAGAAACGATTGCGCTTGATGTAATCCCAGGCCTCGGCGGGCAGATCGTTGCGCCGGTGGGTCACGTCCCAGTTCTCCAGCATCCGGCAGAGTTCTTCGACAGGCCCCTCCAGGAACTCGCGCTCGCGCTCACCGAGCCGCGGGCTGGGATAGGTCAGCAGCCGGTCCCAGTCAGGGTTGCCGCGAAACAGCTCACTCTCCCACCAGACGGTCCCTGCCTGGATGGCCTCGCGCTCGGTCTCGGACATCGGCGGCAGCGCCCGCCCGATGTAACGGCGCAAAGGTTCGGAGAGCAGGCGCTGGCGCAACGCGGGGACATTCAGCGGCACCGCGATCAGCAGGAACAGGGCCCAGAGCACGACGCCGGGCCAGAAGGCGAGCAGGCCCACCCAGCCGAGCAGCACCAGTGCAACCGCGCCCCCGCCGGTCCAGGTGAGAAAGGAGGCCCGCAGACGCGCCACGGCGACGAGCGCGGCGAAAATGATGATCAGCCAGATCACGAGACTCATGGAGACTCCGAACCACATGCAGCGTGGGAGCGAATCATGGCGACACCATAGGACCAAGGGCACGCGAGCGCAATCTGCAGCGTACCCGATCAGGCGGCCGTGGTCGCGCCAGGCCGCTTGTTTCGGTACCCGACGGCTTCGGGTACGCTGATGCCGCCACGAGCGGGGACGGGTTCCAATGACGAGCGCAGGCGACGGGCGTATCGATGTCGGCTGGCGCGAGTGGCTCGCGCTGCCGATGCTCCAACTCCCGGCGATCAAGGCAAAGATCGACACCGGCGCACGGACCTCGGCGCTCCATGCCTGGCGCATCGAGCCCTTCACCCAGAATGGGGCGCCGTGGGTACGCTTCCACATGCACCCGCTGCAACGCGACAAGACCCTGTCGACGATCTGTGTCGCGGCGGTACACGACCGGCGGCCGGTGAGCGATTCGGGCGGTCACCGCGAGCTGCGCTACGTCATCCACACACCGCTGCGCATTGCCGGTCAGGAGCGATCGATCGAGATCACACTGACCGACCGTGATACCATGCTCTTTCGCATGCTTCTCGGCCGCACGGCGATGCGCGGCCTGCGTGTCATCCCGGATCGGTCGTTTCTCACCGCCGCACCGCTGTCGGTCGCGGAGGCGGGAGCCTACTACCGCGGAGTGTCCCCACCGGCAAGCAGCTAAGGAGGCGCCGGACCGATGAAGATCGCGATCCTCTCGCGTGGCCCCCGCCTGTATTCGACGGTGCGCCTGGTCGAAGCGGGACGCGAGCGCGGCCACGACATCAGCGTGATCAACACGCTGCGCTGCTACAACAACGTCACCTCACACCGCCCCTCGGTACATTACCGCGGCGAGGCGCTGCACGGCATCGACGCGATCATCCCGCGCATCGGCGCCTCGGTCACGTTCTACGGTACAGCCGTGGTCCGCCAGTTCGAGATGATGGGTACGTTCCCGGTCAACGAATCGGTCGCGATCTCGCGCTCACGCGACAAGCTGCGGGCGACCCAGCTGCTGGCCCGTAAAGGCATCGGCCTGCCGGTCACCGGTTTCGCCTACTCGCCGAGTGATGTCGACGATCTGATCAAGATGGTGGGCGGCCCGCCCCTGGTGGTGAAGCTGCTTGAGGGCACGCAGGGCGTCGGCGTGGTCCTCGCCGAGACCTACCAGGCGGCCGAGTCGGTGATCCAGGCCTTCATGGGGCTGGAGAAAGAGATCATGGTCCAGGAATACATCCGCGAGGCCAAGGGCGCCGATATCCGCTGCTTCGTTGTCGGCGGCCGCATGATCGCGGCGATGAAGCGCCAGGGCGCGGAGGGGGACTTCCGCTCGAATCTCCATCGCGGCGGCACGGCGCAGGTGGTCAAGGTCACGCCCGAGGAGCGCTCGACGGCCGTACGGGCCGCGAAGGTCATGGGCCTGAATGTCGCTGGCGTCGATATGCTGCGCTCGAACCACGGCCCCGTGGTCATGGAGGTGAACTCGTCGCCGGGGCTGCGCGGGATCGAGACCGCCACGGGCAAGGATATTGCCGGACGGATTATCGAGTTCATCGAGCGCAACGCACGCGTGGGACGAACGGGGACCCGTGGCAAAGGCTGAACGCGTCCCGGCCCTGCGCCTCGGCGGTGTCGACATCGGCGCCGGCGAGCAGCGCACCATCGAGATCCCGCTCGCCCGCGTGTTCAGCCATGTCGATATGAACATGGTCGTACGGGTCGTGCGCGGCCGCCGTCCCGGCCCCATTCTGAGCGTCAGCGCCGGCATCCACGGTGACGAGATCAACGGCGTCGAAATCGTGCGCCGCCTCCTCGAGCAGCCGAACCTGGCACGCATGCGCGGGACACTGATTGCCGTCCCCGTCGTCAACGTCTTCGGCTTCCTCCAGCAGAGCCGCTACCTGCCGGACCGGCGCGACCTGAACCGATCGTTCCCCGGCAGCGATCGGGGGTCGTTGACCGCGCGCCTAGCACATCTGTTCATGAACGAGGTTATGGTGCACTGCGATCACGGTATCGACCTGCACACCGGCGCTATCCATCGTACCAATCTACCGCAGATCCGCGCGAGTCTCGACCAGGCGGACACGCTGACGCTGGCAAAAGCGTTCGGCGCCCCTGTGATCCTCGACGCGGAATTGCGCGACGGCTCGCTGCGGGCCACGGCGGCCGAGCGCGGCATACCGATGCTGCTCTACGAGGCCGGCGAGGCGCTGCGCTTCGACGAGATCGCCATCCGGGCGGGTGTACGCGGTATCACCAGCGTGATGCGCGCCCTCGAGATGCTACCGCCGTCCCGGTCGCGGCGCCTACGAGCCGAGCCGGCGGTGGCGCGCGAGAGTAGCTGGGTGCGCGCCCCGGGCAGCGGCATCTTCCAGGCTGCGCAGAAGCTGGGCGCCAGGGTGCGCAAGGGCGACCGCGTCGGCCGGCTGCTGAGCCCGTTCGGCGAACAGACCGTCGACATCACCACCCCGACCGGCGGCATTATTGTCGGCATGAGCCAGATCCCACTGCTCAACGAAGGCGATGCGGCCTTCCATATTGCACGGGTCGATCGGCCCGCGGCGGTGGAGCGCGCCGTCGAGGTGTTTCAGGACCGGCACACCGAACCGGCCCCCGAGGACTGAACGCGCGGGTGGCTTGCCTGTCACGCAGCGGGCGGGCATTTTGGGTGCTCTGCGGTGCTGCCATTCAACCCGCGCGTGATGTATGCCCCGACATGACCCATGAATCGACCCATGCCGCTACGGCGGCTGCCGCCGCCCCGGCCTACATGACGACGGGCGAAGTCGCCGCCTATCTGCGTCTCAAGGAGCGCAAGGTCTACGACCTCGCCCGCCAGGGCGTAATCCCCTGTATCAAGATCACCGGCAAGCTGCTGTTCCCGCGTGATGCCATCGATCACTGGCTGATGAGCCACCTCGAAGGGGATCAGGCGCCCGCGCGCGATGTGGCGGCGATCCTCGGAGGTAGCCACGATCCTCTGCTCGACTGGGCCGTGCGCGAGACGGGCCACGAACTGGCGATGCGCTGCCGCGGCAGCGCCGACGGTGCGCACCAGCTACTCAGCGGTGACGTCATGGTGGCGGGCATCCACGTCATCGACACGGTGACCGGCGAGCACAACCGACCGGAGAGCCTGGGGCTGGCCGGCATGCGCGATCTGCTGATGATCCGCTGGGCCCGACGCCGCCAGGGCCTCCTCGTCGCCCCGGGCAACCCGGCCGGCGTGGCGACACTGGCCGATCTCGCCCGCCTGCAGCTGCGTGTCGGACAGCGTCAACCCGAAGCGGGGGCCCATCGCCTCCTGCAGTGGCTGATGCACCAGGCCGGCATCCCCCCGGAAGAGATCGGATTCGCGGGCGAGCCCGCGCTCAGTGAGGACGACCTCGCCCTCGCCATCCGCCAGGGCCGAGTCGACGCGGGCCTCGCCGTGGAGGCCTCGGCCCGGCGCCACGGCCTGGGGTTCCTGCCGCTCTATACCGAACCCTTCGATCTCGCCCTGCGGCGGCGGAGCTACTTCGAACCACCGATCCAGCGCCTGCTCGAGTTCGCGCGCGGCGAGCGCTGCCGCCGCCACGCGGAGGCGCTCGGTGGCTACGACCTCAGTGGCACAGGCGAGGTCATCTACAACGCCTGACTCAGGAGGCGCGCGCGACGGCCACTTCGGCAGGCTCGCCCGCCTCAATCTTCTCCTCGGGCCGGAACCACTGCAGCTGTCGGTGCAGGCTGACGACCTCGCCGATGATGACCAGGGTCGGTGCCTGAACCGTGTGGGCGACAACCAGATCGGGCAGCGTCGCCAGCGTGCCGACGAAGACGCGCTGCTCGGGCAGCGTCCCCTGCTGGACCAGCGCTGCCGGGGTATCGGGCGCGCGCCCGTGGTCGACGAGCTGCTCGCACAGCGTGCGCAGGCCGGACAGCCCCATGTAGACCGCGACCGTCTGGCGCGCCCGTGCGAGTGCGGGCCAGTCAAGGTCCGGGGTGCCATCGCGCAGGTGGCCGGTTACGAACTGCACCGACTGGGCATGATCGCGATGGGTCAGCGGGATCCCCGCATAAGCGGCACAGCCAGCCGCAGCGGTCACACCGGGGACGACCTGGAAGGGAATGCCCGCGTCCATGAGTTCGCCGATCTCCTCGCCACCGCGCCCGAAGATGAAGGGGTCGCCGCCCTTGAGTCGTACCACGCGCTTGCCCGCGCGTGCCAGGCGGATCAACTCGGCGTTGATCCGCTCCTGCGTGAGATGGTGCTGGGAGCGCTGCTTGCCCACATAGTGCTTCTCCGCATCGCGGCGGCAGAGTTCGAGCACAGGCGCCGAGACGAGGCGGTCGTAGAGGACGACATCCGCCTGCTGCATCAGGCGCAGGGCGCGGAAGGTGAGCAGATCCGGGTCCCCCGGGCCCGCGCCGACCAGGGCGACATCACCGACGGCAGGCGGACCGGCGTCGGGGCGACGGATCTCGGCGTCGAGCCGGGTCGCGGCCTCCTCCTCGCGGCCGGCGTAGACGAGATCGGCGACCGGGCCTTCCAAGATCCGCTCCCAAAACTTGCGGCGCTCGTCGACGCTGGCGAACCGCGCCTTGACGCGATCGCGAAAGCGCGCGGCCAGCGCCGCCAGCGAACCGTAGCCCGAAGGAACCGTGGCCTCGAGCCAAGCGCGCAGCCGCCGGGCGAGCACCGGTGCGACACCGCCCGAGGAGATGGCAATCTGGATCGGCGAGCGGTCGACCATCGCCGGCGTAATGACACTGCACAGCGGCGTGTTGTCGACGACGTTGACCGGGATGCCGAGGCGCTGGCAGTGAACGGAGATGCACTCGTGGAGCCCCTCATCGTCACTCGCCGCGATCACCAGAGCCGCGCCCTGGACATCCGTGGCGACGAAGTCGCGGCCGATGTGCTCGATCTCGCCGGCCGCGCGCCGGGCTGCGAGTTCCTCCCCGAGCTGTGGCGCGACCACGACCACGTGCGCTCCGGCGGCCGCGACCAGATCGACTTTGCGCGCAGCCACCTCGCCGCCGCCGACGACGTGGACCCGCCGCCCGTTGAGATCCATGAAAACAGGATAGAACCGCATTGCCGCACAAGCCCTCCGCGGGCCATCGATGGCTCGGGATTATCCCAGAGCTGTCGGCGGCCGACTCATGCGATTCGTCATCAGCTTATGCGCGCCAGTGGGGCTCTGCTGCTGCGGCGATCGCATGATGGAATTCTTGTATCGCGACGGCATTTTCCCGATCATGGCGATGCCGTCCCGCTCCCCGCGCGGCAGTTGCTGAACCCACCGGAGGACGCACGATGTCCGACGCCAGCCAACCCGTCGACCAGCTCGGCCGCGGATTGCGCGATCTGCGCATCTCGGTGACCGATCGCTGCAACTTCCGCTGCACCTATTGCATGCCCAAGGAGCAGTTCGGCGCCGACCACGATTTTCTGCCGCGTTCGGCGCTGCTCGACTTCGACGAGATCGAGCGCCTCGCCCGTCGTTTCGCCGCGCACGGTGTACGCAAGGTCCGCCTGACCGGCGGCGAGCCGTTGGTGCGGCCCAACCTGGAACGGCTGGTCGAGCGCCTCGCCGCCGTCGACGGCATCAATGACATCGCGCTGACCACGAACGGCTCTCTGCTCAGTGCCGCGCGCGCCCGCGCGCTCGCCGACGCCGGTCTGTCACGGGTCACGGTCAGCCTCGACGCGCTCGACGACGCCGTGTTCATGGCGGTCAACGACGTCGGCTTCCCGGTGGCGAAGGTGCTCGAGGGCATCGAGAACGCGGGGGATGCGGGACTCGGACCGGTCAAGATCAACGCAGTGATCAAACGCGGCGTCAACGACGACCAGATCCCGCGGATGGCGGGCTATTTCCGCGGCAGCGGCCATGTCCTGCGCTTCATCGAGTTCATGGATGTGGGCACGACCAACGGCTGGCGTCTCGACGATGTCGTCACCGCCCGCGAGATCCGCGATCGCATCGACGCCGTCTTCCCGCTGGAGACGCTGCAGCCGAACTACCCAGGCGAGGTCGCCAAGCGCTGGCGCTACCGCGACGGCACGGGCGAGATCGGCATCATCGCCTCGGTGACCCAGCCCTTCTGCCGCGGCTGTACGCGGGCGCGCCTGTCGGCGGAGGGCGCGCTCTATACCTGCCTGTTCGCGGGTGTCGGCACCGATCTGCGCGGCCTGCTGCGCTCGGGTGTCGCGGATGAGCGCCTCGACGAGGAAATTCGGGCGATCTGGAGCAGCCGAGCCGATCGATACTCGGAACTGCGCTCCGACGAGACCGTGCCTGTGCAGAAGGTGGAGATGTCCTACATCGGCGGCTGAGCACGACACGGCCGACGATGGCGATGCGCACAATCCCGGATATTGACTGTCCCGCGCATTCCCGCATCCTTGGAAAGTGACACGGGGTTGGGCAGCAAACTGCGTCGACCCGCAAGCCATGGGGAGGACCCGCAACATGAAACTCTCACGGATTCTGCAGCGCAAGGGCGGTGGAGTGGCCACGGTGAGACCGGATCGCCCGATCCTCGAAGTCGTCGAGGAGCTCAAACGTCGACGCATCGGTGCGGTGGTCGTGACTGACGCAAATGATCATATGGTCGGGATCCTCTCCGAACGCGACATCGTGCATGCCCTTGCCGGGGAAGGGCCCGACCTCACCCGCCTCACCGCCGCCGATCTGATGACACCGCAGGTGCAGTGCTGCACGCCGGACCACGACGTGAACTACGTCATGCGGCAGATGACCGACGGTGGTTTTCGCCATGTGCCGGTCCTGGAGGGTGAACAGTTGACGGGCATCATCTCGATCGGCGACGTGGTGCGGGCACGCATCGATGAGCTGGAGAATGAGCGCGCCGAGTTGCAGCGTTACATCTCCGGCTGAGCGGTTCCCTTGGCCGCCTCCGCGCACGCCCGGGGGCACACAGCGGCTTGTGGCGCTGCGGGGGACGGCACGCTAGAATTAGACTGAGTCTAAGACGCAGTCCAACAGCGGCGCGGAGCCCCCAATGCCTGACCCATCGCCCCTGCAGCGCGCCGGTGGCCCAGCGCCCGCATGGCCATGAACGAGCGCGCGCCATCCCCGGGTAGCGCGATCGCCATCCGCGGGCTCAGTGCCGGGTACGACGGCGCCCCGGTCATCGAGGACATCGATCTCGACCTGCCGCAGGGGCGGCTGGTGACCCTGGTCGGGCCCAATGGCGCCGGCAAGTCGACCCTGTTCAAGGTGCTCGTCGGCATCCTGGCCCCGCGCAGCGGCCGGGTACAGATACTCGGCGACGACGCGACGCGCGTCCGGGCCCGCGGCGACATCGCCTATATGCCGCAGCAGGAACAGATCGACTGGGATTTTCCCGCCTCGGTGCGGGCTGTCGTGATGTCGGCACGCTTCGCCCGCATGGCCCGCGAACCGGGGCTGCGCCGCTTCCTCCCCAGCCGCTTCGCCGGCCCCGACCACCACGATGCAGTGGCCGCCGCGCTGGCCGACGTCGACCTTGCCGCACTCGCCGATCAGCCGATCGCCGCGCTCTCGGGTGGCCAACGCAAGCGCACGCTGATGGCGCGGGTCCTCGCCCAGGGCGCCGCCGTGCTGCTGCTCGACGAACCCCTGACCGGGGTCGACCGGATGAGTGAAGAGCTGATCATGCAGGTCCTGCAACGCGAGAAGGCGCGTGGCCGGACTGTGGTCACGGTCACTCACGATCTGATGAGCGCGCGTGCCCACGCCGACCATGTCGTGCTGCTCAACCGCCGGGTGATCGCTACCGGCGAGCGTGACGAGATGCTCACCGAAGAGATGCTCGCCCGCACGGTTGCAGCCCAATGGTTCGGCGATGAGGGCACCACGCGAGCGGTTGCCACCTGATGGAGACACTCTTTGCCTTCGGTGTCGGCGTCGTCGATGCGCTGATTGCCGCCGTGATGGCCGTGGTCAATCTGCTGCCGTCTGCCCTTTCGGATCCCTTCCGCTACGGCTTCATGCAGCGCGGCCTGCTCACCTCGATCATCGTCGGCGGCATCTGTGGCGTCCTCTCCTGCTATGTCATCCTCAAGCGCTGGTCGCTGCTCGGCGATGCGATCTCCCACGCCGTACTACCCGGTGTCGCGATCGCCCATCTGCTGGGCTGGCCCTTCTTCATCGGCGCCTTCCTCACCGGCGCGCTCACCTCGGTCGGCATCGGCTTCATCGAACGCCACACCCGGATCAAGTCCGATGCGGCGATGGGACTGATGTTCACCGCGGCTTTCGCGCTCGGTGTCGTCATCATCAGCCAGATCGCGACCTCGACCCACCTCATGCACATCCTGTTTGGCAACGTTCTCGGCGTCGGCTACCCGGCGCTGCTGCTCACGCTCTGCGCTGGCGTCATCGCCATCGGCGCCGTACTGCTCGCCTACAAGCCGCTCTTCCTCTACACCTTCGACCCCGTGCAGGCGCGCGCCATGGGCCTGTCCACCGGGGTCATCCACTACGGCCTGATCCTGCTGCTGACACTCACGATCGTCGCTAGCCTGGAGACCGTGGGCATCATCCTCGTCGTCGCCATGCTGATCACGCCGGGCGCGACCGCCTATCTGCTGGTCAACAGCCTGCCCCTGATGATGGCCATCGCCGGTGCCATCGGCGTCTTCTCCGCGATCGTCGGGCTTTACCTGTCATTCATCTTCAATGTCGCCTCCGGCGGTACCATCGTGCTCGTCGCCAGTGCGCTGTTCCTCGTTGCCCTGATCCTCTCCCCCCGTCACGGCCTGCTGCAGCGCTGGTGGAGCCGACAGCGCGCGTAGCGCGCCGACACGGCCCGCCGGGGGGGGTCGCCCTGTCAGGCGCAGGCGGCAATCCACCGCTCAGTCGCTACCCTGCGATAGCGGTTCGCTCGTCCGTTCACGCTGCTGCAGGTGCCACATGCGTGCATAGGTCGCGCCGGCCGCCAGTAGCTCCGCGTGCGTGCCGCGCTCGGTGATACGGCCTTGCTCCAGAACCAGGATCTCGTCGGCATCGGCGATCGTCGACAGACGATGGGCAATGACCAGCGTGGTGTGGTCGCGGGCGACGCGGTTCAGCGACGCCAGGATCGCCCCTTCCGAGCGCGAGTCGAGGCTGGAGGTCGCCTCGTCGAAGACGAGCAGCGGCGGGTCCTTGAGGATAACGCGGGCGATCGCCACGCGCTGTTTCTCACCACCGGAGAGTTTGAGCCCGCGCTCGCCGACCACGGTATCGTAGCCATCGGGCAGCTCGCGGATGAAGTCGTGGATATCCGCCAGCCGGGCGGCGTGCTCGATCATGTCGCGGGTGGCGTCGGGGCGCGCGTAGCCGATGTTGTAGGCCAGGGTGTCGTTGAACAGTACCGTGTCCTGCGGAACCATCCCGATCGCGGCGCGCACGCTCTGCTGGGTACAGCCGCGCAAATCCTGGCCATCGATGCGGATGGCGCCGGCCGTTGGATCCCAGAAACGGAACAGCAGGCGGGCCAGGGTCGACTTGCCCGCACCCGATGGGCCGACCACGGCGACACGACCGCCGGGCGGGATGGTGAAATCAATGTCGTGCAGGATCGGCCGGTCACTGCGGTAGGCGAAGCCGACCCGCTTGAAGCGGACCGTGCCCCGCTCGACCACGAGGGGCCGGGCGCCGGGCGCGTCGCGCACCTCGGGCTCGGTGTCGAGCAAACGAAAGACGAGGTCCATGTCGACCAGCGCGTAGCGGAGTTCGCGATAGACGCTACCGAGCACATTGAGTGGGACGAACATCTGCAGCAGCAGGGCGTTGACCAACACCAGATCGCCGATCGACATCGTCTCCATGCGCACGCCCTGCACCGCCTGCGCCATGATCAGGGTCACGGCGAACGCGATGATGGCGCCCTGACCGAAATTGAGGATGCCCATTGAGGTCTGCGTACGGACCCCCGCATCGGTCCACTGCTGCAGGGTGGCGCTGTAGTGGTCGATCTCGCGCCGCTCGTTGTTGAACTGCTTGACGGTCTCATAGTTGAGCAGGCTGTCGACGGCGCGGTCGTTCGCCTGTGACTCCAGGGCGTTCATCTGGCGCCGATGCTCGATCCGCCAGTTGGTCACGGCGAGCGTGAAACCGACATAGACCGCGACCGCGGCCAGCGTCGTGGCCACGAACGACCAGTGATACCCGACCAGCAGAATGCCGGCGACCAGGGCCAATTCCGCGCCCGTCGGCAGCAGGCTGAAGACGAGATAGTTGAGGATGTTGGCGACACTCCGCGTCCCGCGGGCGAGATCGCGCGAGATCGCCCCCGTGCGCCGCTCCAGGTGCCAGCTCAGTGACAAGCGGTGCAGATGGGCGAGCACGGTCGTCGAGAGGTGGTGCATCGCCGCATAACGCACCCGGGCGAAGAGCCCGTCACGGAGTTCGGTGAAACCGGCGTTGGCGAGGCGCAGCGCGCCATAGGCGGCAAGCAGCGCGAGCGGTACGACGAGTGCCACCTCGAGGTCCGCCTCGAGGGTGTCGATGATCTCCTTGAGGGTCAACGGCACGCCGACCACCGCCAGCTTGGCGATGATCAGGCTGACCAGCGCGAAGGCGATACGCGTGCGCCAGGGCTGCAACTGGCGCAGCATGCGCAGGAGGTTGCCGACATCGGTACGCTCGCCCGATGGCAGGTCATCCCGGAGGTCACGCCCCTGCATCGACAGCGCCCCTCAGGCCGGCTGGCGGTGGCGGACCGGATCGATGACCGGTAGCGGGAGCCCTCATGCGGGCTCGGCCGTGCAGGCAGCGCCCGCCTCTTCAACCTGGGCGAGCGCGGCCTCGATGACTTCGATGCCGCCCTTGGCCGCCGCGCCTTTGGCCAGGGTCCGCCGCCAGGCGCGGGCCCCGCGGCAGCCACCAAACAGCCCGCCCATGTGGCGCGTCATGTGGTGCAGCGGTACGCCTTCGGCGAGGCGGGCCCGGACGTAGGGCAGGTAGTCACGCACCACATCGACACGGCGCCGGCCCGTGCCGGCCACGCCCCAGAGACGGCGATCGGCGTCCGCCAGCAGATAGGGATCGGCATAGGGCGCGCGTCCGAGCATGCAGCCATCGACGCCGTCGAGATGGTCCTCGACCTCATCGAGCGTGCGCAGGCCGCCATTGAGGATGATCTCGAGATCGGGGCGCTGGCGCTTGAGCCAGTGCGCCCGGGCGTGAACCAGCGGCGGTATCTCGCGGTTCTGCTTCGGCGACAGACCCTGCAGCCAGGCCTTGCGCGCATGGATGGTGAAGCTGTCGACGCCGGCCGCGGCCACGGTATCGACAAAGGCGAGAAGAAAGTCGGGGTCATCACGCTCGTCGATGCCGATGCGCGTCTTCACCGTCACCGGGATCGCGACCGCTGCGCGCATCGCCGCGGCGCAGGCCGCGACCGTCTCGGGCTCCGCCATCAGGCAAGCGCCGAAGGCCCCGGAGCGCACACGCTCGCTGGGGCAACCGCAGTTGATATTGACCTCGCAGTAGCCGTGGTCCTCGGCCAGGCGCGCGGCCGTCGCCATCGCCTCGGGCTCGCTGCCACCGATCTGCAGCGCGAGCGGGTGCTCGAACGCGTCGTAGGCGAGCAGACGCGCGGCGTCGCCGCGCACCAGCGCCTGCGCCGCGACCATCTCGCTATAGAGCAACGTGCGCGCCGTGATCAACCGCAGCAGATAGCGGGCGTGCCGGTCCGTGCAGTCCATCATGGGCGCTACGCTGAGTGTGCGGTTGACCGCCATTCGCTCACCTCCGCCGGCCATGATAGCAGGCACCACCACCCCGCACGGGGAAGGCGGACCCTACTTCTCCGCGATCAGGTAGGCGATCCAGGAGGCGTAATCGGGAATCTCCTCGGTCTCGTCGAAACGGTCGACGGGCTCGTCCGTCTCCTCGTCGAAGGCCTGGACATACATGCGCGTGCGGCGGAAACCGACCTCCGCCAGCAGCTCGCGCAGCTCCTTCGCGCCCCACAGCCGCCAGTTGTAGCTGAAGGCGCGGTTGAGCTTCGACCCATCCGGGAAGTGGAAGTGGATGAAGCAGACCATCTCGGCGGCGATCGGATTGTAGGCGGCCTGCTCCCAGATATAGGTGAAGCCGTCCATCTTGGTCTTCTCGCGCTGGCAGCGGTGGGCCTCGTACCCACCGAAGGCGTCGAGGAAAAGCACGCCGTCGGCGCCGAGCGAGTGCCATGCGTTGGCGAAATAGCGGCGCATGTCGGCGCGTTCCTGGAAAAACCAGTAGCTGAAGTTGAACGCCTGCACCACGTCGAAGCCCCGTGCATCGACGGTCAGCACGTCCTCCGGCAGCAGATCGATGCGCTGCTTCTGGTCCGGGGTCAGCGGCGCGATATTGTGCTCCCAGGCCCAGGCGAGGACTTCCGGATCGATATCGACCCCGATGGCCTCGTTGCCGGGTGCTCGCCTGACCCACTCGGTGGCGGACTGGGCGGTGCCGCAGAAGTCCTCGCGGATGCGCCGCGGGTTACGCCCACGGATGTCGGTGAAGGTCTGCTCGACGAAATCGAGCTCGAACTCGACGCCCTGGACCGACTCCTGATACAGCTCGTAGGGATCGACCTTCTCCGCGAGGGTCGGTCCCTGCTGCCGCTTTCTTGCCGCCTTACCCATTGCCTGTCTCTCCGCTATCGCGTCCATCCGCCTACGTGTATCCACCAATGACCTGCGGCGCCACTACGCGCCTCAGCTTTTCACGCCCACACCGCGCTCGAGCAGGATCAGCGCCGCCGCACCCAGCACGCCGATGAACACCAGAATGATGGCGAAAGCGAGCACGATCGGGATATCGGAAACGCCGAGGATACCGTAGCGGAACGCATTCACCATGTAGAGGATCGGGTTCGCCAGCGAGGCCACCTGCCAGAAGGGCGCGAGTAGCGTGATCGAATAGAATACGCCGCCGAGATAGGTCAGCGGCGTGAGCACGAAGGTCGGGACAATGGAAATGTCATCGAAGCTGCGCGCGAACATCGCGTTGAGGAAACCGCCGAGGGAGAACACGACCGCGGTCAGTGTCGCGATCAGCAACGTCAGTAGCGGATGCTCGAACGAGAGATCGGTGAACACCGCGGCGACCGCCGTAACCAGCAGGCCGACGACGAGGCCGCGGGCGACGCCACCGGCGACGTAACCGGCAACGATCAGCCAGTTGGGCACGGGCGCGATGAGCAGCTCCTCGATATGGCGCTGGAACTTCGTGCCGTAGAACGACGACACCACATTGCCGTATGAGTTGGTGATGATCGCGAGCATGATCACACCGGGGACGATGTAATCCATGTACGTATGGCCATCCATTTCGCCCACCCGCTGGCCGATCAGCCCACCGAAGATCAGCAGATACAGCGCGGTGGTGATGCCCGAGGGCAGGATGGTCTGCACCCAGATACGCGTGAAGCGCGTCACCTCCTTGATCACGATCGTTTCGAACGCGACCCGATTGCGCTGCCAGCGCGACGGCATCATGGTCTCCATTCGTGTCGGCCGAAAAAGGGGCTATGCCACTTCGGCGGATTCGCGCTGGCGCTCGACCAGGCGCAGGAAGAACTCCTCGAGCCGATTGGCCTTGTTGCGCATGCTCAGCACCTCGATGCCCTGTCGGTCGAGTTCGGCGAAGAGGCGATTGACGCCGTGATCCTTGGGCACTTCGACCTCGAGGCCGCCGTCGGCGCGCGGGCGGATCGTGTACCCCTCGATCGGTTCCAGGCGAACCGTATCGCCGGAAACGGTCAGGACGAAGGTTTCGATGTGCAGCTTGTGCAACAGCTCGGTAACGGTCCCGTATTCGACGATCTCGCCATGGTTGATCACCGCCACGTTGCGACAGAGCATCTCGGCCTCTTCGAGGTAGTGCGTCGTCAGGATGATGGTCACGCCACGGCGGTTGATTTCTTCGAGAAAATGCCACATCGACCGCCGGACCTCGATGTCGACACCGGCAGTCGGCTCGTCGAGGATCAGCAGGCGGGGCTCGTGCACGAGGGCGCGCGCGATCATCAGGCGGCGCTTCATACCTCCCGAGAGTTCGCGTGAGACGGCATCACGCTTCTCCCACAGCCCGAGCTGCTTGAGATAGGTCTCAGCGCGCTGTGCCGCCTGGCGTCGCGGGATGCCGTAGTAGCCCGCCTGGTTGAGCACGATCTGGCGCACCGTCTCGAACTGATTGAAGTTGATCTCCTGGGGCACCAGTCCGATACACGCCTTCGCTGCCTCGGTCTCGCGGTCAAGATCGTGGCCGAACACCGACACCGTCCCCGAGGACTTGTTGACCAGCGAGGTAATGATGCCGATCGCGGTCGACTTGCCGGCCCCGTTGGGCCCGAGCAGGGCGAAGAACTCCCCCGCCTCGACGTCGAGATCGATACCGCGCAGTGCGACCACCCCCCTGGGATAGGTCTTCGCCAGATTACGAATCGACAGTGCGTTCATCGGAAACACGCGGAAACAGGCGGGCCGAGCGCGCAGAGTCTACGCGATCGCGGCGCCATCGGTAAGGTCCGGGCCGGCGTCGGCGCCCCGGGACATCACTCGGCGTTGCGGTGGCGCTGCCAGAGCACCTCGCTACCGCCTTCGATACGTGCCAGGCGTCGACCGAGGACGAACAGTAGATCCGACAGGCGGTTGAGATAGGCGAGCGCCTGCGGGTTCACCTCCTCCAGACGCGCGAGCGAGTAGACGCGGCGTTCGGCGCGGCGGCAGACGGTGCGAGCGAGGTGGCAAGTCGCGGCCGCCTGGCCACCTCCGGGCAGGATGAAATCCTTCAGCGGGGGCAGCTCCGCGTTGTGCTCGTCGAGGACGCGCTCGAGCCACGAGACCTGGGCGTCAGTGATTACCTTGTAGCCGGGAACACAGAGCTCGCCGCCGAGATCGAACAGGTTGTGCTGAACCTCGACGAGCGGGCGGGAGATATCCACCGGCATGGGCAGTGCGAGCAGCATCCCGATCGCGCTGTTGAGTTCGTCGACTGTGCCGTAGGCCTCGACCCGCGCGCCATCCTTGTCGGTACGCGAGCCGTCGCCGAGACCGGTCGTGCCCTCGTCGCCGGTGCGGGTATAGATCTTCGAGAGGCGATGCCCCATGGAACAGACTCCGACGTAACTCAGCATATTGTGCCCGCGAACTAGGAGCGACACAATATCTCGCATGCGCCCACCGAATTCGGGGCGTTTTCCACCACGCGGTGTTGATCCGTACAATGGCGTTATATGCATCTGCCGCCGTCCAGGACAGCACGGGAGCCGAGATGAGCATCGACCGCGTGATCCAGGCCTTCGAAATGATGCCGAACTGGCAGGAGCGCTACCGCCTGCTCATCGACATGGGCCGCAAGCTCCCGCCCATGCCCGACGAGGACAAGACCGACGACCAGCTCCTCGACGGCTGCCTAAGCAAGGTATGGTTGACCGCGGAGCTGGACACGGGTACCCACCCGCCCGTGCTGCGCCTGCAGGCGGACAGCGACTCGCAGATCGTGCGTGGCCTGATCGCCCTCGTGTTCGAGGTATTCAACAACCGCCCGCCGGCAGAGATCCTCGAGACCGATATCGACGCGATCTTCGAGCGCCTCGAGCTCGAGCAGCACATCTCGCCGGGCCGGCGCAACGGCCTCTCGTCGATGGTGCGCCGCGTGCGCGAACTCGCCCGGATGGAAACGGCCGCGTGAACCGGGCACTGTGCATCCTCGCCGCCGCCCTGCTCACCCTGGCGACTCCGGTCACCGCCGCCGATGAGCCGATCCGCATCGGCTGGACACCATGGGCCGACGGCATCTTTGTCACACGCCTGGCCGAGCGCTTGATCGAAGACGAGTTGGGCCATCCCGTCGATCTGGTCGAGGCCCCGATCTCCGAGCAGTACCAGGCACTGGCGTGGGGGCGGATCGACGTGATGCTCATGTCGTGGCAGCCGAAGACGCACGCCCCCTACCTGGAGCGCCTGGGCAACCGGGTCGAGCATCTCGGCGTCCTCTATGACGGCGCCCAGCTCGGCTGGGCCGTGCCGGCGTACGTCCCACGGGACCAGGTGGAGTCGATCGGGGATCTGGCCGATCACAGCGAACGCTTCGACGGGCGCGTCACGGGCATCGATCCCGATGCCGGCCTCACGCGCCTCTCCCGCGAGGCCCTCGAACGCTACCAGCTCGACGCCTTCGAACTCGAGACCTCGAGCGGCCCATCCATGGCAGCCGAGCTGCAGGCCGCCACGCAGGACGAGACCTGGATCGTGATCACCGCCTGGAGCCCGCACTGGCTGTTCGCAGCCGAGGATCTGCGCTACCTCGCCGACCCGATGGGCGCCTTGGGCGGGAGTGAACGCGTCCAGGCGCTGGCCCGCTCGGGCTTCTACAATGACCATCCCGAGGCGGCGCGGATGCTCGCGCGCATGTATCTCGACCTCGACACGTTGGAACGGGCGCTGCTGGAGATGTATCGCCACGACTACTCGGCGGCGATCGACTGGTATCTCCAGGAGCAGGCCGACGTGGTCGCCCACTGGCTCGGGCAGCCCCCCTCCTCGTAGCGCCTCGTACGCCCGCGCTCTTGCCTGCAAGCGCCGCCTTCTGACCCTGCCGCGTCACTCCGCCTTCTGCCGCAACCCCCTGGCTTGTGGCGCTTTTTCGGCGCGTGACATAATCCGCCGCCGGCATATGAGCGGCCCACCAGGGAGCCGTGACACCATTTCCCGCCATGGGCGCATCCCGAGGAGGAAGGGCATGAAGATCCTGTTCGCTGACAAGTTCCAGTCCGACTACCTGGAAGAGCTTCAGGGCCGCGGCCATGAGTGCGATTTTCAGCCCGATCTGAGCGCCGACGACCTCCCTGGGCAGATCGCGGGCGCCGAGGTCGTCATCGTGCGCAGCACGCGGGTCACCCGCAGTGCGATCGAGGCCGCCGACTCGTTGCGCCTGATCATCCGCGCCGGTGCCGGCACCAACACCATCGATCGTGAGGCCGCCGCGGAGCGCAACATCCCCGTATGCAATGTCCCGGGCAAGAACGCCGTCGCGGTCGCCGAACTCGCCTTCGGCCTCATCCTGGCGATCGATCGCAATATCCCGGACAACGTCGCCGATCTGCGCGCCGGGCGGTGGAACAAGAAGCACTACTCCAAGGCCGAAGGGATCATGGGTCGCCACCTCGGCATCGTCGGACTGGGCGGCATCGGCCTCGCGCTCGCCGAGCGCGCTGCCGCGTTCGGCATGCACATTCATGTCGTCGAAAAGCCGGGGCGCGACGAGGCTACCACCGCCCGCCTCGACGCACTCGGTGCCGCACACGACCGCGACTTGGAGAGTCTCGTCGGTCGCTGTGACGTCGTCTCCTTCCACGTCCCCGCGACGCCTGAGACGCGCGGCATGATCAACGACGAGCTGCTCGGCCGGTTCCGCGACGGTGCCATTCTGATTAACACATCGCGCGGCGAGATCGTCGATGAAAGCGCGTTGATCCGGGCACTGGAGCAAAAGGGCATGCGTGCCGGCCTCGACGTATTCCAAGACGAGCCGGGTGCGGCCGAAGGCAGCTTCGACTCACCGCTGGCGAGTCATCCGCGCGTCTATGGTACGCACCACATCGGCGCTTCGACGGAGCAGGCGCAGAACGCGATCGCCGCCGAGGTCGTGCACATGCTCGATGAATTCGAGCGCGGCAACATCCTCCACTGCGTCAATCTGTGACCGTGCCGTTACCGTATTCAGGAGAAGATCATCATGAGCCACCGCGTCCACAACTTCTGCGCCGGCCCCTGCACGCTGCCGCTTGAGGTACTCGAGGAAGCGCAACAGGAATTCGTCGACTATCACGGTGCCGGCATGTCGCTCATCGAGATGAGCCATCGCGCGCCCGAATACGACGCCGTGCACGGGGAGGCGATGCGCCTCGCCCGCGAGGTCTTTGGTGTACCGGACGACTTCGCCGTACTGTTTCTTCAGGGTGGGGCCACCCTCCAGTTCTCCATGATCCCGATCAATTTCCTTCGCGCCGGCATCAAAGGTGCCTACGTCGGCTCCGGTGCATGGGCGACGGGGGCGTTCAAGGACGCCCAGAAGTATGGGGATGCCTATCTCGCCTGGGATGGCAAGGACGAAGGCTACATGCGCATGCCGCGCACCGATGAGCTAACGCTCAAGCCCGACACCCGCTATCTGCACGTGACATCGAACGAGACCATCGGCGGCATCCGCATGGTCGAGTGGCCCGCCGTCGATGTCCCGCTAATCGGTGACATGTCGTCGGATTTCATGTCCCGCCCGATCCCCTGGGAGAAGTTCGACCTCGTCTACGGCGGCGTGCAGAAGAACCTGGGGCCCGCCGGTGCGGCGCTCGTCTTCGTGCGCAAGTCGGCGCTCACCGACGCCAACACCGACGTCGGCGAATACCTGCGCTATCAGACCCACGTGGACAAGGACTCGCTGTTCAATACACCGCCCGTATTCACCATCTACATGGTGGGCAAGGTGCTCAAGTGGATGCAGGCGAATGGTGGCCTCGAGGCGATGGAGTCCTGGGCCGCGAAGAAGGCGGGCCGACTCTACCGCGTGATCGACGACAGCGACGGCTGGTATAGCTGCCCGGTCGCGCGCGAGAACCGCTCGCACATGAACGTCGTCTTCCGGCTGCCCGACGAGGAGCTGGAGAAGAAGTTCCTGCAGGAAGCCGATGCAGCGGGGATGAAGAACCTCAAGGGACACCGCAGCGTCGGTGGCTGCCGGGCCAGCATCTACAATGCCCTGCCGATGGACAGTGTCGAAGCGCTGGCGCAATTCATGGAACAGTTCCAGCGGGACAACGGCTGAGTGGCCGGACGACGGCCTCGGAGGGTGCAGCCATGACGATGATCCGTCCCTTCCAGTGTTATCACGCGAACCCGGATCTGGCGTATGAAGTGGCCTGCCCGGCCTACGATATGATGGCGCCGGGCGAGCGCCACGAATTCGCACTGGCCCACCCGCGGAACTACCTCAACGTCATGCGCTCGACCGAGGAATTTCCCGAGAGCGAGCGCCCCGCCTTCGACGAGAACCTGCAGCGCAACTCGGCGCGTCTGCAACAGATGATCCGCGATGGCGTGTTTCAGTACAACAGCACGCCCGGGATCTACGTCTACCGCCTCGCGGTCGATGGTCATGCCCAGACCGGCTTGATCGCCGAGATACCCGTCGACGAATTTGACAGTGGGCGCATCCGCAAGCACGAGCACACGCGCCGCGACAAGGAAGAGATCCTGATCCGTTACCGCGATACGGTGCGCGCGAGTTCAACGCCGATCACGCTGACCTATCCCGCGAGCGACACTGTCGACCAGGTCGTCGAACGGGTCGAGCAGCGGTCACCCCTGATCGAGTTCGTTTCCGATGACGGCGTACGCCAGACGATCTGGTTCGTCGGCGCCCCCGACGAGATTGAGGCCCTGCAGAGCGCCTTCGCCGCCTACGAGGCACTCTACCTGGCCGACGGCCACCATCGCTCTGCGGTCGTCCAGAAGTGGGCCGCCCGCCGGCGCGCGGAGAATCCGGACCATCGCGGTGACGAGCCGTACAATTTCGTGCTCACGGCGATCTTTCCTGACCGCCAGATGCGGATCCTCGAATACAACCGGATCGTGCGTGACCTCAATGGCCTGACCGAAGAGCATTTGTTGCAACGGCTCGACGACGACTTCGCCGTGGAGCCACTGGGGGCGATCCCGGCGGAGGAGGCGCGGCCACGGGAACGCCACGAGTTCTCCATGTACCTGCCCTCGGGCTGGTATCGGCTGGTCGTACGCCCGGGTCGGGTCGATGAAGACGACCCGGTACGCTGCCTTGACGCCTGCGTACTGCAGGAGCGCGTGCTCGGGCCGATTCTCGGCATCGAGGATCCGCGCGGCGATCCGCGCCTTGAGTACGTACCCGGGGCCTGCGACCTCGAAGAGCTGGAAGGGCGCGTACAATCGGGCTGGGGTGTCGCGTTTGCCTGCTATCCGACCTCGGTGGCGGAGATGATGGCGATCGCCGACGCCGGCGAGGTGATGCCGCCGAAATCGACCTGGGTTGACCCGAAGGTCCGTTCAGGCCTGCTCGTGCGCCTGCGCTAGCCCCCAACCCGCACGACGACCACGCGCCACGCTCGCTGGGACGACGAACGGCGCTGTTGGATGGACCGGCGCGCTCGCAAGCGCGGATACGAGCGGCTATGCTGGAAGCTGGCATAGGCGGACCGCCACGGTATCCTTCCGTAGCGACTCCATTGTCGGCCCGCGGCTCATCTCGTGCCTTGAGCGAGCTGCCCGCCTCACCGGTATGCGGCTGACCGCAAAGGATCGACAACCGCAACCGCAACCGCAACCGCATTTTCGCCCGGCTTGCCGGCGTATATCCAGCCCTGCGCTGGAAGGGGATACCTGGCCCCCCTTCCGGGGGCGCCCCCCCTCTCCGCGGTTCTTGAGTAGACAATACAGGGGGTTGGAGGATAGAGTTGACGCGGCGCATGATAAGCGACCGCTGTCACTCCTGCATCGGCGGCGGGATGGCGCGACGCAAGACGAACGCAAACAGTCCAGTCACCGGGGGAATACCAGAATCATGGTCAGGAAATCATCCCGCACCGCCCTCTTTCTCGCCGTCCCGCTCGCCCTCCTGCTAGCCGGCTGCCCCGAATCCAGTGACGACGACACCGCAGCGGGCGACACCGTCGATCCGGAGCCACTGGGACCGATCACCCTCGTGGCCGAGTCGACCGAACTCGACACGGGTAGCACGGATACGACGACTATCACGACCACGGTACGGGACGAGAACAATGTCGTGGTCGTCGACGAACCCGTCGACTTCCGCGTAGCCGCCGGTGACGACGCCATCCTCTCGGGCCCGATCGAGGACCGCACGACCGATGAATCGGGTCGTGCCGAGATCCGAGTCGCTCCCGGCCCCAATCCGCAGAATCGGACCGCACGCATCATCGCCGATACGAGCCAGGGGGCCAACGCGATCGACCTGAACATCTCCGGTACATCGATCGAGATCGACGGCCCCGGTTCCCTGGCGGTCGGCCAGGATGTGGAGTACGAGGTGCGCCTGACTGACGGCGCGGGCAACCCCGTGGGGAACGAACCGGTCGATGTGGACATCACGCAGGGTGTCAATGTACGCGAGCCCTTCGGCGACCGCACCGACGGTGACGGTGTGGTGCGTGGCCGGCTCGAGGCGATCGCCTCGAGCGCCATATCGGCTTTCATCACGGCCAATGCCACGGACCTCGACGTGTCCACCACCCGCAATGTGCGGCTGCCTGCCGAGAGCCTGTCGTTTACGAGCCCCAGCGCGGACAGCCTCCATAGCGTGGCGAGCAATCGCACCGTCGAGGTGACCTGGGAAGAGCAGGGCCAACCCGTCAGCGGTCGTGAGGTCGAATTCACCGTAAACCTGGGTGAAGTCGATCCGCGCACGGTGACTACGGGCGGCGACGGCACTGCCTCGACGACGATCCGCTCGGACATTGCGGGCCCCGTACGCGTGGAGGCGACCGGTACGGCGGCATCGGGTGAGGCCCTGCAGACGGAGCGTACCTTCCAGTACGTCGGCACCGTGGCCCGACAGATTGAGCTGATCGCGAGCCCCACGGTCATCGCACCGAACGAGGAGACCACCTTGCGCGCACGCGTCACCGACTCGGGCGATAATCCCGTGGCTGGTGAGATCGTAGAATTTCGCAAAATCCGCGACGACACCAATCAGACGCAACTTTCGAGCAATACCGCGGAGACCGGTCCGGATGGGGTCGCCAGTGTGCGCCTGGAGGCCGGTGCTGGCGACAGCGGCCCCGAGGGCGTGCAGATCGAGGCGGCCGCCGAGTCCGATGCCGATGTCGTGGCGACCGAGCCGCTTACCATCAGCGGTGACGCCTTCAGCATCTCGCTCGGCACGGGCAACGAACTCGAAACGCCGGATATTACCAGCTACAACGAGCCCTGGAAGGTCTTCGTCACGGACTCAACCGGTAGCGCCGTCCCCAACCAGCAGGTCGAAATCACCGTAACCCCGATCGCCTACCGCAAGGGTCGCTGGTTCCCGACCGACGACGGCTGGGCAATCGGGGGTTCGGGCGCCACCACGCTGCTGCTGGAAGAGACCGAAGAGGTCTATGCGGAGATCCCTGAAGGCGATTCGATCTTCGACTTTGTCGAAAACGATGACGATATCGACTTCGGTGACATCATCATCCAACCGCCGCAGCCGAGTGTCTGCATCAGCAGCGCGATCAGTCGCGGCGATTCCATCTTCCCCGCGGTACCGGAAAATCTGCTGGAGGGCGCGGTAGAACATCCGGATGCCCAGCGACCGACCGACCCGGCGGTCCAGCCCGGCACGGTAACCACGGACGAGGACGGCGAGGCCGATTTCGATCTGAGCTATCCGCGCAGCGAGGCGCCCTGGGTCATCGTGCGCCTCGAGGCGGCGGTCCAGTTCGATGGCTTCACCCAGCGCAAGCGCTCACGGGCCTTCGTGCTGCGCATCCTCGCCGACGACGTCGATGACACCGATGTTACGCCGCCGGGCGGGATCGAGGGCGCCTACGGGGTCGGCCCGGACTGCGGAATATAGTGGTAAGCGGCAAGTAGCGCAGTTGGATACGAATGGGGCCCGGCAGCGACCGGGCCCCATGGATTTGGCGTCCCCAAGGGGATTCGAACCCCTGTTGCCGCCTTGAGAGGGCGGAGTCCTCGGCCACTAGACGATGGGGACGGATCTTGTCTGCCAATCCCGGACAGCAGTGAAGGATCGACACGCCTCACCGGCCATGGCGGCTGCAGCGAGCGCGATTCTAGCGCAACGCCGTGCCACGCGCCAAGCCAGTCCCGCCCGGCTCGACGAGGCGCCACGCTGGACGCGATAATGACCGGGGTGCGGTGGACAGGAGCCCCCATGCGCTGGCGAAAGTCGGAGAGTGCGCTCGAAATCATCACCGGTGACATTACCGCCCAACACCTCGACGCCGTGGTCAACGCGGCGAACGCGCAGCTCGCCCCGGGCGGCGGCGTCGCCGGGGCGATCCACCGCGCGGCCGGCCCCGAGCTGTGGGAGCAGTGCCGGACCCTCGGGGGCTGCGCCACCGGGGAAGCGAAGATCACGAAAGGCTTCGCCCTGCCCGCACGCTGGATCGTCCACACCGTCGGGCCGGTCTATGGCCGTGACGAACCGGCGGCGGAACTGCTTGCGCAGTGCTATCGTGAAAGCCTGGCCCGCGCTGATGAGGTGGAAGCCACTGCCATCGGATTTCCGGCGCTGAGTACTGGCGCGTTCGGCTATCCGTTGGAAGAGGCCGCCGCGGTCGCCCTGCACACCCTGTTCGACGCCCTCCCCGGCTGCCGCCACGTGGGGCTGGCGCGGTTCGTGCTCTTCGGCGAGCGCGACGCCGCCGTGCACCGCGAAGTCGCGGAGCGCCTGGCGCCCGAACAGGGATGGCAAGCGGATCGCCCCACAGCGTAGACGCCGACACCGATCGACGATCGGGCTGGTCACTGCGGCCGTTCGCGGGTTAGCCTCTTGCCCCTTGAACAACAAGCAACCGCAAGGGCATACGCGCTGCGCGGGAGGATCCATGGATATCGACGGAGTACGTGATGCCTACCGCCGCTACGGGCGGCGCTACGACCTGGTATTCGGGGCGATCTTCCACCACGGTCGCCGAACCGCCATCGGGAAAATGGATATACAGCCCGGCGATCACGTGCTGGAAGTGGGAGTCGGCACAGGCCTCTCGCTGCCCGAGTACCCCGAGGGTGTCCACGTGACCGGTATCGACCTCTCCCCCGAGATGATTGAACTGGCCGAGGACCGCGTCGAGCGCCTGGAGCTGCCCAACGTGACGCTCGCGGAAATGGATGCCGCCGACATGCGGTTCACGGACAACTGCTTCGACCACGTCGTGGCCATGTACGTGCTCTCGGTCGCCCCGGAGCCCGAACGCGTCGTCGACGAGATGCGGCGGGTCTGCCAGCCGAACGGTGATCTCTTCGTCGTCAACCACTTCCGCAGTGCGAACCCGATTCTGCGCACCTGCGAGAAGGCGCTGTCGCCGCTATCGCGGCTGGTGGGTTTCCGCCCCGACTTCGAACTCGAAGAGTTCGTCGAGCGCAATGATCTCGATATCCGGGAGACGCAGTCGGTGAACCTGTTCGGCTACTGGACCCTGCTGCGCGCGAGCCGCGAGCCCCGCTCCCGGCTGCGCGAAGCCGCATAAACCGCGGCCTGGCCCCGCCCCGGCCGGGCGAACCCGCCTCGGCCGGCGACGAGTCGGGACAGAAACGGTTTAGCCGGCCGCTCGCCGAGCGCGGACGGCCTCGGCAATCTCTCGCAGCAGCGGCTCCGTACGCTCCCACCCCATGCAGGCGTCGGTGATACTCTGACCGTAGACCAGGTCGTCACCATCGGCGGACTGATTGCCCTCGACGAGATGGCTCTCCAGCATCATGCCGAAGATGCGCCGATCGCCGCGGCTGATCTGGTGGGCGATGTCGCGGGCGACGTCGGCCTGGCGATCAGGCTTCTTGCGGGAGTTCGCGTGACTGGCGTCGATCATGATCCGCGCCGGCAGGCCGGCACCGCTCAGCATCTCCGCGGTATCATCGACACTCGAAGCGTCATAATTCGGCTGCTTGCCACCGCGCAGGATCACATGGCAGTAGGAATTGCCCGTGGTCGACACAATGGCCGACCGTCCCTTCTGGGTCACCCCGAGGAAATGGTGCGGCTGTGACGCCGAGCGGATCGCGTCGACCGCGACCTGGATATTTCCGTCGGTGCCGTTCTTGAATCCGACCGGACAGGAGAGCCCGGAGGCGAGTTCACGGTGTACCTGTGATTCGGTTGTGCGCGCGCCGATCGCCCCCCAGGAGATCAGATCGGCCACATACTGGGGACTGATCAGGTCGAGGAACTCGGTGCCAACGGGCAGATCCATCTCGGCGAGATCGAGCAGGAGCTGGCGCGCGGTCTGCAGCCCGTCATTGATGCGGAAGCTACCATCGAGACCGGGGTCGTTGATCAGTCCCTTCCAGCCCACCGTGGTCCGTGGCTTCTCGAAATAGACTCGCATCACGATCAGCAGGTCGTCGGCCAGCTCCTGGCGGATCGACTGCAGACGCCGACCGTAATCGCGGGCCGCGTCGGAATCGTGGATCGAGCAGGGACCGACGATGACGACAACACGATCATCTTCACCGTCCATGATTTCGTGGATCTGCTCGCGTCCGGAATGCACGGTCTCGCTGGCGTGTTCACTCGCAGGCGTCATGTCGCCCGGTGGCACGAGTTCGTTGATGGCCTCGATACGGAGATCTCCGGTCTGATACTTCATCGACAACCCCTGATAGTGCTGGAAAGGAGGAATATCCGCCGCGCCGCCGGCCCCATCAGGCAGCGCGCGCGTCCACGGCATCACGCAACGCATCGACCAGGGCGCGGATCGGGCCATGGCGCGTCTTCATCGCCGCCTTGTTGACGATCAGGCGGCTCGTAATGTCGGCAATCGTCTCATACGGCGCAAGTCCATTCGCCCGCAGCGTCCCCCCGGTATCGACCAGGTCGACGATCCAGTCCGACAGCCCCACCAGCGGTGCGAGCTCCATCGAACCGTAGAGCTTGATGATCTCGACCTGTCGCCCCTGACCCGCAAAATAGCGGCGCGTACTGCGCACGTACTTGGTCGCCACCCGCGGGCGCCGCGGTGGCACCGGTGGCGGCTCGGCCGGCCCGGCGAGCATCAGGCGACAGCGGGCAATCCCGAGATCGAGTGGCTCATAGAGGCCCTCGCCACCGTGCTCGACCAGGACATCCTTCCCCGCGATACCGACAGCCGCTGCACCATACTGGACATACGTGGGTACGTCCGAGGCGCGCACGATCACGATCTCCACGTCGTCACGGTTCGTCGGGAGCACCAGGCGACGGCTGCTCTGCGGATCCTCGGCGGGTTCGATACCCGCCGCCGCCAGCAGCGGCAGCGTTTGCTCCAGGATTCTACCCTTTGACAGGGCGATGGTCAGTGGCCGGCTCATCGCTGTCACCTCAAGCGGGTACGCGCCGGATGCGGGCACCGAGCTGCGACAGCTTCTCCTCGATGCACTCGTAGCCGCGATCAATGTGGTAGATCCGGTCGACGGTGGTCTCGCCGTCGGCAATCAGTCCGGCCAGAATCAGACTGGCCGAGGCCCGCAGATCCGTGGCCATGACCGGGGCGCCGCGCAAATGCCTGACGCCCTCGATGATCGCGGTGTTGCCCTCGATCCGCGCTTGCGCCCCCATCCGCTGCATCTCCTGGATGTGCATGAAGCGGTTCTCGAAGACCGTCTCCGTGATCGTGCCAGCGCCCTCGGCGACCGCGTTGAGGGCCGAGAACTGGGCCTGCATGTCGGTCGGGAACGCCGGAAAGGGCGCGGTGCGCACATGCACGGCGCGCGGTCGCCGCCCCTCCATGCGCAAACGGATCCAGTCGGGCCCCGTATCGATGTGGGCCCCGGTCTCCTCAAGCTTGGTCAGCACGGCATCGAGCGTACTGGGCTCCGTGTTGCGCACGGTGACATTGCCGCCGCTCATCGCCGCCGCCACGAGAAAGGTCCCGGTCTCGATGCGGTCGGGCAGGACCCGGTAGCGCGTCCCGGTCAGCGAGCGCACGCCATCAATCACGATCCGGTCCGTACCTGCCCCGCTGACCTGCGCCCCCATCGCGTTGAGGAAGTTCGCCAGATCGACGACCTCGGGCTCACGCGCGGCATTCTCCAGTACCGTCGTCCCCTCGGCGAGCGTCGCTGCCATCATGAGATTCTCGGTACCGGTTACCGTCACCGCATCCAGGACGAACCGCGCCCCCTGCAGGCGCCGGCAGCGCGCGTGGATATAGCCATCCTCGACGCGGACCTCCGCACCCATCGCGCGCAGGCCGTCGAGATGGAGGTTCACGGGGCGCGAGCCGATCGCACAGCCACCGGGCAGGGACACAATAGCGCGCCCATGCCGGGCCAGCATGGGCCCGAGCACCAGGATGGAGGCACGCATGGTCTTGACCAGATCATAGGGTGCGTAGCACTCGCGGATCTCGCGGCTATCGACCTCGATGTTCATGCGCTCGTCGATCACGAGATGGACGCCCATGCGTCCGAGCAACGACATGGTCGTCGTTACATCATTGAGATGGGGGATATTCTCGACAACGACAAGCCCATCGGCCAGCAGCGTGCCCGCCAGGATGGGCAGCACGGCGTTCTTCGCCCCCGATGCGCGCACCTGGCCGCAGAGGGCGTCCCCGCCCGAGATGATCAGCTTGTCCATCGGCGTCCAGCCTGCGGGCCGACGACCCGCCCGCAAAAAAGGCGCTATTGTACGCCATCACGCCGCCCAGCTACACGCCGGGGCTACTGCGAGGGTGCTCCTGAACGCCGGTCCAGCTCAACCGGAGCAAGGCGGCAAGGCTCAATCGCTCGTAAGGAGGTGTTCCACACCAGCCAGACGGGCCACCGCGAGCAGTGATTCTGGGAGTCCGCGGAAAACCAGTGTGCATCCGCGCCGGTGCGCCTCAGCGAGCCACTCGAGCAACAGCGCGACCCCGGCACTGCTGCCCTGGTCGATGGCGCCCCCGTCGAGGACCAGGTACTCACGGCCCGTGAACAGCGCGTCGGTCTGCCGGTACAGCGCCGTGACCGAGGCGAAGTCGAGGGTCCCGGCGATCCGTACCACGTTGCCCTCGGCCGGGAGCAGTTCAGCCGGCATCGATCTCGGGTACCTCGGCCTCACCGCGCTCGTTCTTCTTCCGCAGGTCCTCGATCAGGCCGTCGATCCCCTCGCGACTGACTAGGGTGCCGAACCCGGAGCGGTAAGTGGTGACCAGGCTGATACCGTCGACAATCACATCGTAGAGTTTCCACTCGCCGCCGGTGTAGCGCAGCCCGTAGTTCACCGGGATATCCGGCCCGTCCGGCTGGACCACAACCGAACGCACCTGGACGCGGTCATCGCGATCGCCCTCGCGCAGCGGCAGGAACTCGATGCGCTGGCCATCGTAGTCCTCGACCTGCTCCAGGGCGGCGGAGTAGGTCCGCGTGATCAGCGTGCGGAACTCGTCGACCAGCGCGATCTTCTGCTCGTCCGTCGCATTACGCCAGTGGCGTCCCACAGCGAGACGCGTCATCGTCGGGAAGTCGAGATGCGGCTTGACCATCTCGTCGACCTTGGACTGCAGAAAGTCCACATCGATGTCACCCTCTTCCGCCTGCTCGCGCAGGATCGCGAGCAGCTGTTCGGTCGTCTCCTGCACCAACGCCTTCGCGTCCTCCGGATTCGGGCGCTCCTCGGCCAGCGCCGTCACAGGCATCACGAGGCCGCAAACCAGCACGACTGCAGCGAAAAGGACCGGAAACCGGTGCAGACGGGCGAATCGGAATACCTGCATGGCATTACCTCCTGTGGATCTGACCATCTGGCAACACTGACGGCCCGGGGTTCCCCGAGCTCAGTCGCGTCCCTGCTGGAACATGAACTGGCCGATCAGACGCTCCAGCACCACGGCGGACTCGGTGTATTCTACGCGGTCACCATCGCCGAGATAATCCATATCACCTCCCGGATCAAGGCTGACGAACTGCTCGCCGAGCAGTCCCGATGTATGGATGCTCGCGATGGTATCGCGCGGGAAGTTGTCGTATTCGGATGACAGGGTCAGGGTCACCCGCGCGCGGTAGCCGCGCGTATCGTACTCGATGGACGTGACCCGGCCCACGGTCACCCCGGCCGCCTTGACCGGGGCGCGCTCTCGCAAACCGCCGATCTCGTTGAAGTGGGCAGTCACCTGGTAACCGCGCGGCGCGCCCAGTGTCGCCAGGCCGCTGACCTGCAGGGCCAGCACGACCAGTGCGGCGAGTCCCGCGGCGACGAACAGGCCGACCGTCAGCTCTGTCGTTCGATGCACCATGTCAGCCTCCGTACATCATTGCAGTGAGGAGGAAATCGAGCCCGAGCACGGCAAGCGAACCATGCACCACCGTGCGCGTGGTCGCCCGGCTCACGCCGGCGGGTGTCGGGACGCAGTCATGGCCTTCGTAAAGGGCGATCCAAGTGACGACCGCACCGAAGACCACTGCTTTGACCAATCCATTGAGGACATCGGCATGGAAATCGACACTGTCCTGCATCTGGCCCCAGAAGGCGCCCGCGTCGATGCCGAGCATCTGCACGCCAACCAGCCAGGCCCCGTAGACACCGATCGCGGAGAACAGGATGGCGAGGAGCGGCAGCGAGATGAAGCCCGCCACGAAACGCGGCGCCAGCACCCGTCGATAGGGATCGACGGCCATCATCTCGAGTGCCGCCAGCTGGTCGGTCGACTTCATCAGACCCACCTCCGCGGTCAGGGCGGAGCCGGCGCGCCCGGCAAAGAGCAGCGCTGCCACAACAGGACCAAGCTCGCGCACGAGCGACAGGGCAACCAGCACACCGAGCGCACTCTCCGCCCCGAAGTTGACCAGCGTATAGTAGCCCTGCAGCGCGAGCACCATGCCGACGAAGGCACCGGCGACGACAACGATCATCACCGTGCGAACCCCGATGGCGTAGAGCTGCTCCAGGGTCAACCCGAAACGGCGACAGGCCGTGCCCAGGCGGGCACAAAGCCGTCCTCCGAACAGCGAGGCCCGCCCGAGCCGCGCCAGCGCGGCGAGCAACCAGCGTCCCAGCGCAACGAAGGGCTCAGTCACGGCGCGCGGCCCCGAGCAGCTCTTCGTCAATGGCGGGGCCGGGCTGATGGAAGGGCACGGGACCATCCGCGCGGGCATCGAGGAACTGCCGGACCCAGGGGGAGCGCGTCGCCTGCAGCTCCGCTGGCGAGCCCCGGGCGATGACCTCGCCGCCGGCAATCAGATAAACATGGTCGGCAATCGACATCGTTTCGGCGACATCGTGCGACACGAGGATGCTGGTAAGCCCGAGGGTCTCGTTAACGGCGCGGATGAGCGTGACGAGAACCCCCATCGTAATCGGATCCTGCCCCGTGAAGGGTTCGTCGTAGAGCATCATCTCGGGTTCGAGGACGAGTGCACGGGCCAGGGCGACCCGCCGTGCCATGCCGCCGGAGAGCTCGGCCGGCATCAGCGTGCGCGCCGTGCGCAGCCCCACCGATTCCAGGCGCAGCAACACGAGCTGGCGGATCAGCGCCTCGGGTAGCCGGGTATGCTCGCGCAACGGGAAGGCAACGTTTTCGTAGACGGAGAGGTCGGTGAGCAGCGCACCCGACTGGAAGAGCATGCCCATGCGCTTGCGCAGCGCGTACAGGTCGTCGGTACCGAGCGCGTGGACGTTGCGGCCATCGACCTCGATTCGGCCGTTGTCGGGCGTGAGCTGCCCCGTGATCAGGCGCAGCAGTGTCGTCTTGCCGCTGCCGCTCGGGCCCATGATCGCCGTCACCCCATTGCGCGGGATATCCATGTCGACGCCATCGAAGACCGGACGATCACCGTGTGTGAAGGCCAGTCGGCGAATACGGATGAGCGGGTCTGCTGCAGCTTGGGACGACGAAGACAAGGCACGCATACCGTTTGATCAGCGGCAAGCCTGGAGTCTAGCACGGCCATGGCCGGGCGGGTTCGGCCGCGACGGTCATCGTGCTCGCGCACGCCCACGCTGGTCAGCGGTCACCGTGATTGGCTACGATGCCGCATCCGAGAGAGGGAGAAAACATCTTGGGCCCCTTCCCGAGCCGCGCACGCCCTGTACGCAGCAACTGCCGACTTCTGCTGGTCGCGGGCCTGCTTGCCGCCATCGCCGCACTCACGGGCTGCGCGAGTACCCCGGGCGATCCACTGGAGCCGGTCAATCGGCGAATCCACACCTTCAACGAGACCGTCGACCGCACCATCGCGCGACCGGTCGCCGAGGCCTATGACGAATACACGCCACGCCCGGTCAACCGCGGCGTGAGTAACTTCTTCAGCAACCTCAACGATGTCGTCGTACTGGTCAACACGAGCGCGCAACTGCGCGGCGGCGATGCGGTGGCGACCTTCTACCGGCTGATACTCAATACCACGGTGGGTGTTTTTGGCGTCTTCGATGTCGCCGAGGCGACGGGGCAGCCGAAACGCCGGGCCGATTTCGGCCAGACCCTGGCCCGCTACGGCACCCCCGCCGGACCCTACCTCGTGCTCCCCTTTCTCGGACCGAGCAACTTCCGCGATGCCCCCGCGCGCTACGTCGACGGCCGCCTCAACCCGCTGTACCAGATCGACGACGTCAGCCTTCGCTACCAACTCACCCTGGTCGATGCCATCGACACCCGCGCCTCGCTGCTCGGTGCCGGCTTGATGTTCGAAACCGCTGCGACAGACTCCTACGCGTTCATGCGCGATGCCTGGAGCGCGCGCCGTGCCGACCGCGTCCATCACGGCGACCCGCCGCCGGGCGCGGTACCCGGCTACGAGGACGGCGATTTCGATCCCTTCGACGACGAGGACGACGAAGACCTGTTCGACTGACTGTCATGGATGCGACGCTGCTGCTAGCGGTCTCCGCGGTCGTCCTCGGCCTGGCCGTCCTCGTCTGGGGCGCGGACCGCTTCGTGCTGGGCGCGTCCGCGACTGCGCGGATCTTTGGCCTGTCGCCGCTGATTATCGGCCTCGTCATCGTTGGCTTCGGCACCTCGGCGCCCGAGATGCTCGTGGCGGGACTCGCGGCCCTCGAGGGGGCACCGGCGCTGGGCATCGGTAATGCACTGGGCTCGAACATCGCCAACATCGCCCTGGTACTGGGACTTACGGCCTTACTGTGGCCGCTGCGCAGCGGTTCCTCCCTACTGCGTCAGGAACTGCCCCTGCTGTTCGCCGCCACCGCGCTCGCCGGCCTGCTCATGCTCGACGGCACGCTGGGGCGCATCGAGGGCGTGCTGCTGTTGCTGGCGCTGGTCGCGACTACAGGCATACTGGTGCATCAGGTGCGGCGCCAGCGCGATCCGGAGGACCCGATGGCGCGCGAGATCGTGCGCCACGGCCCGCCGCAACTGCGCTGCTCGCTCGGGCTATTCTGGCTGATCGCGGGGCTCATGGTGTTGTTGGCCGGTTCCTACGCTGTGGTCTGGGGAGCGGCCTCGATCGCGGCCACGCTCGGGGTGAGCGAACTGGTCATCGGGCTGACGATCATCGCCGTTGGCACCAGCCTGCCCGAACTCGCCACGGGCATAGCCAGTGCGCTGCGCCGCGAGCCGGATCTGTTGCTGGGCAACATCATCGGCTCGAACCTGTTCAACACCCTGGCTGTCCTCGGCTTGCCCGCGGTCATCCACCCCCTCGCGCTCGACGGTGAAGTCCTGACACGCGACCTGCCGGTCATGGCCCTGCTCACAATCGCGCTGATTGCGATGCTGGCCCACCGCCCCGGCGACGCCGGCGGTATCAATCGCGCTGAAGGCGCCATCCTCCTGCTCGCCTTCGGCGGCTACCTGGCGCTGCTGTTCACTACACTGTGAGCCGGCCTATAATGCCGATTCGACCCATCATGCCCGCAGCCAGCGCGAGGCCGCGGCGTGCCTCGCCACCGGACGCCGACCAACTTGACTGACGCAAACCCATTACCCGCCGCTGAACGCGAGCGTCTGCGCGAACTCGGCACCGCCGTGGTGCGCACCGAGGCCGACGCAGTGACCGCTCTGCTCACGCGCATCGACGAGCGCTTCGTCGACGCCTGTGAGCTGATGCTCGCCTGTCGTGGCCGCATCGTGGTCCTCGGCATGGGCAAATCGGGCCACATCGGCGGCAAGATCGCCGCCACACTGGCGAGTACGGGCACGCCGGCGTTCTTCGTCCACCCCGGCGAGGCGGGCCACGGCGACCTCGGGATGGTGATCGCCGGCGATGTCGTCCTGGCGCTATCGAACTCCGGCGAGACCGACGAGATCCTGAACCTGCTGCCCATGCTCAAGCGCCAGCAAATCCCGCTGATCGCGCTGACCGGCCGGCCCGAATCGACACTGGCGCAGGCGGCTACGGTCCACCTCGACATCAGCGTCGCCGCCGAGGCCTGTCCACTGGGCCTGGCGCCAACCGCGAGCACAGCCGCCACGCTGGCCATGGGCGACGCCCTGGCGATCGCGCTGCTGGAGCAGCGCGGCTTTACCGCCGAGGACTTCGCCCGCTCACACCCGAGCGGACGCCTGGGGCGCCGGCTGCTGTTACATGTCGGCGACATCATGCTCACCGGCGAACAACTCCCCCGCGTGGCACCAACCGCCCGCTTTCCCGAAGCGCTGGTCGAGATGACACACAAGGGGTTGGGCATGACCGCCGTCGTCGACGCCGACGAGCGTGTGCTCGGCATCTTCACCGATGGCGACCTGCGCCGTACGCTCGACCGCCGACTCGATCTCCACGCCACCCCCATCGCCGAGGTCATGACGCCGGGCAGCGTGACGGTCGGCCCCGAGCTGCTTGCCGCGGAGGCGGTCGCCCTGATGGAGGAGCGCCGGATCAACGCGTTGCTCGTCGTCGATGAGGCCGAGCGCCTCGTCGGTGCGCTCAACATGCATACGCTGCTACGCGCCGGAGTCGTTTGATGCCGCTCAATGGGTTCACCGGACCGCAGCTCCCGCGCGATGTCCGCGAACGGGCCGCGAGCATCCAGCTCGCCGTCTTCGATGTCGACGGCGTGCTCACCGATGGGCGTATCCTGCTCGGCGACGACGGCTACGAGTACAAGGCATTCCACACCCGCGACGGCCACGGCCTGCGCCTGCTCGCCGAGGCGGGCATCGAGCGCGCGATCATCACCGGCCGCACCTCCGTCCTGGTTGCCCGCCGCATGGAGGAGCTGGGCATCCGCCACGTCGTGCAGGGGCGGCGTGACAAGGGCGCGGCGCTCGACGAACTCATTGCGCGCCTCGGGCACAGCGCCGCTGCCACGGCCTATGTCGGCGACGACGATGTCGACGTACCCGCCCTCACTCGCGCCGGCCTCGCCGTCGCCGTCGCCGATGCCAGCCCCTGGACCCGCGCACACGCCGACTGGATCACTCAGGCCGGCGGTGGCGCCGGCGCCGCGCGCGAGGTGGCCGAGGGACTGCTCACCGCGCAGGGCCAGCTCGAACGCCTGCGCCCCCGGGAGTAACGCGACATGCGGATCGGTCCCCTGCTGAGTCTGCTGTTCATCGCCGCGGCGGCCAGCGCGCTGTGGTGGCTGGAGACCCTGCGCGACCCCGATCCGCGCGAGGTGGCCGACCCGGCCGAAGCGCGGGCGCCGGCGGCCTACTTCGAGGCCTTCCGGGCGAGCGCCTGGGATGGCGATGGCCCCCCTCGCCATGTCATCCGCGGTGAACGCATGACACAGTTCACCGCCGGGGGCGAGAGTGACATCGAGCGCCCCGAGATCCACTACCGTGACCCGCACGGGCCCGTGTGGCTCGTGGTCAGTGACCACGGTCGCGTCGACGCCGCGGGCGAGCACATCGAACTGCGCGGGCGTGTCGTCGCAACCCGCGAGCCGCATGCGCCGGAGCCACTCGTCCTGCGCACGCCGAGCCTCGCCGTGCTGCTCGCCGCCGGGCGCGCAGAGACGTCCGATGCCGTGGATGTCGTCAGCGCCGGCACACGACTCCAAGCCCAAGGGGTCACGGCGACCTTCGAGACCGGCCTGGTCGAACTCCATCACCACGTCAGGGGGCAGTATGAGCCGGCAGTACGTTCACGGTAACGCCCGGAGCATGCGCGCCTGGCCCCTGATCGCGCTCGGCCTCGCCGTCAGCCTGCCCGGTATGGCGGTCGCCTTCTCCCCTGCGGAACCCGCGACCATCGAGGCGGACCGCGCGGAGATCGACCACCCCGGAGGGATATCGCGCTATTTCGGCAATGTCGAGCTCATCCAGGGCGATCTGCGCCTCACCGGTGATCGACTCGAGGTCGACGCCCCGGAAGGCGAGCTTGCGCGCGTCGAGGCCACCGGCGAACCGGCCCGGCTCGAGCACCGCTCGACCGAAGGGGAACCCATCCGGGCCCGCGCGCGCACCGTGGTCTACGAGCCCGGCCTCCCCCGCGTTACCCTGCGCGGCAGCGCAGTGATCGAACAGGGTCGCGACCGCTTCAGCGCGGGGCGGATCGTCTACGCCCCGGACACCGGACGCCTGGAAGCGGATCGCAATGACGACGAGCGGGTACGCATGACCATCGACCCGCAATCGCTGGAAGAGGAGGAAGACGCCCCCGAGGCGGATGGCGGCGACGATGAGTGAGCTGTGCGCCCGCGACCTGGCGAAGAGCTACCGCCGCCGCGAGATCCTGCGAGCGGTGTCGGTCGATGTGAGCAGCGGCGAGATCGTCGGCCTGCTCGGCCCCAACGGCGCCGGCAAGACCACCTGCTTCTACATGATCGTGGGACTGATCCGGGCCGACGCGGGCCGTATCGAACTCGACAGCGACGACATCACCTATCTGCCCATGCACGCCCGTGCCCGGCGCGGTATCGGCTATCTTCCCCAGGAGGCCTCCGTCTTCCGCAAGCTCAGCGTGGCCGACAACATCATGGCGATCCTGGAGACGCGGCGCGACCTCGACCGCGACCAGCGGCGCGAACGCCTTGAGGAACTGCTGGGCGAGCTGCAGATCACGCACATCCGCGACAACGTCGGCATCAGCCTTTCCGGCGGCGAGCGCCGACGCGTCGAAATCGCCCGGGCGCTCGCCGCCGAGCCGCGTTTCATCCTGCTTGACGAACCCTTCGCCGGCGTGGACCCCCTCTCCGTGGTCGAGATCCAGCGCATCGTCGCCCATCTTGCCGCCCGCGACATCGGTGTGCTGATCACCGACCACAACGTGCGTGAGACGCTCGGCATCTGCAATCGCGCCTACATCCTCGCTGAGGGCAGCGTTATCGCGGCGGGCAGCGCCGAGGAGATCCTGGCCGACGAGCGCGTCCGCGCCGTCTATCTGGGTGAGGGTTTTCGTCTCTGAGGCGCGCACGCCACCGGGAGCCGGGCCCCGAACGGGGGGCGAGGCAGGCCCCTCGCCAACTCTGCAAGTCGCCATGCAAATGCAGTACCATGAGGCCATGAACCGGGTCATCACAGTCGCGACACCATGAAGCAATCCCTCCAGCTTCGCCTGGGTCAGCAACTGACCATGACTCCGCAGCTACAGCAGGCCATCCGGCTGCTGCAGCTCTCCTCGCTCGACCTCCAAACCGAGATCCGCGAGACGCTGGAAGCCAATCCCCTGCTTGAGGCCGACGACAGCGTCGAGACGAGCGAGCTCGAGCATCCCCCTGTGACCGCCAGCGACGGCGCCGCCGCCACGGGCGAGGCCCCGGTCCAAGCGACCGCTCCGGAGACGGAAGCAGAGGATTTCAGTAGCGCCTGGACTCTGAGCGGCCACGGTGTCGCCGATGACGGCAGTGAGGACCGTGACCCCTATGCCGCGCGCAGTGACGGCGAGGATTCGCTGCAGGATCGACTGCTCGAACAACTCCACCTCAGTGCGCTGTCCGAACGCGACCGCGTGATCGGTACGGCCCTGATTGAAGCGGTTCGCGATGACGGTTATCTCGCCGATGACCTCGAGGAGATGCGCGCGGGGCTGTTACACAACGGCATCGAAGCGGACAGCGATGAGATTGAGGCCGTGCTGCACCTCGTGCAGTCGTTCGAGCCCACCGGCGTTGCCGCGCGCGACCCCCGGGAATGCATGCAGCTGCAGCTGGCCCAGACGCCCCCGGGAACACCGGGCCTGGAAGCCGCCCGCCGGATCATCGACCGGCACATCGACCTGCTCGCCGCACACGACTACCGCACCCTCAAGCGCAAGCTGCGGCTCGACGACAACGCGCTGGCCACCGCGATCGAGCTGATCCAGTCGCTGGACCCACATCCGGGCTCGCAGTGGGCGAACACGACGGCCCAATACGTTATCCCCGACGTCTTCGTCTACAAGGAGCGCGGCGTCTGGCGCGTCCACCTCAATCCGGAGATCGCGCCGCGCCTGCGGATCAATCCGAGCTATTCCGGCCTAGTCCGCCGCGGGGATCACAGCCCGGGCAACACGTTCATCCGGGATCATTTGCAGGAGGCGCGCTGGTTCATCAAGAGCGTGCAGAGTCGCAATGAAACACTACTGCGTGTCGCGACCGCGATCGTCGAGAACCAGCGCCCGTTCCTCGAACACGGCGAGGAGGCGATGAAGCCGATGGTGCTGCGCGATATCGCCGAACAGCTCGACATGCACGAGTCGACCATTTCGCGCGTTACCATGGAAAAGTACATGCACACACCGCGCGGCATCCTTGAGTTCAAGTATTTCTTCTCAAGTCATGTCGGCACGGTCACCGGCGGCGAGTGCTCCGCCACAGCAATACGTGCGATGCTGAAAAAGCTAATCGCGGACGAGGATGGCAGCCGACCGCTCTCCGATCAGCGGATTGCTCAGCTGCTGGTCGACCAGGGCATCAACGTGGCCCGCCGCACCGTGGCCAAATATCGGGAATCGATGGCGATACCGCCGTCACATGAGCGCAAGCGCCTGCGCTAAGACATACCGGGCGCGATCAACAACAGGAGACGACGAGATGAATCTTTCGGTCACCGGGCAGCACATTGAGGTCACCGAACCGCTCAAGGAGTATGTGGAGGAAAAGATGAACAAGCTCGAGCGGCACTTCGATCATGTCACCGACATCCACGTCATCCTCAGCGTGGAAAAGCTCCGTCAGCAGGCCGAGGCGATTCTCAATCTGACCGGAACCCGCATCCATGCCGAAGCCGAAGAGCATGACATGTACGCCGCAATCGACGCCCTCACGGACAAGCTCGACCGCCAGGTGATCAAGCACAAGGAGAAGCTGAAGGACCATCATCGACGCTGAACGTTTTCGACTGCAACCGACCAAGCCGAGCCGCTCATGAATACCGCTGCCACCCTCCTTAGCCCGGACCGCGTCCGTTGTCAGGAATCCATGCGCAGCAAGAAGCGTGCGCTGGAGCGCGTCGCAGGACTCCTTGCCGAATCGATTCCCGGCGTTTCGGGCACCGAGGTCTTCGAGGCACTGAACACCCGTGAGCGGCTCGGCAGTACCGGGCTGGGGCACGGCATGGCGCTACCGCACGGTCGTGTCGGCGGCCTGCAGCAGCCGATTGCCGCGTGTCTCACCCTCGATCAGGCGATCGACTTCGATGCCCCCGACCGCCAGCGTGTCGATGTGCTCTACGCCCTGCTGGTACCGCGTGACTGCAGCCGCGAGCACTTGCAGATCCTCGCGGCGCTGGCGGAAATGTTCAACGACCCGGAGCTGCGCTCCGGTCTCCGCGCCCAGCAGCGCGCCGAGGAACTCATTGGCGTGCTGGAGAGCTGGTCCACGGCGGACAGGGGATCGCGCTAACCGGGGCGCCCGCATCCATGAGTTCCAACCTCTCCATTGCCGAGCTGGCCGAACGCCATGGGGCCACGCTCGGCCTTGAGATCGTGCATCTCGATCCCGAGCGCGCGCATCCTCTGCCCACCGAGTCGACCGCTGGCGGGCCACTCCCACTCGTCGGCCATCTCAACGTCGTCCAACCCAATCGTATCCAGGTGTTCGGGCCGACCGAACTCGACTGGTGGGCCGAACGCGATACCGCAGACCGCCGCAGCCTGTTGCGCCAACTGATCAGCGACGATCTCTTCGCCATTGTCGTCACCGACGCCCAAAACGTGCCCGCGGACATCGCGGACGCCGCACGGCGCCACGGCATCCCACTGCTGCGTGCTACGAGCTCCTGCGAGCAGCTCGTCAGCACCCTGCGCCATTTCCTCAACCACGAACTGGCACCCCGGACCACACGCCACGGCGTCTTCATCGACGTTCTCGGCACGGGGGTGCTGCTCACCGGTGATCCCGCCGTCGGCAAGAGCGAGCTTGCGCTCGAACTGGTCTCGCGTGGCCACAGTCTGGTAGCGGACGATGCCCCCGAATTCAGCCGTCCCGCGCCGGACACGATCGACGGCGAATCGACACCCGTGCTCAAGGACTTCCTCGAGGTCCGCGGGCTCGGCGTGCTCAATATCCGGTCGATGTACGGCGATGCCGCGATCCGTCATCGCAAGCGCCTCCAGCTCGTGCTCCATCTGGCACTGCTCAACGAATCCCTGCGTGACCAGCTCGATCGCCTCAATGGCAACATCGGTCAAACCGAGATACTGGGACTCGGCATCCCGTCGATGACCCTGCCGGTGGCGCCGGGGCGCAACCTCGCCGTACTCGTCGAGGCAGCGGTCCGCAACTTCCTGCTACTGCGGCGCGGCTACACGGCTGCAGACGACCTGATGCAGCGGCAGCGCCAGGCGCTCGACGGGGACACCGCATGCGACTGATCATCGTCAGCGGCCTCTCCGGCTCCGGCAAGAGCGTCGCGCTGAGCACCCTGGAGGATGCCGGCTTCTACTGCATCGACAACCTGCCGCCGGGGCTGCTGCTGCCCCTGGTGGAGCAGCTCCGTGCCGGCCCGGCCGAGCACTACGACCAGGTCGCTGTCGGCATCGACGCCCGCAGCGATGCCACCGAACTCGCCCGCCTGCCCGAGCACCTCGACCAACTCATCGCGCTGCCGGGGCTGGATGTGGAGATCGTCTTCCTGCGCGCAGAGCTCAACACACTGATCCGGCGCTACTCGGAGACGCGGCGCCGCCACCCGCTGTCGCAACGAGGGCGCCCCTTGCTCGAGGCCATCGAGGCCGAGCGCGAGCTGCTCTCGCCGATCGGCGAGCGCGCCGGCCTGACCATTGAGACGACCCAGCGCACACTGCATGAACTGCGCGCCCTGCTGCGCGAACGCCTCGTCGTTGCCGCGGATGCATCGAGCCTGTCGCTACTATTCCAGTCCTTCGGTTTCAAGAACGGTGTCCCCGCCGATACCGATTTCGTCTTCGATGTGCGCTGCCTGCCCAATCCTCACTGGGAGCCGCGCCTGCGCGCCCTGACCGGTCGCGACGAGGCCGTCATCCGCTATCTCGGTGGAACGCCGGATGTGGAGGCCATGTTCCAATCAATCGAGGACTTTCTGCATCAATGGCTACCCGCGTTTCAGGCGGAGGGGCGCTCCTACATGACGGTATCGATCGGCTGCACCGGCGGCCAGCACCGCTCGGTCTATCTTGCCGAGCGGTTGCGTGCGCGCTTTGCGGACCACCTCGATGCGGCCACGGTACGCCACCGTGAGCTCGGGACAACAACCCCATCGGGCAAATGAGACGGGCCGAGCCATTGGCGCTGGCTTCCGAGTGGTTTATGTTACGCCCATCGCTGGAGACAGGCCGCTTCGCTTCCGGGTAACGAGCCATCAGGGCATGAGCATCGGACTCATCACGATCACACACAACCACATCGGGGCGGAAATCCTGGACACGGCCTGTCAGATCTTTGGCGAGGCACCTCTACCGACTCGCCACTGCCCCGTCGCTGCCGATGTCGACCCGGCTGAATTGCGTGCCGGGCTCGTGGCGCTTGTTGCCGAACTCGACCACGGTGACGGCGTGCTACTGGTTACCGATCTTTACGGCTCGACACCCTGTAACATCGCCCACAATCACGGCACGACACACTGCATTCGGGTCATCGCCGGGCTCAATCTCCCGATGGTGCTGCGCATCTTCAATTACGCTCACCTCGATCTCACACTCATCGCCGAGAAAGCGGCCACAGGCGGGCAACGCGGCATTATCGCCGATCCAGCCGGCACCGAGCGGGCATGAGGGGAACGGACTGATGCGCGAGTTCGATGTGGAGATCATCAACAAGCTCGGGCTGCACGCGCGCGCCGCCGCCAAGTTCGTCTCCCTCGCCTCAACGTTCGATAGCGAGATCGAATTGGAGAAGGAGGGCCGGCGGGTCAACGGCAAGAGCATCATGGGCGTAATGATGCTCGCAGCCAGTCAGGGAACCACGGTGCGCCTGATCGCCGACGGTCCAGACGAGGACGAGGCGCTGCGCCAGCTTACCGACCTCGTCGGCGACTACTTCGGCGAGGGGGAGTAACGACAACGCCGCGCCGCGTCGAGCGCGGCCACATCAGCCCCCTTCGCTACCAGCCGCCGCCTCGCCCGCTTCTACCGATTCCGCATCCTCCTCGGCGTCCATCTCCTCGGGCGGCTGCACCACGTGGGGCCAGGTATCGAGCACGACCTGGACCAATGTCGCCAGCGGGATGGCGAAGAACACCCCCCAGACCCCCCAGAGGCCGCCGAAGAAGAGCACCGCGACAATGATTGCCACGGGGTGGAGATTGACCACCTCGGAGAAGAGGAGCGGGACCAGGACATTGCCATCGAGGATCTGGATGACCTGATAGGCGATCAGCAGCCACCAGAAGTCGGCGGCGAAGCCCCACTGGAAGTAAGCCACCAGTGCGATCGGGACCGTGACCGCGATCGCGCCGATGTAGGGGATGATCACCGAGATACCGACGAGGAAGGAGAGCAGCAGGCTGAAGTTCAGACCGAAAAAGGTGAAGGTGGCGTAACTCACCATCCAAACGAGGAGGATCTCGATGACCTTGCCGCGGATGTAGTTGCCGATCTTCGCATTGACTTCCTTCCACACCCTGGAGGAGAGCTCGCGCCGCTCCGGCAGCAGCGAGACCAGCCAGTCGAGGATACGGTCCTTGTCCTTGAGCAGAAAAAAGACCATCAGCGGCACGAGGACGAGATAGATAAAGAAGGCGAAGAGGCTGACCGCCTGCGCCAGTGAAATCGACAGCAGCGCCCGCCCCCAGTCGCCGACTTCGGTCTGGATATTGCGGATAATCGCCCGGATCTGCTCCTCGGTGACCAGGGCCGGATACTGCTCAGGGAGTTCCAGCAGGGCCGACTGGCCGCGCGCGATCATGTCGGGCGCCTCGCGCAGGAGTTGGGCGCCCTGCTGTACGAGGATCGGCGCAAGCCCGAACAGCGCCATGACCGCGAGCACGATCGAGCCCAGAAGCACCGCCGATACAGCGAGCAGCCGCGGGATCCCCCAACGTTCCATCGCCTGCACCAAACCTTCCAGCACATAGGCGAGAACCACCGCCACCAGGAAGGGCGCGAGCAGATCGCCCACGGTCAGGATCGCGACCAGCCCGCCCAACAGCAGGATGGCCAGAATGACGGCCTGGGGATCAGTGAAGTTCCGCCGGTACCAATCGCGGATGACTGCGAGCATAGGGGCTCCCGAGCTTGTGGCGATCATACCACCGTGGCTCTCTGGCGGCGATGCGATGGACGGACAGCGCGATCGTGGCGTGGCATAATCGGGGCCATCCGAGATTCGGGAGAGGCGACCATGACGCGGTCCGCCTGGACACTGATGCTGCTCGCTGGGCTCGTTGCCATCACGCTGGCGCTACCCGCCCATGCCGAGGTCTACCGCTGGGTGGACGACGACGGCGTCACTCAGTACTCGGCGCACCCGCCACCGGATGTCGATGCCGAGCGGATCGACACGGCGGCGGGGATCGCCGAGGATCCGGATCCTCCCGCCGAAGACGAGGAGGAACTCGCCGCGTCCCCCAACGACGAGGCCGATGACGAGCCCGAGACCGTCGACGAGTACTGCGAGCAGGCGCGCGAAGAGTTCGAACTCCTCCAGAGCGATCATGACCTCCAGGTCGAGGGCGAGGGCGGCGAACTCCGGGCGCTCGACGACGAGCAGCGCGAGGAGTGGCGAGAGATGCTGCGCGAGCAGATCGAGCAGCACTGTTCCTGAGCGGCCACGGCGACGTCCGTTGCTGGTCCGCACCACAGCGACCCAGGCGCCGAGCGTGCCGGACCTCGCCACGGGAGACCGCTCGGCGCCGCCACCGCCGGGCTGGCCAACTGCTACAATCCCGAGCTTTCGTCAGGGCGCTGCCCTGCCCCCTGAACCGGAGTGGAAGCCCTCGCCATGCGCGCGTCCCGCTACTACCTGCAGACCGTGAAGGAAACCCCGGCTGACGCCGAGATCATCAGCCACCAGCTCATGCTGCGCACGGGGATGATTCGCCGCGTCGCCGCGGGCATCTACAACTGGCTCCCGGTCGGCCTGCGCGTGCTGCGCCGGATCGAGGATATCGTGCGCGCGGAGATGGACCGCGCCGGCGCCCACGAGGTGCTGCTGCCCGCGGTCCAGCCGGCGGAGCTGTGGCAGGAATCGCAGCGCTGGGAGGCCTACGGCCCGGAGCTGCTGCGCTTGCGCGACCGCCACGAGCGCGACTTCTGCTACGGCCCGACGCATGAGGAGATCATCACCGACATCGCCCGGCGCGAGATCCGCAGTTACCGCCAGGTGCCGGTCAACCTCTACCAGATCCAGACCAAGTTCCGTGACGAGATCCGGCCCCGCTTCGGGGTCATGCGTGCCCGCGAATTCATCATGAAGGATGCCTACTCCTTCGATCTCTCGCCGGAGGGCCTGCAGGCGAGCTACGATCGCATGTACGACGCCTACCGCCGGATCTTCGACCGCCTTGGCCTGCGCTATCGCGCCGTCGAGGCGGACAGCGGCGCCATCGGCGGCCACCGCTCGATGGAGTTCCATGTCCTGGCAACGAGCGGCGAGGATGCCATCGCCTACTCCGATCGCGGCGACTACGCGGCGAACGTCGAACTCGCCGAGACGCGGCCGGCGACGGCCGGACGACCGGACCCCACGGAATCAATTGCCCGCGTCGACACGCCCGGCGTGCATACGATGGACGACCTCGTCGCCAGCCTGGGCGTGCCGCTCGAGCGCTGCGTGAAGACACTGCTGGTCGAGGGCGCCGACGGCGGACTGGTCGCGCTGGTGCTACGCGGCGACCATCAGCTCAACGAGATCAAGGCGGAGCGCCACGAGGCCGTCGCCGCGCCGCTGACGCTAGCGACCGCCGCGCGCATCCGCGAGGCGACAGGGGCCGATGCCGGTTCCGTCGGCCCCGTCGGCCTCGATCTGCGCGTGATCTCCGACCATGCTGCCGCCATGCTCGCCGATTTCGTCTGCGGCGCGAACAGCGATGAGCAGCACCTCACCGGCGTCAACTGGGGCCGCGACCTACCCGAGCCCGAGACCGCCGACCTGCGCAACGTCGTCGCTGGCGACCTCGCGCCCGATGGCGGCACGCTGGCGATCGACCGCGGCATCGAGGTCGGCCACATCTTCCAGCTCGGGACCAAGTATTCCGAGGCGATGGGGGCCGAGATCCTCGACGAGGCGGGCCGCCCCGTGACACTTCACATGGGCTGCTACGGCATCGGCGTCACGCGCCTCGTCGCCGCGGCGATCGAGCAGGGTCACGACGACCGCGGCATCATCTGGCCGACCGCGATCGCGCCCTTCGAGGTCGCCATCGTCCCCATCGGCTGGCAGAAGTCTCATCGGCTGCGCGAGGCCGGCGAGCGGCTCTATGAGCAGCTCACCGCCGCCGGTGTCGACGTCCTGCTCGACGACCGCGACGCCCGCCCCGGCGTCAAGTTCGCCGACATGGATCTGCTCGGCATCCCGCACCGCATCGTGCTCTCCGACAAGGGCCTCGATGCCGGCACCGCCGAGTACAAGGCGCGCGCCGCCGCCGATGCCGAAGATCGCCCCCTGGACGGCATCGCCGACTGGCTCGCCGAACGCGCGCGGGCGGAGAAACAGACATGAGCGGGTCGACCGAGGCGCTCTACCGCGAGCATCCCTACGCGACAGCCTTCGACGCCACGGTCGTCGGCGTCGACGACAACGGCATCGTCCTCGACCGCAGCCTGTTCTATCCCCAGGGGGGCGGTCAGCCCGGCGATGCGGGGGTGCTGGTCACCGCTGACGGCACACGCATAGCGATCGACGACACCCGCTACGACGCCGCCGGCGACATCCGCCACCGGCCCGCACCGGACGCCCCGCGACCCGCCGAGGGCGAGCGCGTCAGCGGCACGATCGACTGGGCGCTGCGCTATCCGCGCATGCGCATCCACACCTGCCTGCACCTGCTCTCGGTCGCCATCCCCGCACCGGTCACCGGTGGCTCCATCGGCGACGGCCACGGCCGCCTCGATTTCGACCTCCCCGAATCGACGCTCGAGCGCGAAGCGGTGACCGCCACGCTCAACGAGCTGATCGCCGCCGACCACCCGGTAACGACCGAGTGGATCACGCAGGCCGAACTCGACGCCCGCCCTGAACTGGTCAAGACCCTGAGCGTGCAGCCCCCGCGCACGGGCGGCCCCGTGCGCCTGGTGCGCATCGGCGCGATCGACCTGCAGCCCTGCGGCGGCACCCACGTCGCCGCGACCGCCGAGATCGGCCGCGTGCGCGTACGCAAGATCGAAAAGAAGAGCCGGCACAATCGCCGAGTGAGTATCGTGCTGGAGGATTGACGATGTCGCGCCGCGCTGACCGACACATCCGCCTCGTCCGGCGCAGAAACGGCCCATGAGCGCCCCGCGCAAGGCTCGCCGGAATCGCGGCAAGAAGAAGGCGGCGCCGACCACCACTGCGGCGGAGCTGCAGGAGCTGTATGCGGCGCTCAAGGCGGGCCACGCCCGCGCGGTCGAGGAGGAGGTTGCACAACGCCTGCAGCGTCGGCGCGACGAGGTCGAGCTGCTGCGGGTGCTCGCCGTCGCCCGCCTGCTGCAGCAGCGCATGGCTGACGCCATCCGCCCTCTCGAGCAAGCGACCCGCCTCGACCCGAGCCATGCCGAAACCTGGTCACGCCTGGGCTTCGCCCGCGACGCCACTGGGGATCTGGAGGGAGCAGCGGCGGCCCACCGCCGCGCCCTCGAGCTTGCTCCGCAACAGCTCCCGTTCCGGCTTAACGCCATCGCCAACGCCGAGCAGCGGGAACGGCCCGACGAAGGGCGCGCGCTTTGCCACGATGGGCTGGAGCACGCCCCGGAGCACCCCGATCTCCTCACGGCCCTCGCCCGTCTGCTGCGCGCGGAGCACCGCCCGTTCAAGGCGGCGCAAGTGCTCACCCGCGCCCACCAGCAGCAGCCCGACCATCCCGTTATCGCCGGCGATCTCGCCAGCGTGCAGGAGGAGCTGGGGGAGCCACTGGCGGCGATCGCGACCCTGGAAAGCCTCATCGAACGCGGGGCCATCGACGACCCGCGGCTACAGCAGTTGACCCGACTCTATCTGCACGAGCGCCGCCCGCGCGATGCCGAGCGCATGCTGGCGCGCATCGCCACGCCGCGTTGGCAACAGGATGCCGGATACAGCCACGCGCATGGGCGCGTGCTCGAGCAGCTCGGGCAGATCGACGCCGCCCGGCAGGCCTACGCCGATGCCTGTGCCCGGGATCCCGAGCGGGTGAGTGCCCTGCGCTCATGGCTGCTGATTACGCCGGTGACGCCCGACAGCGCGACGGCACGGCGCCTCCAGCACCTCTATGACAGTACCGCGGCCGCGGTCAATCCGAATGGCCGTGCACGCGTCGGCCATCTGCTGGCCAAGATCCACTGGGATGCGGGCGATCACGCCGCGGCCATGGCCTACTACCATGAAGCGAATGGACTGCTGGCCTCCTACTTCGCCCGCCGACCGCATCGCCTCGAATCCGGCCCATGCACGCTGCACGGAGCGCAGCTCCTGCGTTCCGGTGCGGCGACCTCGTCGACCCCGCCCGCCCACGTCAGCGACAACGACCGCCCCGTGTTCATCCTCGGCATGCCGCGCTCCGGCAAGACCGTGATCGAGAGCCTGCTGGGCCAACACCCCGCCGTCGCGCGCACGGACGAGGACAAGTCGATGCTGGTGCTGCTGCGCCGCCTGGTCGATGACTGGCGCCCCTCCGGCCCCCCACCCGGCGCGCTTGCCGCCGCCCTCCAGAGCGCGGACGGTGATCGCCTCGCCGCGCTGCAGGCGCGCTATCTCGATGATCTCTGCCGATTCGACCCCGAGGCCCGGCGCTTCACGCAGACGCTGCCCTTCTACCTGCCGCTGGTCGGCATTATCCACCAACTCTTTCCCCGCGCCCGTTTCATCTTCTGCCGGCGCGATCCCGCCGATCTCGGCCTCGCCTGTTACGGCAAGGACTTCCAGAGCGAGGCCCTCATGTATACCTGCGACCGCTACCGGCTCGGCCAGGAGATCCGCGCGGTTGAACGGCTTATCGCGCACTGGGAACAGCTCCTCCCCTCCGGGACGGCCTGCACCGTGGCCTACGAGGACATGGTCGCCCACCCAGACGACGTCGCCGAACGCCTGTGGCAACACCTCGACCTGGAGACGCCGCCCGGCGGCCGCGACGACGCCGCCCCCGATACCGCCGTCACCGCGGCCGGCTCGTTCGCCCTCACGGGCAGCGAACCGGGCGCCCCCCACCCTGGATTCGTCGGCATTGCGGAGGCCGTCCGCGACCACCTCGAACCATTGCGACAGGGCTACGCCGACGGCCCGGACTGGTAGGGTGATCGCGGGGCGTCTCAATCCTCGGGCCACAGCTCCGCCTGCCGGCCCACCGGCACATCGAGATTGGCCACGCTCAACCCGAGCAGACGCACCCGATCCCCCGCTGCGAGGGCCCGTTCCAGCAGAGCGGGCAGGCATGTCCGGATGTCAGCCGACCCGTGGAAACCGCCCGAACAGGTCGTGCTGCGGGTAATGGTACGGAAATCGCTGAAGCGCACCTTCAGGGTCAGGGTGCGTCCCGCCGCCTCGCTCCGCGCCAATCGCTGGCCCACCTCGTCCGCCAGGGCCGCCAACCGCTCGTCCATCGCGGCCGGATCGCGGAGATCCTCGCGAAAGGTGCGCTCCGCGCCCACCGACTTGCGCGCCCGCCGCGGTTGCACGGGGCGCTCATCGACGCCGCGGGCGAGCTGCCAGTAGTGGCGTCCCGCGCGACCGAATGCGGCGACGAGTTCATCGAGGCTGCGCGCGCGCAGATCGGCCCCGCTGGCGATACCGAGCTGCTGCATGCGTGCGGCGGTGGCGGGCCCGATGCCGTGGAAGCGCGCGACCGGGAGGCCCGCGACGACGGCCTCGGCCTCGCCCGGCGGGATCACGCAGAGACCGTCCGGCTTGTCCATATCCGAGGCAAGCTTGGCCAGGAACTTGTTGTAGGAAACGCCCGCCGAGGCCGTCAGGCCGGTCTCCAGCCGGATGCGCTGCCGGAGTGCGCGGGCGATGCGCGTGCCCGAACCGCCCGCCAAGCCGCTCGCCGTGACATCGAGATAGGCCTCGTCGAGCGACAGCGGTTCGATGAGGTCGGTGAACTCGGCGAAGATCGCCCGGAGTTCGTCCGCAACGGCACGATACACGTCGAAGCGCGGCCGCACGAAAACAAGCCCCGGACAGCGGCGTAGCGCGTGCGCCGAGGGCATGGCCGAGCGCACACCGTAGCGACGTGCCTCGTAGCTAGCGGCGGCGACCACCCCCCGCCCATCCGGTGAGCCGCCCACCGCCAGGGGGTGCCCCCGCAGGGCAGGGTCATCACGCTGCTCCACGGCCGCGTAGAAGGCATCCATATCGACATGGATAATGCGCCGCGTGCGCTGCCGGGTGTTCATCGGGGTTCGCACTGCGTGATTATAGTCAGTGGGTTACACTCATCAGACAGCAAAAAAACAGAATCCAACGGGGGAACGACACCATGCCCATGACCGGCCTCCGCGGCTTATGCCGCTACCTCTCGCTCGGCCTGCTGCTGTTCGCCGCGCCGCTCGCGGTCCAGGCCGACAGCATCATCACTGTCGGTACGGACGATCATACCGGCGCATACTATCGCGGCGGCGGCGGCATCTGCTCGCTGGTCAACGCAAGCCGCAGCGAACACCGCATGCGCTGCCGTGTCACCAGCACCGCTGGCGCCGCCGACAACATCGAGGCCCTGCGCCGCGGCCGCTGGGAGCTCGGCTTCGCCTCCAACGACATCGCGCGTGACGCCCTGCAGGGCTCGGGCGCGTTCTCCGGTGACGGTGACTTCACGGGCCTGCGCGTCGTCACCGCCCTGGATCACGAGACCGTGACCATCGTGGCGCGCGCGGCTGCGGGCGTCGACGGTGTCCGCGACCTCGAAGGCCTGCGCCTCAATATCGGCCCGGCGGGGAGCACCCAGCGCGCCGTCCTCAGTGGGCTGATGCAGGTGCTCGGCTGGGCCGAGGGCGATTTCGCGGACACCCGCTCCCTGACCCAGACCGAACAAGTCGACGCCTTCTGCAACGACGAACTCGATGCCGTGATGTTCGTCAGCAGCCATCCCAGTCGCGACGTGCGCGACAGCCTGCGCTGCGATGGCGAACTCGTGGCCATTGAAGGCGCCGCCGTCAATCGCATGATCCGCGACCGTGACACCTACAGCAGCGCCGCCATCCCGGGCGGCATCTACGACGGCGTGACCGAGGATGTCCCCACCTACAGCGTCGTCACCCTGCTGCTCTCGGCGACGCACACCGACCAGCAGACCATCTACGAGGTCACCCGCGCCCTCTACGAGGGTCTGGCCGATTTCCGCGGCTGGCACGCCGCCTTCGAGGAACTCGACACCACCAGCATGGTCGAGCGCACCCGCGCCAGCGGCATCCCACTGCATCCGGGGGCAGAGGCCTATTTCGAGGACAACGACCTGTAGGCAGAACGCGGCGCAAGGCGGAGGTGTCATTCGGCCCGGACGGCCACATCCTCCGCCGGTGCGCCCCACCAACTGTTGCACGGAAGCAACACTTACCTCCGAATCGGATGAATCCTGCGTAATCGCCCGTACACATCCTGTTGATTCACGCAAAAGGATGCAGTACGCTCAACTCAGCCTGTCGGGGGTCGGGCACTTTGCGACCCGGTTGTCGCATTCAACCAACACCCGCCGACGGGAGCTCAAGAAGGGCACGTGGTACCTGACCCCTGAAGGGGTAGCCACAGAAGCTTCTGTTCAATCACCTGAAGGATGGTTACAACATGAATATGAACAAGTCCTTGACGGCCGTAGCCGTCGCCGGCGCCCTGGCGGTGCCGATGAGCGCGGCCCAGGCCCAGCCCGAAGGCTGGTACGGCTTCATTGCCGCCGGCATCGAGTCCAGCGACATCGATCGCGAAGCCCCTGATGCGGGCGACCCCGGCTCCGGCCCGGCCGCGATCTTCCACACCAATACCGGTGCTGACGGCGAAGGTGGTACCGGCCTGGCCGACATCGCGGCCTCCCGCTTCGGCTGGGGTGGCAGCGAGGACCTCGGCAATGGCCTGGAGGCCAACTACCAGTTCGAGTGGGGCACCGACTCCACCACCGCGGCCGCGATCGGCAACCGCCTGTCCAACGTCGGCCTGTCCGGCGGCTTCGGCAGCATCACTCTCGGCCAGCAGTGGTCCGCGCTGTACAACTACATGGGCTGGAACGTCTTCCGCTCGGTCGGCCATGGCGGTGGCGCGTGGTACTACCACACGTCGAACTTCCAGAACATCGCCGCCTACGGCCTGCGATCGTCGAACACCATCGACTATACCTTCGGCGCCGGTCCGTACGGGGACGACCCCTTCACGTTCACCGTACAGGCGGTCTCCAACAGTAACGTCTATACCACGACCGGCGGCGGTCAGGACGACTTCTTCCTCGATGGCCTGAGCCTCGGCTTCCAGGGCACCGCGGGCATCGTGACCTGGAACGCCTTCTATGGCCAGGAAGAGGCGAGCGGCGATCGTACGCCGCAGATCTACGGCCTTGGCGGTCGCCTCGATCTCGGTCCCGCACTGGTCAGCGCCACCTTCCTGCAGTCCGACTGGGACATGAGCGGGGTCAATGACGAGCCGAACTCCATCCATGTCAACGGCGAGATGGACTTCGGCGGCGGCATCAGCGGCCGGGTCATGGTCGCAACCGTGGATGGTGATGACGTGATGGATGACATCGACGCCAACCTCTTCGTCGGCCTGGAGCAGGCGCTGAGTAGTCGGACGTTCATCGACTTCGAGTTCGAGACCATCGACTACGACAACACCGGCGACGAGACCGTGGTCTACCTCGGCGCTCGCCACACCTTCTAAGTCCCGTCGGGGACCGCTGGAAGTATCGAGAGGGGCGCCATCGGCGCCCCTCTCTCGTTACGGGGTATCGCAATCCGGCCGACGGCCGGTTCAGCAAGCCTGCGACCGGTGACAACCGTCATCATGCCTGAGCAGACCGTTTTCAGACGCAGGGACCCTTCGTGAATGCCGAGGATGGATCGAGCGTCGAGATCGTGGTCCTTGAGGCGTCCACACAAGGGGCCCGGCCACTGACGCGGAGCAACCCCGCCCAGGCCTCGCGAGGTTCGTCACTGGATGAGGCTACGGGGTGACGCCGCCCGCCGCTGGTGCTACCGTCATCCCCGGTGAAGGTGTGTCCGCGGGGGAGTCTGCAGTGTCCGTTCGAGACCGGATCGAGAGCAAACTGACAGCGGCACTCGCGCCGAGCCGGCTGGAGATCCTCGACGAGACCGGCAGCCACAACGTCCCACCGGATTCGGAGTCGCACTTCCGCGTCACCGTCGTTGCGGACGCCTTCGCGGGTGAGGCGCTACTCGCACGCCACCGTCGCGTCAACCGCGCGCTCGCTGAGGAGCTGGCCGGCCCGGTCCACGCCCTCGCCCTGCACACCTACACACCACAGGAGTGGGCCGAACGTGGCGGTGCGCCTGAGTCACCGCCCTGCCGGGGGGGCGCCGGGCGCTAGGGCGTTGCCAACCGCCGGCGCAGGATCAACAACACCAACAACGTGGGAAGAGGGGCCGATATGACCGACCAGAAAACCGCCCAGGGGGGATTGAGCTTCCGCGAGAGTGTCGACCACATG
>SLKC01000022.1 GCA_007134775.1 Ectothiorhodospiraceae bacterium | reverse complement strand
GTCGAGATCGCCACGGGCGACCCACGCGGTCGCGCCGGTCGCGCCGAGGTCCTGCGCGCCTTCGCACCCGAGGCCGAGGACAGCCGTGCCGCCATCGCCCTGTGCTCGGACAGCATGTCCGAAGGCATCAACCTGCAGCGGGCATCGGCCCTGCTCCACCTCGATCTGCCGAGCGTCGTGCGTATCGCCGAGCAGCGCGCCGGTCGCGTCGACCGCATGGACAGTCCCCATGAGGCCATCGAGATCTGGTGGCCGCGCGATGCCCCTGAGTTCGCCCTGACGTCGGACGATCGCCTCGTCGAGCGCTTTGACGCCGTGGAATCCCTGCTCGGCTCCAACTTTCCGCTGCCCGACGCCCTGTTCGGCGACAGTGGCCGTACCGTCGACCCCGACGAGCTGATCCGCGAATACCAGTCCGGGCGTGGCGAGCGCTGGGACGGCATCGAGGACGCCTTCGCCCCCATCCGCGCCCTCGTCGATGGCGATAACGCCCTCGTCGATGCCGCCACCTACCGCGCCGCCCGCGGCGACGCCGCAGGCACCCGCGCCATCGTCAGCGCCGTGCCGGCGCGCACCCCCTTCGCCTTTTTCTGTCTGGCGGGATCGAGCGAGCAGGCGCCGCGCTGGATCCTGCTCGCGGACGACCGCGAGGCACCCACGGCCGATCTGGGGGAGATTGCCGGGGAACTGCGCGAGCGGCTCCGGGCGGTCGCTGACGGCCTGCCCATCGACGCCATTGCCTCGGGCGCCCTCGAGCGCTGGTCAGGCCGACTCGCCGAGGCGGAGCGCACGCTATTGCCACGGCGCATGCAGCGTGCGCTCGACGAAATGGAAACGATTCTCGACGACTGGATCCAGTCCGCGTCCGCCCGTCGCGACCGCGAACGCCTCGATCGCTATCGCGAAATCCGTCGTATCTTGTTGACCACGCACGGCAGCAACCGCATGCCCGACTGGGAAGAGATCGCCAGTCGCTGGCTTGAGCTCATCCGCCCGCTCTGGTACGAACAGCTCAACGCTAGGCGTCGCCGGCGCCCCCTGCTCCTGCGCGACATCCGCCGCGAGATCATCACCCACGAGGCCACACTGGGCCCACGGCTGATCGAGAGCTTCATGAACAACCCGATCCAAGCGCAATCGACACCCGACGAGCGCATCACTTCCGCGATCGTCGGGGTCGTGTCCGACCCGGGCCCACAGACCCAGGTCGGCGGGGTGGTCGAATCCCGATCCCCCACCGACGCCACTGGGGAGAGGGGTGACTAGCTCTCTTCCGGCGGCGAGCACTCTTGGTGCGACACTGTGCACGCTGGATCACAAGCGGCTGGAGCCAGTGCCAGCCGTGGCGGTGGATGCGCAGGAACGTTGGCGCGCTTTGACGGACTGAAGGCCGACAGACCGTGCCGTGCGGGCCGCCGGAGCCGCCCGCGGGGTGTGACAATGACAGGCTCGGGATTGGTTGCAATGGCGAGGTATCCGGGATGACTTATTCGGTAGTTGCCGCCGAGCCCGAGAGTGGCCGGGTCGGGGCAGCGATTGCGAGCCGGTTTCTGGCGGTGGGGTCGTATTGTCTGTATCTCGACCCTGTTGCCGGTGGCGTAGTGACGCAGAGCATTGCCAATCCAGTGCTCGGTCGACTGGGGCTGGCCGGGCTGGCGACGGGGGAGGCTCCGGATCGGTTGCTGGACCGGCTGCTGTCTGAAGATCCGGAAGCGGAACATCGCCAGACGCATGTGATGACGCCGGCCGGTGTGGGGGCGGCGCGCACGGGGGCGGCCTGTGGGGAGTGGGCCGGGGATCTCGCGGCCCCGAACGCTTCGTTCGCCGGCAATCTGCTGGCGGGGCAGCAGGTACTCGAGGCTATGCAGTTCGCCTGGAACAGCCATGCGGGCGCTCCGCTGGTGGAGCGGTTGTTGGCAGCGCTGACGGGCGGTGAGGCTTCGGGAGGCGACCGACGCGGTATCCAAGCGGCGGCGCTACTCGTTTATGCGGGAGAGACCTATCCGGAGGTCGACCTACGCGTTGACGACTGCGCGGGCAGTGCCGTGGCCGAGCTGCACCGGCTCTACCAGCGCCATCTGGCGGCCGATGTACAAGCGGTCCGGGCAGCGATGCCGCGGCAAACGCTGGCACCGGAGGGGCCAAACTACCCTGGCATCGGAGATCTATCCATCGTCCACGCGTCCAGCGCCGAGGGCGATGCCGAATCGCGCTGAATCCCGCCCGCAACGGGCCTGTAAGACGGGGAATCAGCGCGGCGCGAGCCTGGCACGCGGCGCTCCACCCGAGCCTCCATAGCCGATCGCATTTTATAATGATAAATTGCATGCGTTCGCAATCGGGAGAGATTCCATGCCCCCCAGTGCCGGAGGCAGTTCGAGACCCTATGCCGATACCGGTCGCGGTGGTGGTGGCGATGATGCCGGTCGCGAAATCATGGCGCGCTGCGACGCGCTGGCGGAGCTGACCGAGGAAACGGGACGGCTCACTCGCACCTTCGGCAGTGCCATGCACCGGCGGGCTCTTGAGCTGATCGCCGAGTGGATGGAACAGGCCGGGATGCACACCCGCCGGGACGCTGCCGGCAATCTGATCGGGCGCTACGAGGGCAATCAGCCCGGACTGCCGGCGCTGATGATGGGTTCACACCAAGACACCGTGCGCAATGGCGGCCGCTACGACGGCATGCTGGGCATCGTCGCCCCTATCACCGCGGTCGGGTTGCTGCACGCAGCGGGCGAGCGTCTGCCCTTTGCCGTCGAAGTCATCGCCTTCACGGATGAAGAGGGCGTGCGTTTCGGCACGACGCTGCTGGGTAGCAAGGCGCTAACGGGAGAGCTCGATCCTGAAACGCTGGCTACCCGCGATGCCACCGGTATCTCCGTCGCCGAGGCCATGCGCGAGTTCGGCGCCGCGCCAGAACGGATCAGTGACGCCGCCTACCCACCCGGCACACTCCTCGGCTTCGTCGAGACGCACATCGAACAGGGCCCGCAGCTCGAACGGGCGGATCGCCCTCTGGGTGTGGTGACCGCAATCGCCGGTGGCGCCCGCCTTGAGTTCCGCCTGGACGGTACGGCCGGCCATGCCGGCACGGTGCCCATGGACCAGCGTCGGGATGCGCTCAGTGGCGCGGCCGAGGGCGTGCTGACCATCGAACACTACTGCCAGGAGGCCGGCGATGTGGTCGGCACGGTGGGGCACATCCGTGCCGAGCCGGGGGCGATCAACGTCATCCCCGGTGCCGCCGTGTTCACCGCCGATATCCGCGCGCCCGAGGACGACCGCCGCGCAGCGGCAGTGGCGACGATCCGTAAGCGCATCGAGTCGATTGCCGCAGCACGCAGTCTCGAGTGTCGCTGTCGGTGGCTCTACGAGGCCGATGGCTGCCAGTGCGATCCGCACCTAGTGCGAGCGCTGGCCGCCGCCGTCTACACCGAGGGCAGCGAGCCGTTGCGCCTCTATAGTGGCGCCGGCCACGATGCCATGGCGATGTCCGCGATCGCGCCGGTGGCGATGCTGTTCGTGCGCTGCCGCGACGGCTTGAGCCACCACCCCGACGAAGCCATAACCGCTGCGGACGCGGATATTACGGCTCGTGTCCTCACGCGGTTTCTGCGCGAGTTCGAGCCGGCGCGATAGCGCACGGTTTGCTGCGGCCTCGCAGGTTGGAGAACAGCAAGGACAATGGCTCACGGCCGCGATCAGTCCGTATCGATGGGCTCGCCCGCAGGGGTGTCGGGCATCAGGAACCGGCGCTCAATAAAGGCCTCGGACTCCATCATCAAGCGTTCGGCCTCGGCAATGTGTTCGGCCATCAGGGCCCGTGCCCAGTCGGCATCACCCGCCCGGAACGCCTCCATGAGCTGGACATGATACGCATGGCCGTGGGCAGTGAGTTCGGGGTTGGGCTGTTGGTAGATGCGTTCGCAAACCGCCAGGTTCTTCAACAACCGGTTGAGGAAGCGGCAATAGAACCCGAGAACGGGATTCGGGCAGAACTGGGCGAGGATATCGTGGAAATCGAGCTCCGCCATGCGCGCTGCTCGCGCCTCTTCCACACCCTGGGGAGTGCAGGCGCACTGGCTCACGGAGCGATCGAGCGCGGCAAAGGCTTCGGTGTCGAGATGGCCGACGACGCTCTCGGCGAGCATCGGCTCGAGCATCCGTCGCACGGCATAGATATCGGTCAGCGACAGGTCGGTACCGTAGAAGTAGTTGCCCAGCAATTCCTCGGCGCGGGCCGGCGTGACCGTCGTGACCGAGGCGCCACCGCCGGGACCGGTACGGATACGAATCAGGCCCTGCACCTCCAGCGATTTCAGTGCTTCGCGCACCGTACCCTTACTGGCACGGTAGCGCTCGGCCAGGTCGCGCTCGTTCGGCAGCGGGCCGCCCGGCTCGACATTCCCCGCCATGATCCAGCGTTTAATCTCATCGGCGACGACGTCCGAGCGCTTGCGTACGCGCTTGCCGCGCGGTCGGTCACTGCGTGGGCGGGATGCGCCATCGGCGTGGTCATGAGGCTCATTCACGGTTGCGTCTACCTCCGTTCGGGCCCGTTGTCGGGATGCCATGCAGCCCGCTGCCACCGCGGCATGTTCGCCCACACCCGCCCTGCCCGCAACTGTCCGCGCACCCGGTGGCACACTCTTGGGTTGCGTCATTTGAATTTATGCGTATAAATTGGGGCACCGGCTCACCGGTAGCAACACCCATAACGACCGGCCATTCAGCGCCGGCAGCGAGGTCATCATGAACACAATCACTAGGAGGCCGCGGTCAGCAAGTCCACGGCCGCATCACCCACAACGGGGCATCGGCCTTGTCCTCGGACTGCTGATGATAGCCCTGCTCCTGCCCGCCTCGCAGGCGTTCGCGCGGACGCCGGACGACGTGCTCGTCGTCGGCCAGATCGCCGAGCCGCAGTCGATGGATCCGGCGACCGTGACCGCCGTCAACGACTTCCGCATCCTGGTCAATCTCTACGATGGCCTCGTGCGCTATGCCGACGGTTCGCTGGAAGTCGAACCCGCGCTGGCACACGATTGGGAGATCAGCGACGACGGCACCGTCTACACCTTTTACCTGCGCGAGGGTGTCACCTTCCATGACGGCGCCCCGTTCAACGCCGAGGCGGTAAAGTACAACTTCGACCGCATGCTCGACGAGGACCACCCCGACCACGACGCGACCGGCCCCTTCCCGCTGTCGTTCTTCTTCGGCGCCATCGAGGAGACGGAGGTCGTCGACGACTACACCGTGCGCATGCATCTCGATGAGCCCTATGCGCCGCTGCTGTCGAATCTGGCCTACCCCACCGGCCTGATCGTCTCGCCGCAGGCCGTGCAGGAACATGGCGAAGACTATGGCCGCAACCCCGCGGGTACCGGGCCGTACCAGTTCCGCACCTGGGAGGCCAACCGCCAGGTGGCCGCCCAACGCAATCCGGACTACTGGGATGGCGCCCCTGATCTCGAAGGCATCGTCT